>MVRP01000072.1 GCA_002067405.1 Syntrophorhabdaceae bacterium PtaU1.Bin034 | reverse complement strand
CACGGTGAACAACCTTCTGGCGCTCGGGGCACATGTCTTCCCGATCGGCTGTATAGGGCGCGACGAGGCGGGCGATAGGCTGGTGGCGCACTTCTCCCTTCAGAAGAATGCAAACCTTGAAGGCATTATCCGCCACGATGGGAGAACGGTGACAAAAACGAGGATACTGGCTGGTGATACGCACACTTCCAAGCAGCAGGTTATAAGGATCGACCGTGAGATTGAGGGACCCTATCCTGATGACGTGCGGGCGCAGTTGAAACAGAAGCTCATCGAAATAGCGCCCCATGTCGATGCCATCGTGCTCTCTGACTACGAATACGGGCTTATTGACCGCGACATGATGGCGTTTGCCATCGACGTGGCGAGGGAGAAGATCGTTGTCGGGGATTCTCGGTACAATCTTAAGAATTTCAGAGGGATTACCCTTATCACGCCGAACGAATCAGAGGCTTACGCCCTTTCCGGCATTGACGAGGGTCAGGACGTGGAAGAGGTGGGGAGGCAGATCATTGCTTCCATGGAAGTGCAGGGACTGCTCATAACGAGGGGGAACAAAGGGATGAGCCTCTTTCTGAGAGATGGGGCGATTTATCACATCCCCATCTCCGGCAGCGACGAGATTGCCGATGTGACGGGTGCGGGAGATACCGTAGCAGCAGCGGTAACCCTTGCCCTTGCCTCCGGAGCGGATCTTTATACTGCTTGCCGTATAGCCAATTGCGCGGCCGGGGTCGTGGTAATGAAGCGGGGCACGGCAGTGGTTACGGTTGATGAGCTTAGAAAGGTGATTGAGGAAAATGGGTCATTGGATTCGTGACATCGGGCATCTCAAGAGCATAATAGAGCAGGAAAGGCAGCGCGGGAAGAAGATAGTGTTCGGCAATGGCTGCTTCGATCTTCTCCACGTCGGCCACATACGGTATCTGAGGGCGGCGAGGGCTTTGGGAGACATACTTGTCGTTGCGGTCAACGACGATTCCTCTGTGGTGAGCCTCGGCAAGAGGAGCGCCGTAATCACGCCGCTGGCAGAAAGGATCGAGATTCTTTGTTCAATCAGGGACGTGGATTACGTGGTTGCCTTCAGGGAGCCGACCGTGGAGCATCTTCTGCGCGAGCTCAAGCCTGATATTCATGCGAAAGGAACCGATTATACGGCCGAAACAGTGCCCGAGAGGGAGATTGTCCGATCGTACGGCGGCGAGATCGCGATCGTGGGCGACCCGAAAAACCATTCGACCACCGACATTATCGAATTGGTGAGGCAACTGGACCAGCAGCAATGAGGATCCCTCTCTCGGTGTATATGATCACTTACAACAACGGGGCGACCATTGAAAAGGCGCTTGCGAGCGTCGCGGATTGGGCCTCTGAAATCGTCGTGGTAGATTCGGAAAGCACGGACGGCGCAAAGGGGATCATTTCAAAATATACCGACCGGCTCTATCAGCTCATGACGACGAATCAGGCCGAGAAATACGGATATGCCCAGAGTCTCTGCACTTTTCCGTGGGTCCTCTTTATAGATGCCGATGAGTGGCTTACTGCGGAGATAAAGCAAGAGATAGCGCGGATAGTGACTGAAGGGACCGAGTACGACGGGTTCATGGTGAACCGGAAGAACTTCTATCTCGGAAGGGTAATCGCTCACGGGGGCTGGTATCCCGATCACGAGATCAGGCTGTACCGCAGGGAAAAAGGCAGATGGGAAGGCGGAATCCACGCGAAAGTCCATGTTGACGGCAAACTGGGTCGCCTGAAGAATTACTACATGCACACGCCCTACAACGATATAGCACATCAGATACGCACGGTCGACCGTTATTCAGGGGCCTTTGCCGACGACCTTCGCGCCTCCGGCCATACCTTTCATCTCTTCAACATGCTGGGCCGGCCCGTCTTTCGTTTTTTCAGGGACTACATCTTCAAGGCAGGATTCCTGGACGGAGTCCCCGGACTGATCATCGTGGCCTCAACCATGTACTATGTGTTTATGAAGCACGCAAGACTGTGGGAACTGGAGAGAAAGAATGGAAAGGTTTAAGGACAAGAACGTTCTTATCACAGGCGGACTGGGCTTCATCGGCAGCAACCTTGCGATTGAACTCGTCCGGCTTGGCGCACGCGTCACCATCCTTGATAACATGTTGCCGAGGCAGGGAGGAAACCTTTTCAATATCAGGGAGATAGAGGACAGGGTGAGGGTCAATTTCTCGGATGTGAGGAACCAGCTTTCAATGAACCACCTGGTCAAAGGGAAGGACTACATCTTCCATCTGGCGGGCCAGGTGAACCATGTGGACAGCATGAAGAACCCCATCCAGGACCTTGATATAAACTGCAGGGGAACCCTTGTGCTCCTCGAGGCGCTGAAGGCCAACAACCGGGAGGCGAAGGTGATCTTCGCAGGCACCCGCGGGGAATACGGCTCGACCGTCAAACTGCCGGTCGATGAGGACCATCCGACCAATCCGAAGGGCATCTATGCGGTCACCAACCTCACTGCGGAAAAAATGGTACTCGTGTACGATGACATCTTCGGCATCCGGGGTACATGCCTTCGCATAACCAATACATACGGACCCCGCCACCAGATGGCCCATGACGAATTCGGCGTATTTAACTGGTTTATCAGAAAGGCGCTCGACAATGATCCGATCCCGGTCTTCGGCGACGGCCGCATACTCCGCGATTTTCTCTATGTGGAAGACCTTGTTGGATGCCTGCTCATGACGGCTGAAAACGATGCCGCATACGGAGAGGTCTTTAATGTCGGTGTCGGCGTTCCCGTCTCTTTTTACGAGCTGGCAAGGAAGATTGTCGAGGTCGTGGGTTCCGGCAAGATCGATTTTACCGAGTTCACCCAGGAACGAAAAGAAGTGGAACCGGGAGACTACTATGCCGACATATCGAAAATAAAACGACTCGTCGGATGGGCACCGAAGACGCCCCTCGAGGAAGGCATACGGAAGACAGCCGATTTCTACAGAACCCACAAGAAGGAGTACTGGCGATAATGGTGAAGATATTCGATCTGGAAAGAGAGTACCGGGAGATAAAGGAACCTCTGGCCGGGATATTCGACAGGGTATGCCGGAGCGGCGAATTCATACTGGGGAAAGAGGTGAAGGCCTTCGAGGAAGCCTTCGCCCGCTACATCGGGGTGCACTTTGCCGCAGGGGTGGGTTCAGGCACGGATGCAATCCGTATCGGTGGGCTGGGGCTCGGGCTGAAGCCGGGTGACAAGATAGTAACAACGCCCAACACCTATGTAGCGACCGTCATGGCCCTTTCCGTCCATGGCATCATACCCGTTTTCTGCGACATAGATCCGGAAACCTGCAACATGGACCCCGGCGCCCTCAGGGACGTTCTCAGGCGTGAGAAGGGTGTGAAGGTGTGTATCCCGGTCCACCTGTACGGCCATCCTTGCCAGATGGATGAAATCCTCGATGTGTGCAGCCAGTTCGACGTCACCGTCTTTGAGGATGCATGTCAGGCTCACGGCGCCCTTTTTAAAGGGCGAAAAGTGGGAACCTTCGGAAAAGCGGCTGCTTTCAGTTTCTATCCGACGAAAAACCTTGGTGCCTATGGTGATGCAGGCGGTATCGTCACGGCCGACCGAAGCGTCTACGATCAGATATGCAGACTCCGCAATTACGGCCAGCCGGATAAGCATGTCCATGTGATTGAGGGGTTCAATTCACGGCTTGACGAGTTGCAGGCGGCAATCCTCAGTTTCAAGCTGTCCCGCCTTGATTCGGACAACGAAAAGAGGCGTCACCTCGCCGACATTTACCGCTGGGACCTTGAGAACGAAACGCCGGTCGGTCTTCCGGTGGAGAAGCCCTGGGCACGCCATGTCTATCACCTTTTTGTCATAAGGACCAGGGACAGGGAAGATCTCGGCAACTACCTCAAGGCGCGCGGCATCGGAAGCCTCATTCACTATCCCACGCCGATCCATCTCCAGGAGGCGTACCAGCGCTTCGGTTTCAAGAAGGGGGCATTCCCCGAGGCCGAGAAGGCGGCGTCGGAGATTCTCTCCCTTCCAATTTACCCGGGTCTCACGGAGGAAGAGGCGGTGGAGGTATCGACCGCCATCAGGAAATTTTACTCCCGATGAGATGTCTCCATCTTTTTAGTGACTGGAAGTGGACCGGTCCTGCTGAACCGGTCGTCTCGCTTTGCGAGGAGTTGGCGCGGCAGGGACTGGACGTCACGCTTGCCTACAGAAAGACCCCGCTCGACGAATTCCCCGAAAGGACCGTAGGCAAAGAGGTCGAGAGACGGCGGGTCAAGGGTTTTGAGGGCTTCAGGCTCAGCAGGTATTTTTCGCTGAAAGACTGGCTTTTCGATTTCAGGACATTAGGCGGCTATGTCCGGCAGCAACGGATAGACATTGTCCATACCCACCTTTCCCACGACCATTCGACCGCCGTTGTCTCTCTTCTTTTTCGGGGTGACGCACCTCTTGTAATCCGCACGGATCACAAGAGAGACGGCCTTGAGAAGAACTGGACCATGGCCCGATTATTTGCCCGGACCGACGGCGTGGCAGCATATGCAGAACGAATAAGACAGGCCGACATACACAATTTTCGCTATCCGGAAGAACGTACGGTAATGCTCCCTCCCGGCCTGCGGATGTATTCAGGGCCGACCGCGGACCTGAGAAAGGATCTCGGGATAGAACCGGATGAAAAAGTCGTGGGTGTGATCGGCCGCCTGAAGCCGGACAGGGGATATGACGTGATCCTCAAGGGTTTCAAGCTGTTGAGGGAGCACGTGGCCAAGGTAAAGCTCGTGATCGTGGGTAGAAGCTCACAGATCGAAGAGAGCATCAAGAAGCCCCTCGCCGCCCTTGGTCTTGAAAAGGACGTGATCCTCGCCGGCTACCGTACAGACGACTATTTTTCCATGATTTCCACCTTTGATCTCTTTTTGATGATGAGGGCGGGCAGCGATGGAACGGCACGGGCCCTCCGGGAGGTGATGGGCATGGGAAGGCCGGCCATTGTGTCGGATCGGGGGATGTTGCCGGAGCTCGTGAAGGATGGCGTGAGCGGTTATGTGGTCAGCGACGAGCATAAGCTGGCGGACAGGATGGCCCGGGTGCTTTCCGACGAGGGCTTGAGAGCGAGGCTTGGCGAAGCCGCCCGGAAAATAGCAGTCGAAGAGTGGAATTACGAGACTCAGGCGAAAAAACTGATAAATTTCTACGAAAAAATCCTCGCCATGGGGAAGAGAAAGTGAGAGAGCGGACAATGCTCCGTCTCCTCGTCACGGCCTTTCATTAAAACCGCAACCTATTCTTCAGAAAAGACATATTCGCTACTCAATGATTAAGTTGAATGATACTTTTGAGCATAATTTCAACGTTATGCTTTGAGGCACTGCCTTTGATGCCGCGGTCAGGCATTCGTTTTGCCGTGGTCCCCGGCCGCTCTCGACAATACGCTCATCGATTACCATATTGCTTAAATGAGGGGCGGGAGAACGGGGGTGAATCTCGAACGCTTGCGCAACAAGCTTCTTTTCTTCCGGCAGACGTTCACCGGCCGCCGGTTATTCAACCTGGCCCTCCAAACAGTGCAGGTCGCATTGGGACATTCCCGGCTCTGCTACTATCCGTCCCGCCTCACCATCGATATCGGCAATATCTGCAATCTCAGATGCCCTCTTTGTCCTACGGGCAGAGGAGATAGGTCCGCCAGCAGGGGCTTTATGAAGATAGAAGACTACAGAAAAGTAATCGACACTTTAGCGCCTTTCCTTACCCATCTCGAACTTCACAATTGGGGAGAACCGTTATTGCACCGTGATCTAGTGGCCATGATATCTTACGCAAAGGACCGGAGAATTCCGGTATCCATCAGCACCAATCTGACCGTCCTTGAAGAGGGGCTGGCCGAAGACCTTATGGCGTCCCGTCTCGAAAAGGTGTTCATCTCGTGTGACGGAGCAAGTCCGGAAACCTATGCCGCTTACAGGAGAGGCGGAGACTTCAGGCTGCTGATTACGAATATCAGGCGGCTTCTTGAAGCAAAGAAGGAACTGAAGAACAACTATACGCGTCTGAAACTACTGTTCCATGTGTTCAGGCACAATCAGCACGAGGTGGCGAAGATTGAAGACCTGGCGCGGGAACTGGGCGTCGAGCTTTTTATCGACCGCATGAGGACAGACATGGCCAGGGAGATACTGGAGACAGCCCGGACATCCATAGAACGGGATGGAGAATGGATTCCCACAGATCCCCGGTTCTGCCCTTTTGATATGGAGAAAAATGAAAAAGCGAAGGAGACGGCGTGCAGGGACCTCTGGACAACATCGGTAATCAACTGGGATGGAAAGGTCTTTCCCTGCTGTTCCGTTTACGGAGATGAACACAGCTTCGGGAATGTCCTGCAGCGGCCTTTTGCTGCCATATGGAACAACGATGAATATATCTCGGCCAGAAAGGAGGTGCTCAACAAGGTTGAAAAAAGCCCCACAATTTGTCATACTTGCAAGGCTAACGGGTTTCGCCATTTATAGGGTAGATGAAGACAGACGAAAAAAAGCCTTTAAAGATAGCTCTCCTTCTCGACAAGTTCCTTCCTTCCCGCGGCGGTGAAAGATATTTCTCTTTTCTCTCGGAGGCCCTGGCGAAAAGAGGACATGAGGTGCATGTCTTTGCCACGGAAGTGGAGGACCGCTATGAGGGGCTTCCTTACCGCGTCCATCTGATACCGATCCGGAAATATCCGCGTTGGCTGCGCATCGTGTCGTTCTGGCGCAATTCGGCGCGCATGCTGAAGGATCAAGATTTTGATGTGATACACGGCGTTGCCCAAAGCCGTATGGTAAACGTGTTGAACCCCCACGGTGGGGTGGAGCGGGCGTACCTGAAGCAGGAATTTGCTTCCATCAACAATCCGATTTACTACGCTTTCAAATACCTGAAGAGGTACGCTTCGGTCCGTCATTACCTCGAAGTCGGTCTTCAACAGCGTCTCTATGAAAGCGAGAACCTGAAGAAGGTCATTGCCATTTCGACGATGGTTAAACGTGATATCATCGAGCACTATCATTTTCCTGAAGAGAAGATTTCCGTTGTTTTCAACGCTGTCGATCTCGACCGGTTTAACCCGCGGAACCGAAGCCTTTACAGAGAGAAGAAACGAACCGAACTGGGCATCACTGACGACCGCGTGATCCTTTTGCTGTTTGCCGGCAACAACTACCGGCTGAAGGGGCTGGAGACATTGATCAAGGCGCTTGCCTCGTTGAAATGTAACTTCCCCGGTTACGATTTTCGCCTGCTTGTCGCCGGACGAGGACATGTCCACCGCTACAAGGCACTTTCCGGACGTCTCGGCGTCTCGGAAAACGTTCTCTTCCCGGGCGCTCTGGAAGGCATGGAGCAATGCTATGCCGCCGCGGATATTTATGTCCATCCCACGTTCTACGACTCTTGTTCTCTTACCGTCCTCGAAGCACTGGCGAGCGGCTTGCCTGTGGTGACCTCGCGCTTCAACGGCGCGGCCGATGCTATCGCCTCAAGAGAGGGTGGATGGGTGATCAATGACCCGGGAAGTGCTTCAGAGCTCGCAGAAGCCATTTCATTCTATATCGACGAAGAGAGGAGGTCGCGGGCCGGCGCTGTGGCGAGATCATGGATGGAACGGTATTCTCTCGAGAGGAACCTGGAAGAGACGCTGGCTGTCTATTATGAGGTTGCTGGCCGGGCAGTTAAGTAAGTCGAACGAGTTGAGTGAGTTGAATAACAGAAAAGAAATGTATTCATGAAAATCCTTTTCCTTATCCAGGGATTCAGTGTTGCGGCGAGCCGCTACAGAGTTCTTCAGTACCTGCCTTTTTTCAAGCAGGCGGGCATGGAGACAAGGGTCATTCAGTTCCCGGAGGGCTTAGCGGAGTGGAGGCACCACCGGCGGCTCATGCGGGAAGCGGACCTCATTTTTGTCCAGCGCAAGAGGCTTCCCTCCTACATACTGATTTTCCTCAGGCGGCTTGGGAAAAAGATAGTCTACGATTTTGACGACGCAGTCATGTTCAAGAATTCCCTGTCATCTAATCCTTATTCTCTCAGAAGGAGGCTAAGCTTTCGCCGGATGGCTCGTAATACCGACCTCGTTATTGCCGGTAACGAGTTTCTCCGGGAGGAGGCGGAGAAGTACTGTAAACATGTCAAAACGCTTCCTACGCCGATCGATATCGAGCGGTACCGACAGAAGGACTACTCGGAGAATAGCCGCGTGAATATCGGCTGGATCGGGGACCATGGAAGCATCCACTATATGGAGAGTTACAGGGATGTGTGGGAGGAACTGGGAAGGAAGCATAAGCACGCTTACCTTACGATTATCTGTGACACCTTCATCGAAACGAATGACATCCCTCTGGTACGCCGCATGTGGAGCTCTGATCGTGAGGTCGAGTATCTGGGAGGACTCGATATTGGGGTGATGCCGCTTTTTGATGATCTTTGGTCACGGGGTAAATGCGGCTTCAAGATCATCCAGTATCTGGCTGTCGGTGTGCCGGCCGTATGTACTCCTGTGGGGATTAACAGAGACGTCGTCGAACCCGGTGTGAACGGATTCTGGGCGGAAACCAGGGAAGACTGGGTGAAGAAGCTGTCTCTGCTCGTCGAGAACGCGACCCTCCGTAAGGAAATGGGTGTTGCGGGAAGAGAGAGGGTGATCAGGGAATACACCGTTCAGGCATGTGCGCCGCGCCTTGTTGAATGGGTGAAGGAGCTCGGATCGCGGAAACAGGCCGACCTCAATTTTTAAAGGAAGTCCTTGTCCATGATGGAATCGAGATAGTCTATTGAGACCTTCCGGGAGGCCTGGATCTTCCTTCTCTCTTTCAGCGCGTAGGGCAGATTCAGGTAGGCGGAAAGAATACCGGCCAGAAAGTATATGGTCCGCACCTTGTAGAAATTGAGGCAGACTCTTTTTAGAAAGTGATACGTCTTATGCCCGACAATAGGTGCCCTCAGTGATTCGAGGCAGATGGGAAGAAGATTCTCTCCGTTCAGATTAGGGATGATAATGCTGACCCGACTCATAAAACGCCCGTAATATATACAGCATGAAAAAAACGGGTCAAGTTTTTTTAAAACCCTTTAAAAGGAGAGGACGGGGAAGGAGAAAACCGAAATCTTTACTGTTTCAGCGCCGCAAAGAACAATGGGTCTTATGCTTTCTCAGCAGATTACTTCGTCGTGCAGTTCATTTTTGTCGTGTGCCTTGCCGGGGAAGTGGCGTATGAGTTCAGCCCCGCACTTTTCGATGACTCGGCACAGGGCTTCGAAGGCCCGGTCTTCCTTGATGCCTGTAGCCAGCTCATGCGCCAGGGACCGCCAGAAGTCGCCCCTGATCTTTTCGTGAATGCCTCTATCCCCGAGGATCCAGACCTTCCTTTCCAAAAGTGAAATGAATATGAGGACACCCGTCTGTTCCTCGGTCTTGTGGACCCCCTTCTGATAAAAGGCGTAAACAGCCCGTTCTTTAACTGCCTTTTCCACCCTTCCGAGACCGAGAAACGCAAGCTTCATGTGGGGGAACTTCTTGAACAGGAAAAGGGCGGGGAAGAAGAGCGCTAACGTGACGGGGATGTAGAACCAGATGGTGATATGGTGGAAGATAATGGAGAGGACCAGAGATACGAGACCGGAGAAGCAAAGGGAACCCAGCAATTCTGCTTCACGGTATCGGTCGCTCTCGTTCACGAGAACGATTGCGATCTCCCCCTTAGTGTCTGCCTCGGCAGCCTGGACTGCCTGCCGGATTTTTTCCCTCTGTTCTTTACTAAAAAAATCCTTCGCCCGGATCTTCATTGACAGCTCCCAAGAATTTGAGCACGCTCCCAACTTTTCGTTTCCGTTGCCGAACCCGAACGTTGTGCGGCCCGATTACGTCCTCCGCTGCTACCAGTCGCCCGAAGCGCCTCCTCCGCCGAAATCCCCTCCGCCGCCCGAGAAGCCACCACCCCAGTCTCTGCCGGATCCTGACCCGCCTCCCCAGCCTCCGCCGAAAAACGGGCCGCCCCAAAAACCTCCTCCTCCGCCTGATCTCCCTCCTCCCATAAAGATGGCGTGCAGAAGCAGGCCGATCACCAAACCGAGCAGGGCAAGCCCACCCAGGACAAGGTAGGGAAGCGCGGGAAAGGCAAGTTTCGCTGCTACCGGAAGACCTATCGTCCCTGCCGCGGCTCCAAGCACCCTCGATAGAGCGCCGGCGAAAATGAGGGCGATAAAAAGGAAGATGAGGAGGGTGAAGATGGGCGGAGCACTTTTATGACCCTTCGTCAGATCGCGCTCATCCGCCTTATACTCCCCCCTTACAACTTCGATGATCGCCCGGACGCCGTCCTTCACACCGTTATCGAAATCGCCGGCCTTGAATCTCGGCACTATGGTATTCCTGATGATCCTGCCCGCTACGAGGTCGGTCAGCTTGCCTTCGAGTCCTCGGCCCACCTCTATCCGGACCTTCCGGTCGTCCCTCGCAACAAGGAGAATGACGCCGTTGTCGATGCCTTTCTGTCCTATTCTCCAGGCTTCGGCCACTTTTATGGAAAACTCCTCCAGGTTCTCCCCTTCCAGGCTTGGTATGGTCAGCACCGCTATCTGGGTCGAATCAGTCCTCTCAAACTGAACCAGCTCCTTTTCAAGCTCCTGCGCCGTTTGTTGCGAGATGATGCCTGCATAGTCGTTGACATGCGCGGTGAGCGTCGGGACAGACCGCGCCTCTGCCCATGCCGCCGGCGAAAGCAGCACGAGTGAAAGAAGGAGAATGAGTGCCGACCCCTTCATTTCCCCCAATCCTCAAAACTTGACTTTCGGAGCTACCCTTGCACCTTCATCTGCTTTGAAAGGCTCTTTTCTCGAGAGATGGAGAAGCAGTGAATTGGTCAACGAGTTGGGAAACGTCCGGATACTGGTATTGAACTCCTGAACGGCCCTGTTGTACCGCACCCTTGCAACGTTTATCCGGTTCTCGGTTCCTTCGAGCTGGTTCTGAAGATCCAGAAAGTTCTGGTTTGCCTTGAGCGTTGGGTACTGCTCGGCAACAACGAGAAGTCTTGAAAGAGCACCGCCAAGCTGGGACTGGGCCTGCTGAAAACGTTCAACGGCCTGCGGCTGGCTCAGCATGTCTTTAGAGACCTGTACCGATCCGACCTTTGCCCGGGCTTCGGTCACGGCCTCGAAGGTTTCGCTCTCATGCTTTGCATATCCTTTGACCACCTCTACCAGATTGGGCACGAGGTCGGCCCGCCGCTGATATGCGGCCTCCACGTCGCCCCACGCTGCAAAAACAGCCTCTTCTTTTGCCTGCATCTCGTTGTATCCGCACCCGTAAAAACTGAACAGGATTACCGTGAGGAGCAGGAAGGGCATAGCTTTTCTCATATTGCCTCCACGTGAAAAAGTTTTTCAATTATATCAGCCTGAGTTTTTGATGTCACCCGGTTTGTCCGCATTGCTTTTATCTGTATCGGTCGGGAAAATTTCAGGTAAAAATTACTCTTCATCCGTAATTTTGTGATATAGTTAATCGAAGTTCCGAGACTCGGGATGCGGAGGAAATTGTGATATATACAATCACACTCAACCCTTCACTGAACAGGACGATAGACGTGGAGGAATTCATGTACGATGATGTGAACATGATCCTCGACGAGAAACGGTCTGCAGGCGGCAAGGGAATCGATGTCTCCAGGGTGATCAGGGAACTGGGCGGGCAGAGCATCGCGTTAGGTTTCATGGGCGGATACAATGGGATGGAGGTTGAAGGAAGACTGACGAACGAGGGTATAGTCTGCAATTTTACCCGGGTAAACGGTGAAACAAGGACGAACATCACCATCCATCAACGAAAGAAGAAGATGCAGACGGTTTTGGGCAATTCTGCGGCCGAAGTGACCGAGTTCGACATCACTACTCTTTATGGCAAGATCAGGCAAATACCACGGGACAGCTACGTCGTGCTGAGCGGAAGCGTACCCCCGGGTCTCAGTGACAATAGCTATGCCCAGATAGTGACCATGTTGAAAGACAAGAATATAAGGGTCCTCCTGGACGCCGACGGGGAGTTGCTCAAAAAGGGTGCGCAAGCAGGTCCTTATCTGATTAAACCGAACATCCATGAGTTCGGTAGGCTTGTCGAAAAGAACGTGAAGGACCATGAGGAAGTGTTTGAAAACATTGCTCCTTTTCTGGGATCTGTAGGTCTTATAGTCGTCTCGATGGGCATGAGGGGTGCTTTTGGTGTTTCGGAAAAGGAAAGATACCTCGCGACGCCGCCGAAAGTGAACGTGAAGAGCTCGATCGGAGCGGGTGATGCCATGCTTGCCGGCATCGTTTTTGCTTTGAACGAAGGTGCTTCCTTTAGGGATGCCCTGAGCCTCGGTGTCGCGTGCGGCACAGCATCGACCTTGAACGCTGAACCAGCTCTCTGTTTCAGGGACGATGTATACGCAATTCAGAAGGAAGTATTGATAAAAAGTGTATAATTTTCTTGTTTTGATTACTATATTGTAGTATATGCATTAAAGAACTCGAAAGTTTGAATTCTGAAAATGAAATGCCAAATAGAAAGGAGGTGAAAAAGAAATGAAGAAACTTTTGGTGTTATTTATAGCTATATCGTTTTTTGGAAGCTTTGCGTTGGTGGGCTGCGGCCCTTCAACTGAACCACCGCCAGCGGCAAAAGAGGAGGCACAACCTGCTCCTGCTCCTGCACCTGCAGAGCCTGCGAAGCCCGGTGAGCCTGCGAAGCCAGGTGAGCCTGCGAAGCCCGGTGAGGCTCCTGCGCCTGAGGCACCTGCTGCCCCTGCACCCGAAAAGAAGTAGTTGTTCATTTTTGGAGGGGTATGTCCGAAAGCCGGATATACCCCTTAATCAAGGAGGAGTGTGAAAATGAAAATGAAATCCATTGGTCTCCTGCTCTTGGTTGTCGCCTTGACACTTTCCCTTGCAGGCTGCGGTTGTTTTCAGCAGAAGATGAAGGGAGAAGCGGCACCGCCAAAAGCTCCCGAGAAGATGGTTGCGCCTGAAGAGAAAAAGGAAGTGATCGTCAAGAAGGAAGAGGCTGCACCGGCAGTTGCTGCACCGGCGGCAGTTGCTGCGGCACTTCAAGATATCTATTTCGATTTCGACAGGTACAACATCAGGCCTGCGGATGCGGAGATATTGAAGAAGAATTACGAGTGGTTCAAGTCGAACAGCGGTAAGGTAAGAATCGAGGGAAACTGCGACGAAAGAGGGACAGTCGAGTATAACCTTGCCCTTGGGCAGAAAAGGGCAGATGCAGCAAAAGCCTATTTGGTCAACCTTGGGGCCGACTCCAACCGTATGGAGACGGTAAGCTATGGAAAAGAGAAACCGGTAGACCCCGGACACAACGAAGCTGCGTGGGCGAAGAACAGAAGGGTCCATTTTACCCCGCTTCAGTAATATCAGCAGCAAGATGAAAGGCGCGGAGGGTAAACCTCTTACCCTCCCTTTATTTTCAGATGTCGAGTCCCTCTCTCGTGTCATCATCTTAAGCGACGAATCGAAAAAAGAAATAGAATCCGTTTCCCGTATTTACCCTTTCAGGGTTTCCCGGTTTTATGCAAGCCTTATGAAACCCGATGATCCTCTTTGCCCTATCAGGCTCCAGGCGATCCCTTCCAAGGATGAGCTTGCCGGTAGGGGTGTGACCGATCCGCTCGGCGAGAAACGCATAGAGGCGACACCTGCTTTTTTTCAACGTTACCGGGACCGTGGTGTGTTTATTGTCGCTGCCGAATGCGCTACTTACTGCCGGTTCTGCAACAGGAGAAGGCTGGTGGGAAGAGGGTTTGACCCGGAGACCTATCGCGAGAGGACCATCGAGTACCTGGAGCAGCACCGTGAGTTGCGGGAGGTAATCATATCTGGTGGCGATCCGTTGATCCTCGCACCGCCTGAACTTGATTACATTATCGGGAGGCTCACAAAGATGGATCACATCCGGGTTCTGCGGGTCAGTTCGAGAATGCCGGTCATGGATCCTGAGCGGGTTCGCCTGCACCAAAAAGCACTCAAAAAGCAGCGGTGTCTTTGGTTCGTGGTCCATGTAAACCACCCGAGGGAAGTGACGCCGGAGTTTCTTGATGCGATAAGGATAATTCGTGAAACGGGGGCGCAGGTCATCAGCCAGACGGTGCTTTTGAGAAGAGTTAACGACTGCCGCCACATTCTTGCGCACCTTTTTGAGAGATTAGTCGAGGCGGGGGTAAAGCCGTACTATTTGTTCCAGTTGGACGATGTTGTGGGATCGACCCACTTCAAGGTCAGACTGGACAAGGGTGTCGGGATCATGAAGGCGTTAAGAGGATCCGTTTCGGGTTTGTGCATGCCGCAATATGCTGTCGATATCACCGGCGGCCTCGGGAAGGTTCCTCTTGAAAACGGCTACGTGAAGAAACGGGAAGGCGAACGGGTTTACCTTGAGAATCTCTACGGCGAGAAGGGAACTTATCTGGACGACGGTGAGGAAAGCAGATGCAACAACTGTGGCATGTGCCGGAGTTGAAGCGGCGATTTTCATCGCTTGCGCTGTCTTTACTGTTTAAACATGAAGAAGACCGCGCCTATTATCATGAGAAAGGCAACGGCGTAGTTCCATCGAAACTCCTCCTTGAGATAGAGAAGGGAAAAACCGGCGAAGACAACAAGGGTGATGACTTCCTGGATGATCTTGAGCTGAGCCGCGGAAAAGCGCAAATGGCCCGATCTGTTGGCCGGCACCTGGAAACAATACTCGACAAAGGCTATGAGCCAGCTGATTACTATTACTTTCCACAGGGCAGAATGCTTGTATTTCAGGTGCCCGTACCAGGCGATCGTCATGAATATGTTTGATACGGTCAAAAGCACCACGGTTTTCAACGGGCCGCCTCCATCGAAACTTCTCGGTAAGCAGTATAAAGAATATCGCTCCCGGCATCAAGGGTGACAATGAGAAATGAAATTATCGTTGTTCTCGAAACTGAATAAATGGACCTGCTGCAAGCAGCAGGGAATCCACAAGTTGAAAAAAACCGGAGTGGTCGTAGTATATACTTTGTCATGACCTCAGGAAAGCCATCGAGTCAAAGACTGTCGCCTATGCAGAGCGCCCCTCAGCCCGGCTTTTTGCGACGTGCTTTCGAAGAGAGCTGCAGATGGTTTTTCAAGCTCTATTTTCAGGTGTTTCACCGCATTAAGGTCGAAGGCATGGAAAACGTGCCGAAGGACTTTGACAAGTTGATCGTGATCGCCAATCACGCTTCCCTCATCGACGGTATTCTTGTCTGGACCTACTTGAACCTGCCTTTTAAGATCATCGTGGATCGGGCCACCGCGCAAAAATTCCTGTTCAGGCCTTTCATGCAGAATCGCTACACGGTACAGCTCGATTCCATGAGCCCCTATTCACTCAAAGACGTCGTCAGGAAGGTGACTGACGGGACACCCCTTCTTATCTTCCCCGAGGGGAGAATGACAAAGACGGGCAGCCTCATGAAGATTTACGAAGGTACGGGATTTGCGGCATTAAGGACCGGAGCCCACATCCTTCCCCTCTGCCTCAAGGATACGTACAAGACGATCTTTTCGAGGAAACATCCCGGCCGAAAGATCTTTGCCCCTATCAGCATTACCATCGGGAAGTTGCAGGTGCCCCTCAGTCTCGACCATCTTCCGAGCAGAAAACGGAAGCAGGAGGCAACCAGGATAATTTACAGGATGCTTTCGGAAGTGTACCTCGAAGCGCATAACAGGCCTTCTACCCTGGGACGGGAATTTATCACGAAGTGCAAGGAAAATGGAGGACGACCGCTTTTCAGTGATGCTACAGGCAGCGCAGTGACATACAGAAGAGCCTTGACGGCAGCGTTCGCTCTTGGCCGTTATCTCTCGTTGTTCAACGTGAAAAATGTCGGGCTGCTGCTTCCCAATCTTACGGTTACCGCCCTGATTTTCTTCGGGCTGCAATTGGTCCGCAAGGTCCCTGTTTTTCTCAATTATTCGAGCGGGCCGGGTGCGCTTCGGTACGCGATGGAACTGGCAGACTTGAATCTCATTATTACCTCCCGCAGGTTTCTTGAGAGGATACGGCTTTCGGAGAACGTTTTTGAGGGACAGAGAGTAGTTTTTCTCGAGGACATGAAGACGCAGATACGTCTGAATGACAAGATGATGGCGTTTTTCAGAAGCATTTTTCCCGGTGCTCACGGAAGAATTGAGCGGGACGAGCACGAGGAGACCGCATGTATCCTTTTCACCTCCGGTTCGGAAGGGATGCCGAAAGGCGTGTGCCTTTCACACGAGAACCTGATCACCAATGTGCATCAGGCCCTGTCAAGGATCGACGTGACGGAAAATGATTATTTCCTGAATGCGCTCCCCATGTTTCACAGCTTCGGGCTCACGATCGGAACCATTATTCCTGTTTTTTTGAACGCGAGGGCCTTCTTTTACGTGAGCCCTCTTCATTACCGCATTGTCCCGGAAATGGCATATGAAGAAGGATGCACCATTTTATGCGGCACCAACACCTTCCTTAACGGGTATGCCAGACGAGCCAACGCCTACGATTTCTATTCCATGCATTACATCTACTGCGGAGGCGAGCCGCTGAGCGATGCCGTGTTTGATCAATATGCAAAAAAGTTCGGCGTAAGCGTCATGTCGGGCTACGGCGCAACGGAGTGCTCACCGATCGTGAGCATCAACAGCGCTCTTGAACACGAATACGGGACAGTGGGCAAAGTGCTTCCGGGCATCGAGTACAAGCTGTCGCGGGTGGAAGGTATCGACGATAGGGACGGCAGGGTCGGAAAGCTGTTCGTACGAGGCAAGAACGTCATGAAAGGGTATCTCAAGAACGAGAAGGCCAACCACAAGTACCTGGTGGAAGACGAGGGGTGGTACGACACGGGTGACATAGTGGAGATCACCGACGACGGGTTTCTCAAGATCGTGGGAAGGCTGAAGCGTTTTGCCAAAATTAGCGGTGAGATGATCTCCCTGACTGCGATAGAAGAGGCGCTGGCTGCCAGATTTGGCGACCGGAAAGCGGCTGCCGTCATGTCCGTACCGGACGAACGCAAAGGGGAAAAGCTGATCGTGATAACCAACAATCAGGAAGTCGACGCAAGGTCCGTACGAGAGGCATTGAAAGAGAAGGGCTTTTCAGACCTGGCAGTGCCGAGGGAGGTCTCCTTTATGAAAGAGATCCCCAAACTTGGAACAGGAAAGATCGATTACGTCAAGTTGAAAGAGATGATGCAGGAGGGACCCCCGTTTAACAGCCATCGAGCAGAGACCAGTCGGTAAGGACATATACCCCTCCGATGATCGGATCCGTTTCATTACGCTCCAGTAAAAGCTCCAGCATCTTCTGTTGCAGCTGAACTCCTTTCGGGAGCAATTTGATCCCGCTTGCGGCATGGACATCGTCTGCCACAACCATCCCCGGCTTCAGTTCGTCGACGCGAAGCTTTACCTTGTTGATGTCAGCCTTCCTGTTTTCTCTGAGAAGGAATTCTATCAGAAGATTTGCTATTCTCTGATCCAGTATGGTGTTGATCGAAAGCCTCACCCGTTCCACGATGCTAGTGACCGAACGACCCTCTGTCTGAAGTTCCTCCTGAAACACGATTGCCCTCAGGATCCTTGCTCCTACGGGTATTTCTTCACCCATAAGCCCGTCGGGGAAACCTGATCCGTCGTAATTCTCTAACTGATGATAGATTATTTCTGCAGATTCTTTGTACCCGGTAATGGTTGAGACGATCATCGAGCCGACAGTCGGATGCTGCTGAAGGGTATGGACGAGATCAGGCGGCAGCGGGCGCGCATGTTTGGTCAGGACCTCGTCGGGCAGTCCGATCTTGCCGATTTCATGAAAAAGGGCGCTGAAGACAATGATCTTTCGCCTTTCCTCGGGAATGCCCAACTTATCGGTGACGAAATCTGCAATGGCTTTGGCCGTTTCCGACCGATCACTTGTACCCGGGATCCGGACTTCGAGAATCTTGAGCAGTATGTTGGTCAGTTCTTTGAAGTTTCTTTCAAGAAGCTCGTTTGCCTCTGCAAGCCTTCTTTTCTCTTCCCTCAGATCCTCCTGAAGTACTCGGGTCCTTATAAGAGAACGGACCTTCGGGAGAAGGATGTGGACGCATGAGGCCCTTTCCACGTAATCGTCCGCTCCCCGGTCCAGGTTGTCCGCTATTTCGGCCAGTTCAGCTTTGTCTGAAAGAAGGAGAAACAAAGGGGACAGAAAGGTCTGCTCCAGCCGCATCCGGTCGCAGAC
>MVRP01000071.1 GCA_002067405.1 Syntrophorhabdaceae bacterium PtaU1.Bin034 | reverse complement strand
CGACATGTCCGCATGATCCATTATGCGCGTCGGAAAGGCATCCGCGGCAAGAACGAACTGCTTCCCCTGGAGGAGGTTTCTGACCGTCTCTTCATTCATGTAGTGGAATGGGTCTTCCTCATAAAAAAAGAGGCTGTTCACCTCCTGGTTGGCCATCATGACGTGAGGTGAAGACTTTGTTTCAAGGATCGATACGGCACCCAGGGCGTTCGACTGCCTTGCCACGCCCATGACAAGTCCCTTCTTATCAATACCTTTCAGTATGCAGAAGTTGAGGAGCCCTTTGATGCTCTCGTGGGATGAGCCTATGCCCGAGCCCACGATCACGGCAATATTCGATGCGCGATTGACGAGACGGTACATCTTATCAAAGTCGCTGCGGTCAACACCGCTTTCCTGAAGGGCTGATTCCACATTAAGAGGATCCAGGCTTGAGTAGAAGCACGGGAAGCCGTCCAGGTCCTCGTTCTTGGTGGGGTGTTTTCCTTCATCTATCAGAAGCCGGGATAGTGCATTAAAGAGAAACGCGTCTCTCCCCGGTTGGACTTTCACGTGAACGTCCGCAATTGCAGTGAGGGCAGTCGGCGATGGATCGACCACGATGATCCTCGCTCCACGCAGCTTGAAGGCATCCCGAACCCGGTCACCCAGCAGATGGTTGTTGGAGAGAAGGTTTGCGCCTGCGATAATAATAAGGTCCGCTTCGAGAAGCCTGTCATAATCGTAGCATGGCGAAATACCCATGCGGTCACAGGTCTTCTTGAACTTGCCGGTGTGGTAGTAGCCTGACGTGGACAAGAATGTCTTCTTGAACCGTGAGGCTATAGCTTTAATCATGAAAATTTCTTCATTGGTAGCCCTTGGCGACACCACAAACCCGATACCTTTCCCTTGCGCATCAAGTTTGGTGAGCTGGTCGCAAGCAGCCGTCACCGCATCGGAAAGTGAAACAGTCCCGTTTTTCGCAGAAGCTTCTTTGAGTCTTCCCTCATGGTTCACGAAATCATAACCGAACCTGCCCAGAATGCAGAGGGAACCCCGGTTCGGCATGTTTTCTATTTTTTGGATGACGTCGGTTGCATAGCGCTTTTGAAACATGTCGATCTCAAAGGTGCAGCCGAAGCCGCAGTGAGGACATGTCGTGAAGTGCCGTTCAACCTGCCAGAACCTGCTTTTGAGGGGGCTCAGGTTTTCCGTAAGCGCACCCACGGGACAGACAAAAAGGCATTCACCGCAGGAGATGCACTCTTTGGGCCTGGTTGGTGCCATTTTTGCGTCGATCCCGGTCTCAACGAGGTCCAGGACATTCCTGCCCGATACCTCTCTGCATGCGTGGATACAGCGCAGGCAAAGAACGCATCGATTTTCCCAGTATTTTATGAGAGGCGTCGAGTAGCGATCTACCTTTCGCTCTCTTGTCACCGAAAGATCCGCCTTCTCGATCTTGTGCTCGAACACCAAGTTCTGGAGGTCGCATTCGCCGCCCGCATCGCAAATGGGGCATTCAAGAGGATGGTATGCGAGGAGCAGCTTGAGGTAATCCTGCCTCATTCTGAAAAGCTTGTCTGATTGGGTTCTTACGGACATGCCTTCCTGAACGGCCGTAGTGCATGACGCCATGGGGTTGGCATAACCTTCCGCCTCAACAATGCACATCCGGCAGGAGCCAATTGGGAGGAGGTTGGCATGATAGCAGAGGGTTGGGATATAGATTCCGTTATCCCTGGCCGCCTCAAGGATTGTTTTGCCTTCCTGCGTCTCGATCTCTTTTCCGTCTATCCTTAGCCTTACCATCTTTACCCTTTTAGACCGCTACCATTCCGATGCGATAGCACCTGAGACATCGCATGGCTTCCTTGATCGCCTCGTCCATCCGATATCCTTCCTCTACCTCGTCAAAGGTCAGTTTTCTCACCTGAGGGTCGAGCATCCGCAAATGAAGGCGCGGCTCGCCACCCGCAATACCGAGATTCTCGTCTTTCTGATATACCTTGACCTTGTTGAAAAGATCGTGGAATCTCTCTTTTTCCGAAGGTACCCGTTCCTCGCCCCGCAGATACTGGTCGATCCTCCAGGCTGCCCTTTTCCCGTTTCCGCATGCCCGGACCAGAACATCGGGACCTGTCTCGCAGTCGCCTGCGGCAAATATGCCCGGCCGGCTCGTTTCAAACGTGTCCTGATCAACCAGTATGGTATTCCATTTGGTGACCTGCACACCCACCTTCTCTTCCAGGAACGACATATCCACGGCCTGACCTATGGCGGGTATCAGGATATCCGTCTCTATTATGAATTCGGAACCGGGTATGGGAACAGGTCTCCGCCTGCCGCTCTTGTCCGGCTCGCCGAGCTCCATTCTAATGCATTCAACGGCGACGACCTTCCCTTCCTTTTCGATGATCCTGGTCGGGTTGCACAGATAGTGGAAGGTGACCCCCTCTTCCTCGGCGTCGTGGATCTCGACCGGATCTGCCGGCATTTCAGCCTTTGTTCGACGATATACAAGATTTACGTCCGGCTTGCCGATGCGGAAGGAAGACCTCACACAGTCCATCGCAACGTTTCCACCGCCGACGACAACGACCTTTTTGCCCTCCGGGTAAGGGTCTTTCCCCATGTTCACGTCAAGGAGGTACTTGACTCCCGGAATAAACCCTTTGTAGCCCCTGTCCTCGCCCTCCACGCCCATGGGCGAGCTGTTGTGAGCCCCTACTCCGATAAAGATCGCATCAAACTCTTCCTGCAGATCGGAAATGGTCACATCCTTCCCAACCATGCTGTTGTATCTGATCTCGACCCCGAGGTCTTTCACTACATCGACCTCGCCGCCCAAAATGTCCCTCGGAAGGCGGTAATCCGGAATGCCTACTGCGGCCATGCCGCCCGGTTCGGGAAGGCGCTCGAAAATAGTGACTTTATAACCCATCTGCACGAGGAAGTAGGAACAGGAGAGACCTGCGGGACCGGCGCCCAGTACCGCTACCTTTTTGCTGTTGGTTGATGCCGGGGATGAAATTGCCGGCTTCTTTCGCTTTTCCAGTTCGTAGTCGGCGGCGAACCTTTTCAGGTACTTTATTGAGATCGATTCGTCGATATTACCCCGGCGGCAGTTTGATTCGCACGGTCTCACACAAACGCGGCCGAGGGTGCCTGCCATACAGGTGTCTTGTCTTATCGTGGCCAGGGAACCGGAGGGCATGCATTCGGCAATCTGTTCTATGTACTGCGGTATCTTCAGCTTGGTGGGACAGACGCTCATGCACGGCGCCGTCACCGATACCCGGTACGTTCCGGCTTTGGCTTTCTGGCCCTGATCAATACATTTGTCGAAAGCGTCCTTGAAATAGGTAAGGGCATCCAGGAGCGGCACAAGGCCTGTCTGGCCTATCTGGCACTTCGACCCTTCCTTGATATAGCGGGCAAGACCTTTCACCCTCTCGAGGTCGTCTCTCTTGCCCTGCCCTTCGGATATCCGGTTCATGACATCCAGGATGATCCGCGTCCCGACGCGGCACGGCACACATCGCCCGCACGATTCCTTTTGAACCGCCTCGACGTATCTCGTGCACATGTTAACCATATCTACATTGGCGTCCAGCAACGCAAAGCCGTCCCATCCCATGAAGGCCCTTATCGGCTCGCCTTTCGAGAATTCATCGGGAATGGTCAACCTCTTGGGAAACGCAAATTTGGCCTCGGGCTTACCCCTGTTGTCGATCACTTCCCCTTGCCATGAGCTGAATAGAATACCTGCCATTACCTTTCCCTATCTGTCTATTTCGCCAAGCACGATATCCACGCTTCCTATGGCCGCGATCACATCCGCGATCATCTGCCCCTCGATCATCTTCGGAACAGCGCCGAGATTGAGGAAGGAAGGCGGTCTTATACGGAACCTGAAAGGTTTGTTGGAGCCGTCGCTTACCACATAAAAACCAAGCTCGCCCTTCGGAGATTCAACTGCCCCGTATGCCTCGCCCACAGGCGGGGTAAACGCTTCTTCCATCAATTTGAAGTGGCGTATCAGGGCAGCCATATCGTTCTGCACATCCTTCTTGGGCGGGGGCACATACTGAGGCATGTCGGCATTTACCGGTCCGTCCGGAAGGCCGTCGATCGCCTGTTGGATGATCCTGTTCGACTGGTGCATTTCTTTAATTCTCACGGCATACCGGTCAAACACATCGCCGTTTTCCCCCATGGGGACTTCAAAATCGAAATCTTCGTACGAAGAATACGGGTAGGCCTTGCGCACATCGTAGTAAACGCCGGACGCCCGCAGCACCGGTCCCGTAACGCCGTAGCTGACAGCATCTTCCGCCGACATAGCCGCGATATTCCTCGTCCTTCTCTTCCATATGATGTTTTCCGTGAGAAGGGTCTCGTATTCATCGATCCTCTTGGGGAAATCCTTGACAAAGGCTTTTACCATCCCCTCGAACTCTTCCGGAACATCGTTTGCCAGGCCCCCTATCCTGATGAAACTGGGCGTAAGACGAGCTCCGGTCACATGCTCGACTACCTCGAGGATAGTCTCGCGTTCACGGAATGCATAGAAGAGCACCGTCATGGCGCCGATATCAAGCGCGTGCGTGCCCAGCCAGATGAGATGGGCGGCGATCCGCTGAAGCTCTGCAAGGATGACCCTCAGGTATTGACCGCGTTTCGGCACCTCGATGCCGATCAGCTTTTCACAGGCCAGACAGTACGCAAGATTGTTCGAGAGGCCGTTTGTGTAATCGAGCCTGTCCGTCAAGGTCAAAGCCTGATGATATGTTCTGGCTTCCGCCAGTTTTTCTACACCGCGATGAAGGTATCCGATAAATGGGGTTGCCTTGACGATAATCTCGCCATCAAGTTCGAGCACGACTCTCAGCACCCCGTGCGTCGCAGGGTGCTGCGGTCCCATGTTGATGGTCATATATTTTCGTTCTGCCATTTATACCTTCTCTTCGAGGTCTACACGGAAAGGCTGGTCAAAGCCGTAGCCTTCCGTTGGGAAGTCTTTCCGCAAAGGATACCCGTTAAAGTCTTCCACCATGAGGATCCTGCGCAGGTCCGGATGGTTGTGGAAGCGAAGGCCGAACATATCGAATGCCTCGCGTTCGAGCCATTCCGCCGCTCTCCATATATCGCTTACCGTCTCGACATACTGGCTGTCGTTCAGTCTGACTTTCATTGTGAGGCGGTTTTTTGATTTCGTCGAATTCAGCAGATAGACTACTTCAAACCTTGGATCCTGGCCGTACAGGTCAACCGCAAAAAGGTCGGTAAGCATGTCGAACGGTGTTTCCTGGTCGGCCTTCAAAAACAGGCTCATTTCTCTCAGCTTGTTTTTGTCGACAACGATGCTTGCCTGCGGCTCAGTCCCTTCCACTACAATCCAGCCGCCAAACTTATCAACCAGCTTTTTGATCAAGCTCTCCGATCCTGTCATGCGTTGCTTCCCGGAAGCGTCACGAGCCTTCTCTCGGTTATGCTTTCTTTTGCGATCTTTTCCTGTAGCTTTATGAGGCCCGCGATAAGGCTCTCGGGCCGGGGAGGACATCCGGGGATATACACGTCTACCGGAACGATTTGATCCACCCCTTGTACCACATTGTATGTCCTGAATATGCCCCCGCTCGTTGCACATGCCCCGTACGCGATCACCCATTTGGGCTCGGGCATCTGCTCGTAAATCCTCCTGACAACCGGCGCCATTTTCTTTGTCACGGTACCTGCAACAATCATCAGGTCTGCCTGGCGAGGGGATGGCCTGAAAACCTCAGCCCCGAACCGGGCCATATCGTGCGTGGCAGAAGTGGCGATGATCATTTCGAGAGCGCAGCAGGCAAGTCCGAAGGTGACGGGCCAGAGAGAATTCTTTCGCGCCCAGTTGACGGCGAAATCAACGCTCGTCACAAGGATGTTTTTGTCCTCTCCTGCTTCAGGTCTCTCTATTCCCATTCGAGTGCCCCTTTTTTCCACACGTATACGTACCCCACAAAAAGGATGGCCACAAAGACGATCATTTCCATGAAGCCGAATAGCCCGAGTTTTTTCATAATTACTGCCCAGGGATAAAGAAACAGTATTTCGAGATCGAACACGAGGAACAGCATGGCCACAATGTAGTAGCGGATGGTGATCCTCCTCCTCGCCGGGCCCACGCTGACCATTCCGCATTCGTAAGGAGAGAGCTTTACTTTTGCCCGTGTCTTGTAACCGAGAAAATAGGATAAACCGACGATAGCGAAAGCTATGAGCGCAGCTAGTGAAATCATTATCAAGATCGCCACGTATTCAAGCATCATGTTCTCCTTACCCTCACGCCAGACATCCTAAGTTGAACATTTGAATTCTGCACTATTTCCGATCTTTTCGTCAAGATAAAAAAGCATGTCCTTGCACTTTTCCTTTCACCGGGGAGGGCCGGAATGTGTTCTTGCCTTGATTCTCCTTGTGAAAGCAGGTACTACCCGTTCACATGGGTAATCTTAATTCTCTCTCACCATTGCCAACGGTTTGGTTTTTTATCGTGCCCCTTTTTCATACCGCCTTTTCCGTTGCTCTCTGCTTCACTTGTTCACAAGACTAGGCTCGGTGGCCAGGTCCGGATGGTGAGCATATCTCCAGCAGGTCCGGGAAGGTACGACGTCGGATTGCACCTTGCGCGGAAACAGGAAATACTAATAATATCTGTTTTCTTTAAAAGGGTATGAAGATGCATCGCCGGGAGGCGATGTCGGAGAAGCAGGCGATTCGGGCAAGGGAGGTGCCTCTGAGACCGGCGGAGCAAAATCGTCGGCCGGATATCTGCCGAGCGCGCTCGCCATAAAGTTCATCCAAATGGGAAGGGCAACCCTGCCACCGCTTTCCGCCTTCCCGAGGGATGTACGCTGGTCGAACCCAACCCAGACGCCCGTACAGAGGCGAGGTGAATATCCCACAAAGAGCGCATCGTAGAAATTGTTCGTAGTTCCCGTCTTTCCCGCCACGGCATATCCAAGGCGGCTTGCTTCCTTGGCAGTGCCGTAGGTAGTCACGCCTTTCAGGAGCATATTCATTCTGAAGGCAATCTCTGCATCTATCACTCTGGTCTTAGCAGGTCCCGTCTCTTCCAGGACATTCCCACGGCTGTCCTCGATCTTCAGCACCATGATGGGTTTGATCCTTTCGCCTCCATTCGCGAAAGCCGAGAATCCCTTGACCAGATCGAGCAGGGTCAGGTTCGTGGTTCCCAAGGCGATTGAAAGGTTATTTTCAATATCTTCGTTGATCCCCAGATCATGTATCACTTTCCGGACGGAACTGATGCCGACATCCTCAAGCAGCCGCACGGTAGCAGCGTTCTTCGAGTGAGCGATGGCGTCACGGAGGGAAATCGCCCCGCTGTATTTCCCATCGTAGTTCTTTGGAATCCATGGCTTTCCCAGGCCCCCTCCATACTCCTTCGGCTCATCCACAAGCATTGAATCAAGATCGTAACCTTTTTCCAGCGCTGCCAGATAGATGAAAGGCTTGAACGCGCTGCCCGGCTGTACCTTTGCAGAAAGTGCGCGGTTGTAAGGACTTTTGTCAAAGTCCCTGCCTCCGACGATTGCATAGACATACCCTGTGCCGGCATCCATGCAGATGAGAGCCCCTTCGATACTCGAAGTCTTGATGGGGGAAAAGAGGATGGTCTTCTTCTTGTCGGTTCCTTTGTATAGTGCTTTTATCACATCTCCCGGCTTAAAAGGAAACTCGCTTATTTGAAGCAGGCCCTGCTGTGTACCCGCAAAGACCGCATACCCGTCCGCCACCCTCTCCGAGACAAGGATATTGTAGACCTTTCCCGGAGTCAAAGGCGCCACCTTTATGTCCCGCTCCTCTGCTTTGGTGAAATACTCCCACCGTCCCTTGTCGAGATGATAGGAGACCGAGTATTCGCCACGCCGCTCGTCATACCTTTTGAGCCCTCTGCGGACCGCATCTTCTCCCAGCCTCTGTAAAACGGGATCGACCGTCGTGTATATTTTCAGGGCTTTTCTTGAAAAAATCCCTTTGCCATACTTGTCCTCCACATAACGAAAGACGGCACTTTTGAAATGGCTGTCCGTAAATACTCCGTCATCTTCGGCAAGCCGCGTCCGCTCACTGAGCATGGCTTCTTTCTTCTTCTCGTCTATGAAACCCTTCTTCCATAGCTGGTCGATCACATAGGCCTGTCTCATTTTCGCAAGACCGAGATGTTTCTTGGGCATATATCGTGCAGGAGCCTGAACGATCCCGGCCAGCAATGCCGCCTCCGCCCTGGTGATCTCCCACACGTGCTTGCCGAAATAGACCTGGGATGCTGCCTCGATTCCGTACACACCCTGCCCCATGTAGATGTTGTTGAGGTAAACGTTAAGAATCTCCTGTTTCGTGAGGGAGTTCTCGAGCCTGTAGGCAAGGATGGCTTCCCTCACCTTCCTCGCCATACTCTTCTCCGGCCCCAGTATGAGCGATTTTATTACCTGCTGCGTGATGGTGCTGCCTCCCTGAACAACCCTGCCGTGGACGATATTCATGATCAGGGCCCTCACGATGCTGCGGACGTCCACCCCCTTGTGCTTGAAGAACTCCGCATCTTCCGCTGCGAGAAAAGCCTCCCGAACGTATTTCGGGATCTTTTGGTAAGACACAAATATTCTGTTGTCCGGCACTATCACATAAACAACCTGATTGTTGATTCCGTAAATCCTGCTAACCGGCTTGTTGGTCAAGTTCTTCAGGGCCATGACGGAAGGAACTTCGGTGACCAGGAAGATATAGAAGCCGGCCCCGAGAAACAGCACCGAGAGCACTACGAGGCCGATCAGGTAGAGGTGAAGTTTTTTTCTCCATGATGATTTTCCCTTCGCCCTCACTTTCCCTTCGCCCTCCGCACTGACTTTGCCTGATCAAAGTCTCTAATGTAGCGTAAAAAAACAGGTTTAGCAACAGCATACTTTTCCGCAAAACCGGCATACTCCCGAAGAAATCTTACGGAGTTCACGAGGAACAGGTTCCTTGTTCCCGCTGATCGCCATGACCGACGGATACGATGAGAAACAAAAGGCCGGACTAGATCATGCGTATTCGATCTTTACGTCCAGAGCGAGGCATCCCGCCCCCCGCTCAAACACGCGGAGCGGATTGATGTCGAGGCTTTTGATCTCGGCATGGTCCGCGAGAAGTCTCGAGACACTGACCAGTACTTGTGAAAGACTTTCCACATCAGCGGGGGGGCGGCCCCGTGTGCCCTTCAAGACGGGAGCGCCGTGTATCTCCTCGATCATCTCCATGGCGAGCTTTTCGTCGATCGGCACAACCCGCATGGTAACGTCTTTCAGCACTTCCACAAAGATTCCCCCAAGGCCGAACATCAGGACCGGGCCGAACTCGGAATCCCTTTTCCCTCCGATTATCGTCTCCACTCCTTCGGGCGCCATTTTTTGGATCAGGTAGACGTGGGCGGCCATGGTTTCGAATGCCTCCTCCAATTCCCGATCATTCCCGATGTTCAGACGAACTGCACCTGCCTCGGTCTTATGAAGGATGAAAGGCTCGGCTCTTTTAAGCGCTACCGGGTACCCCATCCTTTCCGCTGCCTCGACGCCTTCTGCGCGCGTTCTGACCAGCTTATATTCGACCACCGGCAAGCCGTAAGATTCGATCAGGGAGAGCGCCTCGGCAGTGGAGGCAACATGTGACGAACCTTTTCGCTCGGCAACTGCCTTCTCCCCTCTTCGTCCGAAAGATGTCTTTCGCTCGTTTGCGCTTATCCTCGCAAAATGGTCCAGAGACCGCCGAAGGGCCGAGAAGGCTTGTTCCGGCCTGCCGAAGAAGGGAAAGGTGTGGCCTTCTTGCCTCAACCTGACCCAACTGTCTCGATGGGGGACCATGCAGAAAACGACAGGTTTTTGGTGAACCTCGCAAAGCCTTCGGGCACCGTTAATCATCTCGTCGACGAGCGGGTTGTCAAGGGGGTAATCGTAGAAAAAAACGACTCCGTCGATTCCCTTTTCCTGAAGGGCCATCTCCATAACTTCCAGATAAAAAAGGTCATCGAACACATCGCCGAGGTCAACAGGGTTTGTACTCCTGATTACCCCCGCCTTGGCCCGCTCTTTTATCCTTTCAAAGAAACCTTGAGGCAGAGCGGGCAGATTAAACCCATATCTGTACGCCTCATCGGCAAGTAGGACAGATTGGCCGCCCGACCGGGACCCGAGGACAAGATTGGGACCTTTAAGCGGGGGAAGGCTGAACATCTTGAAACACTCAACCATCTCCTCCATGCTCTCGACCCGGTGGATACCTGCCTGTTTGAAAGCGGCGCTGGTAACCGCATCGTCTCCCAAAAGGGCCGTCGTATGGAATGACGCAATTTGACGGCTTGTCGGGTTCGTATTGCCCTTCAGTACGACAATCGGCTTTGCAGTCGTGCCTGCCAGGCTCATGAGGCGCCTTCCGTCGCTGATGCTCTCAAGGTAAATGCCGATCACCTCTGTTCCTGGATCATTTATGTGGAACTCCGCCACGTCGTTCTCGTCTATCATCAGTTTATTCCCGATACTTGTAAGCTTGCTCAACCCCACATTTTCCAGGGCACAGCGGCGGATGATCTCATGAATAAGTCCTCCGCTCTGAGAGATGAATGAATTGCGGCCCTTTACCATCTCGTCTGGCGTAAAAGGAACAAAGGGAAGACAAATGCCATTCTCCATATTGGTGATACCAATACAATTGGGACCCATGAAGGTGATATCCCAGTGCCGGGCAATACGAAGGATTTCATCCTCCAGTTCCTTTCTGTCTTCTCCTGATTCGGAAAAGCCTCCTGTCTCGATGATCACCCGGCGCACGCCCTTTCTTCCACATTGATCGAGCGCATCCGCGACAGCCGCGGCCGGGACGAGGACAACGGCAAGGTCCGGCACTTCCGGCACGTCGCCCAGTTGTGCGTATACGCGCCTTCCCCCGACCTCCTTCTTTACGCGTCCGACACCGTACACCTTCCCCCGGAACCCGAAACGATTGAGGTTTCCGATGATCTCCTTACCCAGATTGGTAGCTGAATCGGAAATACCAAATACGGCTATGCTGTCGGGGAAGAAGAATTTTTCCATATCCATGTGCGAGTGGGCCTCCTCAACTTTTCTTCATGGTAACCCAAATCAGACCCGATTGGGAACTACAAATAAAGGTTCCTGTCATTCACTCCACTGACCGGGCCCCTCAATATGTGATCTTTCTAAAAGGGCAAGGCCGAGGAGCAATGCCGGGAAAGGCACCTGCGACCAAAGACCGTCAAAACTGCATAAAATCAGGGTCCCGAAAGCAGCTTTGCCTTGGGACCCCGTTTTTTCCTGCCTCACGACCCGATCCGTAACAACCACGTAATAAGTCACGTAATAAGTTAAAGATAACAATTTTCTAGAAAACGAACAGGTCGAGACCTCCCATCATATTGACGATAGTACCCGTCATATAAGATGCCTTGTCTGACACGACGAAGGCGATTGCTTCGCCGATCTCCTCAGGGGTCGCAGGCCTGCGCATTGCTATCCTCTTCTCGAACCTCTGGCGGATCTCTTCAGGGATCGGTTCATAATAAGCCTCGGTATTTGCAACGCCGATGAGAACGCAGTTTGCGGTAATGTTGAACCTGGCGCCTTCAAGGGCAACCGATTTTGCCATGCCGACAAGCCCGGCTTTGGCGGAAGCGTAACTGGTCTGGCCAGAACCACCCATAACTCCGGCAACCGAGGTCATGTTGACGATACGTCCGTATTTGTTCTCGCACATATCAGCCCACGCTTCCTTGATGCAGTAGAAGGCAGAGTTGAGGCAAAGCCTGACCTCATTGTCCCAGTCTTCAATCTTCGTCTTCGCAATCGTTACCATGCGCCGCATCTGCGCAGCATTATTCACCAATATATTAACAGGTCCGAGTTCCGCCTTTATGGCTGCGAACCCTTCCTGTACACTGCCATAATCCCTTCCGTTCATTCTGATCGCCATGGATTTCCGGCCTAATGCCTTGATCTCTTCCGACACGGCCTTTACTCCGTCCATATTGTTGTAGCCCGTCACCACGACATCCGCCCCGTCTCTCGCGATAGCAAGGGCAGCAGCCCTGCCGATGCCGTGAGGCATCGATGCGCCTGTAACCAATGCAAGTTTTCCTTCCAATGACATACCTTCCTCCTTTTAATAGTTATGGTTGCATCATAACCTGGTTTCTATCGGGAGACAACGCTTGACATGCAGCAAGGCTTGTTCATGCAGTGGCTACCCATTTCAACCTGTAAAATAGTCCAATGATATACAACGGTGGCGGGTAATGTGTCAAGCGGAGTTTTTGACGGCAAGAACTGACGATTCGCCTTCTTTACTTTGCTATTCTGCAACTCACCGAGATACCCTCCCCGCTGCCCTTTTCAATCCTGGTCCGGAAGTCCGGGACCTGCTTCACATACTCAAGAAACATCCTGATGTCCGACGAACGTTTCCACAGTGCATTGTGGGCCGCGAAGCACCCGCCGAGGCTTATCTTCTCCTGCAGGTCCTTGAAATACTGGAGGTACCATTCCTTGTCGGCATCGCAAAAGACAAAATCGAACGGACCCCTCAGGAGAGGCACCAATTCATGGGCATCGGCCAGGTGAGCGTCGATGTACGGATCAACCCCGGCTTTCTTGAAGTTCTGCAAGGCTTTCTCGTATCGCTTCCTGTCAATCTCTATGGTCGTGACCTTACCGCCTGTCTTTGAGGCTGCCCACGCCAGCCAGATTGTTGAATGTCCGGTAGAGGTACCGATCTCCAGGATGTTTTGAAAACCTCCTTTTACTACCATATCGTGCAGGATCTTCCCGTCTTCATAAGGGACGTTCATATCCCACCACGATCTTCGGGCATGAGCAAGGAATTCGGATACCTTGACGTTAAGGTCAGCCGCTCGCTCGCCTGTTTCAGCAAAAAGAACCGCGACGGACATGGCAATAAAGCACAGCATTCCTGCAAACCGGCATAGGATTTGTCTTTTCACGAACCGCCTCCGGGAAAGTCTTCATTGTCATATCTTAAGCCTTCGGAAAGGCAATTTCTCCTCTTTTGATGAGCAGCGCGTGAGAGCACGGAAGTAATGCCGGGCCGAGGGGCTCGCTCGGTTCCGGAGCACTTGATAATCATCCCGGTGGCCCTATATTAGTTATTGCTCGGCGTCTTTTTAGCCGAAACACGGGGCTGCGGGACAGCATATGGATGCGCTATCTTCAGTCAAAGCAGTCATTTTCGATGTCGATGGCACCCTTTACTGCGAGAGAAGACTCCGTCGGCATATGGCCCTTGAGGCATTCCTTTCCCTTGCAAGAGGACGTCTTCATCTGCAGGACCTCAGGATCATTCATCATTTCAGATGCATCAGGGAAAGCCTTTCCGACCTCCAGGTACCGGGTATCGAGGAGCGGCAGTATGCCGTTACCGCATCGCTCCTGGACGTTCCGGTCCAAAAGGTGAGGAATGTGGTGCGTGAATGGCTCGTTGAAAGACCCCTGCGTTACCTGACCGTCTGCCGTTCACCCGGAGTGGTTGAGCTCTTCGAGGCGTTAAAAAAGAACCGTTTACCTGTCGGCATATTCTCTGACTATCCGCCCGAGGAGAAATTGCACGCCCTTGGTCTTCAGCCTGATTGCATAGCATGCGGCAGCGACCCGGAAGTCGATGCGCTCAAGCCTCATCCCAAGGGCTTACTCTCTCTCGCGGCGCGATTACAGGTTCCTGTCGATATGTGCCTCATGGTGGGGGACAGGGACGAAAAAGACGGAGAGGCAGCGCGGCGCGCAGGCATGAAGTATCTTGTAGTCCGAAGACGCGAGCAAAACAGATTCTTTCTGCAATTAAAGGACTCTCTGACGATCTGAAGTACACCGTCATCGCGTGATCTCGGAAAAACCCGGCCCTCCTGCAAGGGTCCGGCTCGCCGGAAATTGCTGCTCCGCGTTTCCGCCGTTTGACAATTTTTGACCGAAACGGTATATATTTAGCTGTTATTTACTACACCTACCGGTGACATGGTTTCGTGGAATTCCTCACCTCGATTACAGCAGCAGAAGCACTCGGGATCATTACATCCTTCCCTTTACTGCCTTTTGATACCGAAGATATAGACCTCGAACAGGCATTGGGCCGGGTGCTTGCCGGCGACATAGTAGCCCTGGAAGATATACCGCCCTTTTCACGGTCCCTGGTAGACGGTTACGCGGTAAGGGCTAAAGACACCTATGGCGCGCGGGAGAACTCTCCTGCCTTTGTTATGGCGAAAGGCGAGGTCAGGGTCGGGGAGGCCGCTTCGCAGACCGTGGGTGAGGGTGAGTCCATCTATGTCTCCACCGGTGCGATGGTGCCGGAAGGCGCTGATAGCGTGGTGATGCAAGAATATACGAGGCGGGTGCCGGATGCCGTAGAGATAACGAAAACTGCCCGCCGGGGAGAAAACATCTGTTTCAAAGGCGAAGACTTGAGAACAGGCCGGGTCGTGCTTGAGACAGGAAAAACGCTGTCGCCTTTTGATCTTGGAGTGCTCGCCGCCCTTGGCGTCACCCACTTCACGGTGTACCGGAGGCCTCTGATAGGACTTGTCTCTTCGGGCGATGAGATCGTTCCGGCGGATGCCGTGCCGCCGGCCGGCAAAGTCCGCGATATCAACACCTACACCGTATCCAACCTTTTAAGAAACCAGGGATGTGTCGTCCGCTTTGCGGGAATAGCGAAAGATACCCCGGAAGACATAACCGAAAAGCTCTTGTCCTTGAAAGACTCCGACATGATCCTCCTTTCCGGTGGAAGCTCAAAAGGCCAAAGCGACTTCATGACGACCGTGATCGAACGGCTGGGCGGGAAAATCCTTTTCCACGGCCTGAATATAAAGCCGGGGAAACCGACGATCTTCGCTTCCCTGTGGGACAAGCCCGTATTCGGACTACCGGGCCACCCCGTTTCCTGCTCCATGGTCGTTCTCCGGTTCGTTTTTCCCCTGGCGAGAAGGATAAAACGGCAAAGCGACCCGTCCTCCTCCCTGTCGATGATGACCGGCACTTTACGGACAAACGTGCCGTCAACGTACGGAATAGAAGAGTATGTCAGGGTGACGGTCGAGAGACACGAGGACGCGTTATCGGTTTCGCCGATCTTCGCAAAATCATCGATTATCTCTACCCTCTCCAGGGCAGACGGCTACATCATAGTTCCCGAAGGGAAAGAAGGGCTCGAAGCGGGAGAAAAAGTGGAGGTGTACCCGCTTGGGTAGAAGGTATCTTCATACAATCGGCAAGGAAGAAGCGCTTCAAAAGGTTCTTGCTGCGATAAAACCTCTTGAGGCCGAAGAAAAAATCCTCGTCCCGTCATCTCCCGCGAGAATTACGTCGAGGCCTGTACGGGCCCGGCTATCCAATCCTCCTTTTACTTGCGCTGCCATGGATGGTTTTGCCGTCTCCTTTGAGAAGACCCTCGATGCCGATCTTACCAGCCCGGTAACGCTGGAACGGGAAACGGATGCAGTGGCCGTCAATACGGGCGATCCTCTGCCTTCCCTCACGAACGCGGTGATTATGGTGGAAGACGTAGAGGAGAACGGAAGCGCGATCGTCATCAGAAAGCCCGCTTACCTGTGGCAGAATGTAAGGCTGACCGGAGAAGACATCATAGAAGGAGAGATCCTCTTCCCTGTCAATTACCGGTTGGGAATACTCGACCTGGGCTTGCTCATGGCGGCCGGGATCAGGGAACTCTGGGTGAAGAAGAAGCCGAAGCTCCTTATCATACCGACCGGGCATGAGCTTGTGGATCTCTACGAACACCCCGACGAGGTTGTGAGGCCGCCCCGGCTGATAGACTTCAACTCTTACACTCTCAGCGCCATGGGGGAAGAAATGGGCTTCGAGGTCACCAAGACGGAAATAGCACGGAGCCACGATGAATTGAGGAGCATGGCAAAACGGCATTTTCCGAGCCATGACGTGCTTGCGATAAACGCCGGGTCGAGCGCAGGGACGGAAGACTTTACCGAGAGTATAATCAGCGAGTTCGGCAAACTCGTCTTCCACGGCGTGAGCATGATGCCCGGTAAACCCACAATGTTCGGTTTGATCGACGGCAAGCCCGTCTTCGGGATTCCCGGCTACCCGGTATCCGCCGCGATAAGCTTCAGGACCTTCCTTGGAGCCGTATACGAAAAACTATGCAGCGCTCACACGCCCGAATCTACCGTCACCTGTCTCACCCCCTACAAGCTCCCTTCGAGCATAGGGGTCGAGGAAATCATGCGGGTCAGGCTTGTGTCAAAGGACAGAAAATTTTACGCCTTTCCCCTTCATCGCGGGGCCGGGGTTTTTTCCTCTCTCTCGAAGGCCGATGCCCTGATCAGGATACCGGAAAACGTCGAAGGTTACGATGAGGGTGAAGAGCTTCGCGCCGTGCTTCTAAGGCCGGAAGATGAAATCGAAAACAGGCTCAATATCGTAGGAAGCCATGACCTCTCTCTCGACGTACTGCGCGATATGATCAAGAGCCGTTATCCCCGGTTAGACCTTATATCGGCTCACGTCGGCAGTCTGAGCGGGATAATGGCGGTGCAGAAAGGCGTCGTAGACCTAGCAACGACTCACATACTCGATGAACAGGAAAAGGTGTATAATATACCGGCCGCAAAAAGATATCTGGAAGGACGCAAATTCCGTTTGGTCCATGTGACAAAAAGAATGCAGGGTCTCATCACCGCCAAAGGGAATCCCAAAGCCATAAAGGATATTGCGGACCTGGCGCGCAAGGATGTGAAGTTTGTCAACCGTCAATTCGGCTCCGGCACACGGATACTCCTGGACATGATGTTGAAGGAGAAAGGCATTGACCAGCACTCGATTCAAGGCTACGATCGTGAGGAATCCACCCATGCGGCCACGGCAATCCTTGTAAAGGAGGGGGTTGCGGATGCAGGGCTCGCGATATACGCGGTCTCACCTATTTTTGACCTCGATTTCATTCCTGTGGCGGAAGAGGAATATGACCTGCTCGTGACCGAAGAATTCACGACAGACCCGAAATTCCGGATCTTGATGGAGCTTCTCACGTCGGCGGAATTCGCATTACGGCTCAGCGAACTGGGCGGCTATAATACAAAGGACAGCGGAAAAGTAATGTATGTTAATGGATAACTTCAACAGGATCATCAACTATCTCAGGATTTCGATCACGGACCGATGCAATCTCAGATGCAAATACTGCACTGAATCGCTTGTTCCCTTCATTCCCCACGATGAAGTGCTGCATTACGAGGAGATCATCAGGTTTGTGCGGATTGCTGCTTCTCTCGGTGTGCGCAAGGTGCGTCTGACCGGTGGAGAGCCGCTTCGCAGGGCGGGTATTTCCTTTCTTCTCCGGGAGATCAATGCAATCGACAAAATAGAGGATATAAGCCTCACCACAAACGGACTCGATCTGGCTGAACGGGTGGAGGAGCTGAAGGATGCAGGACTGAGGCGCATAAATATTAGCCTTGACTCGCTGAAAAGGGAGAGATTCAGCTATATCACGGGCGTAGATGCCCATGACCGGGTCATGAACAGCATCGCGAAGGCCAAGGACGCCGGACTCGATCCTGTGAAGATCAATACGGTGATCATTAAGGATTTCAATGACGATGAGGTAGTGGATTTTGCGGATTTTGCCAGAGACCGGGGTGTGCAGGTAAGGTTCATAGAGTTTATGCCTTTCGGCCAGGAGGCCCTGTGGGACAGCTCGAAGATCCTCAGCTCGGCCTACCTCGAAAATCTTATAAGACAGGTATACGATATCGAGCCTGTCACCAATTCGGAAAAGGGCCCGGCCAAAATGTTCCGCATCAATGGAACAGAGGGAAGGATAGGTTTCATCAGTCCCATGTCCTCGCATATCTGCAACGAGTGCAACAGAATCAGGCTCACCCCGGACGGCAAGCTCAGACCGTGCCTTTTCTCCGACGTTGAATATGATCTGAAGAAGTTGCTCCGCGGCAACGCCACAGACGAGCAGGTGATGGACTTCATGAGGGATGTGGTGAAGGCGAAGCCCGAGAGGAAGCACGAGGCGGGCGCAATCAGGAAATGCCAGCGAAGCATGAGGAATATTGGAGGGTAGATGAAACTGAGCCATGTTGACAGCGACGGGAAAGCGCGGATGGTCGATGTGAGTGAAAAGCATGAGACCGAGAGGGAAGCCCGTGCGTTCGGCCGGGTCAGGATGTCGCCGGCAGCCTATGAAGTCGTAAGAAAAGGACAGGGGCCGAAAGGCGATGTGTTCACGGTCGCAAAGGTCGCGGGGATCATGGGCGCAAAAAAGACG
>MVRP01000070.1 GCA_002067405.1 Syntrophorhabdaceae bacterium PtaU1.Bin034 | reverse complement strand
CTGTATATGAGATATTCAATTTCTGCTTTTCTTTCCCACGAAAGTATCCAGGGAAATTATCTTTTTCCTGCCTGAGATCAGCCTGTTGATCGCTTCTTTCACCAGGCTCTCGATGATATCCCTTCTCTCGCCGGCACGGCCCCGCAAATCATCAATGGGGCGTGACTCAGCGGAAGCTGTCCGGGCAGCCCGGTCGATCAACTCTCTTTTCTCTTCATTTACTGTTTCTCCCTTGAGAATGCTCTCCGCCTCCTTTGCACGAAGCGGAGTAGGTCCCACGGAACTCAAGGCTATCTTTATGTCCTTGCATTGTTCGCCGTCAAAGGTCATCAGGACACTGGCGCCCGCAACGGCAACATCCACCCTCCGCGAGCCGTGCTTCAGATGAACTCCCACAGTGCCGGCCGGTTGTCGGGGGACACGTATCTCGGTAAGCAACTCGTCACTCCGGACAACGCTCCTGCCCGGGCCTGTGAAGAATTCTTCCAGGGGGACCGTCCGTCGTCCCTCGGGGCCCGACAGCGTCGCCTCTGCTCCCATGGTAATGAGGGCAGGCGCACACTCGGCTGCCGGCGAAGCGTTACAGAGATTGCCCCCAAGGGTTGCGAGGTTGCGAACATGGGGTGTGCCCAAAACACCGGCGGCCTGTCCAAGAATCGGGAACTGCCGCATCACCAGGGTGGAACGGGCGAGACTGTCAATAGTCGTCAGCGCTCCTATCCTGAGCCCGTCCGCTTCGTCGTAGTCGATATAATCGAGGCTTTTGATCTTTTTGATATTTATCAATTTTCGAGGCGTGGCCCTCCGGTGCTTCATCTTTACGAGCATGTCGGTGCCTCCGGCAAACACCCGGGCATCACCGTTGTAGGTAGAGAGCAAGGAACACGCTTCCTCCACCGTCTCGCAAGAAACATATTCAAATTCGGGCAAATTAAGCAGCATGATAAACCTCCTGATCTTGCTGGTCGTTCATCAAATTAGGTATCCATATATTCAGTCATCCTTGTTTGTTTTCTTTCCCTAATCCATACTCCTCCCACCGCTGCGCTACCCGGCCTTTGATCTCTTCGGGCCACGCGTGCTCAAAGTCAACCACTTTCGGTGCCTGGTCCTTCCACTCAAAGGGGAAGGTCGCGTCGTAGCAGACATTTGCGCCGGTAAGGGTGGTTCGCTCATCAGGCGAGACGAACGGGAAGAGAGGGCTGCTGGGAGCCCGCTTCTGCACATGGATGTCGCGCACCGGGTGAATTCTCGTGGTCATCGCCCACAACACTTCCTCGGCGTTGCTCACATCGACATCTTCACCCACCACAATGACCGTAGGACGGTAAACGCCTACCTTGGTCGACCATACGGCGGATGATAAGGTATGCACGAACCCCGGGTATGTCTCGCGCGCTGAAATGATCACGCCCATCATCTCAGGCGTCAGAAAAACTTTGTTGAACGGAAGGCCGAGGCGCCTGAGCTCCATGGTGAGAGCAGCGCTGCCGCAGAGGGCGTAGACAAAAGTGGTATCATCAAAGGGTTTCCCCGGTGATGAAACAGTCAGGATCGGGTTGTTTCGATGGGTAATGCAGTTGATATGAATAACGGGCCGCGGTGAGGAATCACTCGCAAAGTAGCCAGGGTATTCTCCGAACGGGCCTTCGGGGCGGCGCTCGTAGGGCAGGACCTCGCCTTCGAGCACTATCTCCGCCGATGCGGGAACAAGAAGATCGTTCGTCTCGCACTTTATGAGCTCAATGGGCTTTCCCCGCAATCCTCCGGCCAGATCAGCCTCGTCAATGTTCGCCGGTATAAGCGATATGGTGGCGAGACTGCATGCAGGCTCCGTTCCGATGGCAATGGCAAAAGGCATGGCCTCGCCCTTTGACTCGTACTGCTGGTAATATATTCCCGGACCGTGCTGCCCGGGGTTGGCAAGCCACCCGAGCGTCTGTTTGTCGTGGAGCATGTGCCGATACATTCCCCAATTGACCCAGCTTCTGTCGCGGCTCGCGGTAACGTCCGTGTGCCAGGTGCCCATGAACCGGCCGCCGTCCATGGGGCGGAAATGGGGCGAGGGAAACCGCGTGAGGTCAACGTCCTCTCCTTTGATAATGTTTTCCTTGCAAGGCGCATTATCGACCTGCACGGGCCTTATGGGGTTCTGGAACCGACGGATGAATTCATCGATTATTTCGAGGGGCGGCGTATCATAAGGCAGGTCCATGGCCCGGCAGAGTCTTCCGTACGGGTTGCCCTTGCTTGCGCCCACCATGTTCGCCAGCACGCGGTATTCGGGCGAGCAGCCTTTGATGGATTCAAAGAGGAGGGCCGGCTCTCGCAGATCATTTGCCCGCCTCATCACTGCACCTAATTCCAGGTTCCAATCGACCTCAGCGGTGATCCTCTTCAGGTCGCCTTCCCTTTCGAGTCGGTCGATGTACTCTCTCAAGTCAGCATATGGCATCTTGTTTCTCCTTTATGATCTTTTTCTCTTTTTATTCAACCGGCTTTACCGGTCGGTCACCTTAATAAAACGAATCAGCTTCCGGGCGCTCTCCTAGTCCTCACTACCCTCCTTGACCATGTTCTCCCTCTTTCGGTGAAGTGACGGGAACAGCGGGGCTGCGAGGAGGAACAGGCTTACGAAGATCAGGACGGCGGCAATGGGACGGGTAAGGAAAACACTGAAAGAACCCCTTGAGTGGAGCAAGGACTGGCGTAATGCTGTCTCCATGATCGGCCCGATCACCATAGCGAACAGAAGCGGAGCCGGATCGAATCCCGTCTTGCGCATCACATACCCGATTGCCCCGAACACGAGCATGACGAGGATTTCAGCGCTGTTTGCATTGACCGTGTATACGCCGATCAGGCAAAACAGCACGATGAGAGGGAAGAGAATCCCATAGGGGATCTTGAGAAGCCTCACCCACAACGGGATGAGCGGGAGGTTCAGCACCAGCAGGAGAGTGTTCCCCAGATACATTGAGGTGATCACCCCCCAGAATACCTGGGGATGTTCGTTGATCAGAAAACAACTCGGCTTTATGCCATGGATCATCATGGCGCCGATAAGGAGCGCCATAATGACGTTCGAAGGTATCCCAAGTGAGAGCAACGGGATCATGGCGCCGCCCGTTGCCGCGTTATTTGCCGTCTCGGGTCCTGCCACCCCCTCGATCGCCCCTTGGCCGAACTCTTCGGGATGACGGGATATCCGCTTTTCTATTGCATAAGAGGTGAATGCGGCAAGGATCGCACCCCCGCCGGGAAGAATACCGAGGAAAAACCCGAGGATGGAACCCCTGCCGATAGCACCGCGGGATCGCTTCCAATCACTGCGCGACGGAAACAGGCCTTTGATCTTCGTCCTGAAAACATCTCTCACCCGGCTGCTCTCAATATTGGTCAGAACCTCGCTGATGCCAAAGAGGCCCATGGCAACCGGCACGAGGCCGATGCCGTCCATCAGGGTCAACGTCCCGTAAGTGTACCGCAGGGCACCCACAATCGGGTCGGTACCGATGGTCCCGACAAAAAGGCCTAACGCCGCGGAAACAAACGATCGGGCCATGGCGCCCTTCGAGAGGAAGGTGAGGATCACGATTCCGAGCAGCATGAGGGCGAAATACTCGGGAGGACCGAAGTCGAGTGCGAACCCGGCCATCACCGGACCAAGAAACATCAGTCCGATAACACTGAGGGTACCGCCAATAAAGGAGCCGAAGGCAGACATTCCGAGGGCCTGCCCTGCCCTCCCCTTGCGGGCCATCTGGTATCCATCGAGACACGTCACTACCGAGGAAGCCTCCCCGGGGATGTTTACCAGAATGGACGTTGTCGATCCACCATACTGCGCGCCGTAATAGATCCCCGCGATCATGATGATGGCTGTTTCAGGGCTCAAGCTAAAGGTAATAGGCAGGAGCAGTGCAATGGTCGCTGCCGGCCCCAAACCGGGAAGCACCCCCACGAGCGTGCCGAGAAGCACCCCGATAAAGCAGAAAAGCAGGTTGATGGGAATGAAAGCAACACTGAAACCTAAGTAAACGTTGTTCAACAGCTCCATATCAGAACCCCAATGCGCCTTTTGGCAGGTTACTTTTCAATAATATCTCAAAGAGCAGGTAGGCCAGGCCGGTGGAGAGGAAGGCGCAGACAAGTGCCTTATGCCAGACATATTTCGCAATAAAAGCAAAGAGGAATGCCATGAGGAGAAAGCTCACAGGAAGAAATCCGAGGCGCTCGAGAAGCACGTAATATGCGATCAGCGCCAGGAAAACACTCCCCACCCGACGCAGACCGGTGGCAGTAAAGAATCTGTCCTCTCCCTCTTTCGCCTGGCCCGTAAAGAAAACAGGTACGGACAGCACGATCAGAACACCGGCAAGAAGGAAGGGAAAAAAGCCGGGACCGGGAGCGCTCAGCGTGCCAAAAGAAAGCCCTCTTCCCTGCCAGATAATTGCAAGGCCAAGACAAAACACGACCAACCCGCATACTTTTTCCATGCCCATCGCCTTCTTTGCCACAATACCCCCCTTCCTCACCGGTTCTCCGGCCCCTTGCGGTGAACGTGCCGAATGCCTGCGCCCCGTTTGTCCCGCACCGGCCGCATAGTGTTTCATTTCACCTATTTCTCGTTACTTTATTTGGATATTTGCCTTCTTCACCACGCTTGACCATTTCTGCGTTTCCTTGTTAAGAAAGTCTTTCGCGTCCTTTCCGTTGAGAAAATCGACTCTGTAATCCATCTTATTGAGCTTCTGTTGCGTATCCTTGTCTTTCATTGCATACTCCAGCGCCGCCTCCAGCTTCTTCACAATGTGAGGAGGGGTTTTCCCCGGAGCGAAAAGCAAGTTGTAAATGGATGCCGTTAACGCGGGATATCCCTGTTCGGCGGCCGTAGCTACATTGGGCAGGTCCGGAGCCCGCTTTTCGGTAAGTGTCGCGATTGCCCGTATTGAGCCTGTCTTTATGTGGGACTGGCTCACCGTGAGCCCGACCACGGTGGCATGAACGTGTTTACCGACAACTGCGGTTACCGCCTGCAGCTCAGAGTTGTTAGGGATGTGCTGCAAGTCCGTTCCCGCAAGCATGTTGAACTGTTCCATGACCAGGTGCGGGAGGGTTCCGACACCCGCGGTTGCGTAAGAGAGTTTCTTCGGATTCTTCTTTGCGTAGGCAATGAATTCAGGAATCGTCTTCGCCGGAACATCCTTATTTACAAGCATCAGCATATCCAAAACGACGCTCTTTCCGATCGGTGCAAGATCGGACATCTTGAAAGGAAGGTTGGGATTGATCAGGGGAACAAGAACCGAGATGCCCGTCCAGGTGGTAACGATCGTGTAGCCATCCGGTTTGGAACCCGCCACAAAACCCGTCCCCAGCGCAGCTCCGGCACCGGGTTTATTTACCACGATGACAGGCTGTTTCAGGTATTCTCCCATCTTCTCTGCAATGAGACGTGAGCTCAGGTCGGTGACGCCACCGACCGCGTAGGGACAGATGAGCTGGATGGGTTTGTTAGGATAGTCGTCAGCCGCAAAGACCAACGACGCGGCGAACAAAAGGGAAATACAGACAAAAAACGCTTGTAACTTTTGTGATTTCATCACTGCCTCTCCTTTAAGCTTTATTTAGCAGGCGGAATAACAGCACTGCACAAGTGCCAGGGGAGGTTGGGAGAAAAGCGACCCGGTTCGTCGCTCTCCCCTTCTCCCCGTTTATCCATCTCTATGCGGCAAATACTCTGCACGGAACCCCCCTGAGGTCTGACGTCCCGATCCCCGGATCATAGGGCGGCTCACTGTCCGTAAGGACATTAATATTCGACGTATCCCAACCCAACGTCCCTTTCTGCTCCGGAAACCACCATCCAAAGGACGCCACTATGATTCTCCTGTCCAGATCAGGGTCGAAAGCCAACCTCTGTTTAACCTTTCCTTTGGGGGTCTCGATGTAAACCCATACTCCTTCCTTGAGGCCAAACTCTTCGGCGGTCTCAGGATGCATCTCGACAATCGGCTCAGGTTTGATGCTTCTCAGTGACGCCACCTGCTTGTAACCCGTCAGCATATAGGCATCTTCTTTTGCATTCGTCATAATAAGGGGAAACTTCACGGTGGTTGATGGAATGTTTGAAACTTCTCGCCAATAAGGCATCGGGCTGTAACCGAAATCGGCGGCTTTCGCGGAATAGATCTCCACCTTGCCGGTCGGAGTCCTGAAGTCACCTTTTTTGTACTCCCTCTTCGACCGGAGGGTCCGCTTGCGCTTCATGTCCTCGTACGTAAGACCACTCGGCTTCAGTATTGCATCGAGAGCTTCCTCATCGTCCTCCCAGAAGTACTCTCCCAGGCCGACCCGCTTCGCAAGCTCGTTGATCCACTTCGTGTCGGACCATGCCTCACCGGGAGGGTCGATAAGCTTCGGATAGCAACGGATTTCTTCGTACCATCCCGGCCAGTAACCAAGCTCCTCACGCTCCATGCCCCAGGCAGCAGGAAGGACGATGTCACAAAGGGCCGTGGAAGGCGTCATAAAGATTTCTGACCCCACCAGGAAATCGATTTTCATGAAGGCCTCGTGCGTCTTCACTGAATCTGCCCAGCTGAGGATAGGGTTGGTGAGAAGGAAAAGGGCCGCCCTAATCTTGTACGGCTCCCCCGTCAGCACCGAGTGGATCAAGGAGTGGGGAGGGACGAAGGCGGAACGGACCGCGAGCTTGAACTCCTTCCCGATCGCCTTCTTGGGATTCCTGTTCAACTGGCTGAGAAGAAAGAACTTGCCGGGTCTCACATAGGGGGCCGGCGTAAGGAACATCTCTCCTCCCGGTACATTGAGGTTTCCGCAGATAGCCCTGAGGATCGCGATCGCCTTCCCCTGAGGGAAAGCCAGGAAGGTGGTATCGAGGGCGTTACCCCACTGGATCGTAGCCGGTTTGGTAGTGGCGTACATGACTGCAAAATCCCGTATCAGTTTCTCGGGCACCCAGGTAACTTCCTCCACTTCCTTGAGTGTAAACGTTTTCAACTCCTCGACGAGCTTATCGAAACCGTCGCACCACCGGCGGACGAACTCCTTGTCGTAGAGCTCGCTCTCCACGATAACCTTGAGCACACCCATGGCGAGGGCGCCGTCGCTGTTCGGCCTCGGTTTGACCCAGATATCTGCTATAGAGGCAACATCGGTCTTTCTCGGGTCGACGACGATCAGCTTGGCCCCGTTGGCAAGCGCCTTTTCAAAGGCCTCGCGCCGCATCCCGCTCGCCGTGTGATTGTTATTAACAGCCCAGAGGACCACCATCTTGGAAGGCTGCTCCTCGTCCGGCACCACATTCCACCCATACGTGAGGGCCGAGGCCATCCCGGATGGTACGCCGCAGCACCACCCCGGGGTGATTACATTGGGCGTGCCGAAGGCAGTCGCAAACCGCTGAGCAAAGGCAAACTCCAGCCCTTTGGGCTCCCCCAGACACCATGCCACCGATTCAGGGCCGTATTTGGCCTTCAACTCCATAAGCTTCCTGGCGATGGTGTCGAGCGCCTCGTCCCAGCTGATCCGTTCCCATTTCCCTTCACCCCGTTCGCCTACCCTCTTTAGAGGATACTTGAGGCGATCGGGGTGGGCCAGCACCTCGGGGATTGAAAGCCTCCCCTTCTTCACCGGGCAAAGCTCGTTGGGAAGACCACTCTCCCGGTCCGGAGCAATATCGACCACCTTTCCGTCTTCTACCGTTGCCTTTACCGCACAACGACCGGCGCAGATATGGCAAAAGGTGAAGAATTCCTGTTGGGGCTTACTGCCCGGTCTGTCCATGGAAGCCCGCATTGCCCCCTGGCTCAGGAGTGCCTCGTTGAAGGGGTGGTACTCCACGTCCTCTGCAAGCCCCTCAGCCGTGAGGATGTCCGCGCGGTCCGCATCTACTGCAAGGACCAAACAGGCGTTGACCGCTTTCTTGTCCATGATGACCGCACAACTGCCGCACTCGCCGACCGCGCAACCTTCCTTGGTCTTCGACAGCTTAAGCTCCTCTCTGAGCACCTCCATAAGGGTATCCCACGGCTCAACAACAAATGTGTACGCCTTTCCGTTTACCGTCAATTGGATTTGCTGTGACATATCAAACGCCTCCCCATCTCGCATCCCTTACGGCTTCCGCTATCACCCCCTGGACCGCAGTCTTTAAGGCCAATGCCCGGTACTGGGCATAAGCACGGATATCGTCGATAGGGCGGGCTTCGCTGAGCGCTGCCTCCGCTGCCTTTTCCACGATGTCATCGGTGATCGTCTGCCCCTTCAGCACGGCCTCCGCTGCCCTCGCCCGGATCGATGTAGGAGCAACCGATCCGATACCGATTCGCGCCTCGGTACAGACACCGTCCTCGAGGGTGAGCACGGCCGATGCCGACACGATCGCGATGTCTGTCCGCCGGACTGCGTGCTTCATATACGCTCCGCCCGACCCTGCGGTGAGTGGTGGCACGTGGATCTCACGGATTACTTCGCCTTGCTGCAACGCCGTTTTGCCCGGGCCGACCAAAAAATCTTCGACCAGTATCTCACGCTGGCCTGACGCATTTGCGATAACAACACTTGCATTCAAGGTGATCAGGGCGAGAGGGGCGTCTGCTGCAGGCGATGCATTGGCGATATTCCCCGCGATTGTCGCCCGATTCCGTATCTGCACCGAGCTCTCTACCCCCGCCGCCTCGTGGAGCACCCTGAAGTTCCGTTTCAGAATAATTGAGTTCTTGATCGATTGAATGGTAGCAAGTGCACCGAGCCGCAGGCCGTCGCTCTCGTCGTAGCGGATATAGTCAAGGCCGGGGATTGTTTTGAGGTTTATCACATACCTTGGAACCAGGCGTCTCTGCTTCATCTTGACCAGCAAATCCGTGCCTCCGGCCAGAACCGACGCCTCTGCACCGTATCGCTCCATGAGGATGCATGCCTGCTCAATCGATGTCGGTGTGAAATAGCCGAACTGTGGTAGCTTCATCTTGTTTCCTCATTACTAGTGATTAGTTGCAAAAGTGGAAGCAAGGAAGCGAATATGCGGGAGAACTGAAGAAGCTGCTTTTGTTTTCCCGCTTTCACGCATCCCCGGATTCAAAATTCCGGGGATGCCTCGCATAAACGCATTCACTTCTGCAATTTGACACTAGGAATACTGTTGGAGCAGTTGCCTCTTGTCGATTTTCCCCTGCCCCGTCTTCGGCAACTCCGGAACGAACTGGATGAGCCGCGGCGCCTTGAAAGATGCCATCTTCTGCTTGCAGAACTCCTTGAGAACATCAGCCGTGCCTTCCGACTCATCAACGCCCGGCCGAAGTACGATAAACGCCTTTGTCCTGTCCAGACCGTCTTTGTCTTTAACCGGCACGACCACACACTCCTTCACCATCTCGTTGCCCTCGAGGCACTTCTCTATCTCCAGGGGCGACACGTACACGCCGCTGACCTTGACCAGATCATCCGCTCGCCCGGAATACCACCAGTACCCGTTTTCATCTTCACGAAAGAGGTCGTTACTATTGACCCAATCGTCACCCACGAAGGTTTTCTTCGATTTCTCGTGCTCCAAATGGTAATAGGTTCCGACCGCGTCCGATCTGACGTAGAGTATTCCGGTCTCTCCCTGGGGCACCTCCTTGCCTTCACGGTCGAGGAGCTTCACCTCACACAGGGGTTGCACTTTGCCGGCGCTGCCGGGCGCTACCTCACCGGGAGCATCGAGAAAGTAGCCGATGCAGGTTTCTGCCGAGCCGATGCAATTCAGCACCTCGACCTTGAATTTCTTCGTGAACTCCTCATAAAGAGGCCCGGAAAGCAGCTCGCCGGACGAGATGGAGAGCCTGATACCACTGAAGTCGATTTCCTGTGACCGGGGGCTCTGAAGCATCGAGCGCATCATTGTCGGTACGTTGAGCAAAACGGTGGGCCGATACTTCGCGATGCAATCGTAGACGGAATCCACGGTGCTCCTGTCCGGATAAAGGGCTACTGCAGCCCCGGCCCGGAGCGCCCAGTTCATGCCCAGATCACGGGAGTAATGGAAAAAGAGTTTCGGCACACGGAAAACAATATCGTCCGGCGTGTACTGAACAGTCTGCTGATAAGATTCGAAGCCAAGGAGCCCGTCGTGATGCATATGGGGGACCGCCTTCGACTTCCCTGTCGTTCCCCCTGAAAAGTTCCAGAAGGCAAAGTCATTCTTGGATGTGGGCGCCGCCTCCAGAAGTGCGGAGGTTTTTTCGAGTAATTTGGCCAGATCGTGCTCACCTTTCTGCAGCTCCGGGACCGGGGTTCTCGCAACAAGGATCGTACGCGGGAACATGGAGTTACGGGCTCCTTCCCTGACTCGATCCAGCGTGGTGGCATCCGCGATTACCACCTTGGGCCTGACGTAATTGAAGAAGTATTCGTAGTCGGACGGGAGTAAGTATGTGTAAGCATGTGTTGCAATGCCTCCGATCTTCATCGTGGCAAACCAGCCCGCCAGCCATTCCGGGGAATCCTGCAGGATCATCATAACACGATCTTCGAAGCCTACTCCGAATTCCTTGAGCACATTGCCGAACCTGTTTGTAAGAGCGACCATCTCGTTGAACGTATACTTCTCGTCCTGGCAATAGACCGCGATCTTGTCGCCCCTTCCCTTGCTGATATTCTCATCGAGATAATACGTGGCAAGATTCAATTGTTCCGGTATCTCTACCTCTATATGTGGACCACATTTCATAAGTCACCTCGTCTTAAAGCGTTAAAATATTACGTTTTCTTCTTTATACGTTGCCAAGCTCTTTTGATATCGCTCTGGATGCTTCAAGCAGTTTTTGGATTGCCCGTTCCAGCCCATCGGACTTGATCTGGAATTCCGGCAAACAGGCGCCGAGTGCTGCAACTACTTTTCCCGAGAAATCGGCTATTGGCACTCCCACACCGAGCACACCTTCTATGACCTCTCCTCTTTCAACGCAATATCCCACTTCTTTCAGCTCATCCATTCTTCGTAATAGCTCTTTTATGCCGATCATGGTGTTTTCGGTAAGCTTTGTCGGTGGATACAGATTTAACAACCGTACTCTTTCATCATTGTTCATGTAAGCGACCAACGTTAGGCCGAGGATCCCGTAATGGGGAGGCCTCTTCAGCCCTGCATATGCCACTGTCCTTATAATGCTTTCCGATTCCCTCTTGTCGATGTATTGGACTTGATCACCCTGCATAATGCCGAGGAGTATAGTTGCTTTTAAATCATGCGACAGGGAATCGAGATAAGGAGCAGCCACCTTTCTAAGGGAGAGCGAATTGTAGACTATGCCTCCCAGTTCCAGAACCCGCATCCCCAGGCTGTAAGTCTGCCCGATCGGATTGTGCTTGAAGATTCCGTGTTGCTCAAGATTTTTTAGGATCCGGAAAACGGTTGTCTTGGGAAGTCCGGATTTCGCGGATATTTCATCCAGGGTAAATGAATTATCGTTGTATGTGAATAGGTCAAGAATTGCTGCAAAATTATCAAGAACTTTGATATTATACTTGGCTTCAGCCATCAGTTCATCCTCCCTGTCCGACGGTGGGTTCCCTCATTGCTCAAAGAAGTGGAACTATAAAAGTATTTTTGAAACTCTATTCCACTTTTGACATGCCGTTTAGCCTTGTTTGCGTTACTCATACAAGATTTTTACATCCGTTATCATGTCGCTGTCAAGATTTTTCTGAAACGTTATTCCATTTTTTTCTTGACAAGTTCAATATCCTGCCGATAGATTAAAAAATCTTAATGAATAAGGAGGTGAATCGGTTTTTCGCAGTTCGAGGTTGCATGATGTTAATCAAAATGGAAGAGGAGGAAACATGAAAAAGGCTTTACTAGTTGTAATTGCGTTACTTTTGGCAGTACCTGCAGTCACGTTCGCAGGAAGTGCGACCAGCAGATGGGACATGACGCTGGGCGGCTATGTAAAAATGGACGTTGTCTACGCAGACAAGGCAGTCGGCGTTGACAACAGGGTTTCGCCGGTAGATTCCAAGGGCGGCGTTGATCAGGCAGTCGATTCGACTTCAAGTTTGACGTGGGCAGCAGCCGAGACAAGGCTCAACTGGGCAATAAAAGGTCCGGATGCGTGGGGCGCAAAGACGTCCGCTTTTGTGGAAGGTGAGTTCAGGGGAAGAACCGGCGGCACGGAATACGGCCTGTTCGCAATGAGGCACGCCTACATGCAGATGATATGGCCTAAAACCACCCTGCTTATCGGCCACACCTGGCAGTCATGGGGTATGATACCCGCCCTGAATTTATTGGCATTTTCTGAATTTCACTTCAACAAGGGTGCAACGCGTACGCCCCAGGTCAGGATCACCCAGGCTTTGACGAAGAATTTCACCGGTGTGTTCGCCCTTCAGGCACCTTACGCCACCGCAAACACAATTACCACCAACGGCAATACCCAGCTTAATGCGCAGGCAAACGGGCTCTGGCCGGATGTCGTTCTTGATTTCTCCTATGCTACCGATGCATGCGGCAAGATCGGCCCGTTCGGTCTGAAGTTGGGCGTCGGCGGTTTCTACGGCAAAGACAAATATCTCGTGAATGAGGCTGTGACCGGGGTTTCCTACAGCGACGAAAAAATCAACCGGTACGGCGCAGGCTTCTATTGGTATGTACCGATCATCCCTGAGAAGAAGGGCAACAAGGCAGGCGCTGTCGGCTTCACCGGCCAGTTGTTTGCCGGCAAAGGCATGGGAATCTATCTGCCCGCGTATATCCCGGGTGCATACAACAGGGCCGGGAACGATGCGTTCGTGACCACAGGTGCTACAAATTCCGTAACAAACGTAGATCTGGCTTATGTGATGACGCAAGGCGGCTGGATAGGCGGCCACTACTATTTCACGGATGCCTTGAAGTTCAACGTATTCTACGGCGCGCAGTTTAACCACGTGTCGAACAGGTTTAAGAATGCCCAGCCAACAACGGTCAACGCCGCAACTGGCGTTCCTGCAGCCGGCGTGGAAAGGATCCAGAACCTTGCGGTCAACTTGATGTATGACGTCAACCCGGCCATCAGGTTCGGTATAGAATACGACTATGTGACAACCGCGTATGCATTCAGGGAAACATCCACCGTTTCCAACAAAGGCAGCTTTAACAGCATCCGGGTCGGCGCATACTATTTCTTCTAGAAATACCGATAACAAGGAAGGGGGCCTCGTGCCCCCTTTTTTAGGTTCATGATTCATACAGGTCAGTATGAGGCTCCGATCACTTGATTTGTTAATTGCCCGAGCTCTCTCTTTGTCTGCAGGATCGTCAGGACCAGGTCGGTGCTGATCCGGATGCTCGATACCCGGCCGGCATTGAGGGATCGAGGAATAGAGAGTCATTTGATTTTGCGCGATTCTGCGAAGAAAAATCTTCTTATTGAAACTTCTGGCTTGAATGTCACCGGTGTCATGGGTTACTTTTGCGAGAGCGGGCTGCGTGGATCAACCGAACATCAGAAGATGCGGTCCTTCAAGGTAATCACAAGAGAGGGTCAAAAAATGGTTCGCAACCGGGCACCGATGCTCGCGGCCTTATTTATCGCAGGCATGGGTACCTTTCTCAACCTCTACGCTACCCAGCCCCTTCTGCCAATTTTCCGCAAGTCCTTTGAAGCTTCCGAACTTCTCGTAAGTCTTACGGTAAGCGCTACCGTTTTGGCGGTGTCGCTGGCCGCTCCTCTCGTAGGTTTGTTGTCTGACAGCATGGGACGTAAAAGAATGATCGTTGTCTCCATGCTCGGTCTCGCCTTTTCGACAGGCCTCACCGGTACTGCAGCCAATCTTTATCACGTCATCGTCTGGCGTTTTGTGCAGGGATGCTTTGTCCCGGGCATCGTTGCAATAACCATAGCCTATATCGCCGAAGAAACGCCGGTACGCTTGGTCGGATCGACTATGGCGACCTATATTACCGGTTCAATTATCGGGGGTTTTTGCGGGCGTTTCGTTGCCGGCCTGACAGCAATCCGGTGGGATTGGCACATGGCGTTTGCGTTCCTTGGCCTCATCACTTTTGGCGTCGCTTTGGCAACATGGTGGTTTCTGCCCCGCTCCACAAGGTTTGTGCGTCAAAGCAATGTCGCTGCGGCCTTTGCGTCCATGCGCAAGCATTTTCGCAGTAATGAGCTTTTAGCTACGTATGCAGTGGGGTTTAATGTTCTTTTCTGTCTGGTCGGCGCATTTACGTACGTGAACTTCTATCTGGCCGATAACCCTTTTCTTCTCGGTCCGGCCGCTCTGGGTTCGATTTTTGCGGTGTACCTGACCGGTGTGGTGACAACGCCGCTCGCGGGACATGTCATGAACCGGGTGGGCCACCGCAAGACATTGCTTGGAGCCATAGCATGGTCAGCAATAGGGATGCTGCTGACCTTGATCCATTCCGTACCCGTCGTTATCACCGGGCTTGCCATGGAAGCAACCGGGGTATTTGTCTGCCAATCCGCTTCATCGAGCCATGTGGGAGAGGTTGCCCGAGATGCCAAATCCTCGGCTGCGGGATTGTACGTTTCCTTCTACTATCTTGGCGGGTTTCTCGGATCGGTCCTTCCCGGCATTTTCTGGTCCCATGCCGGATGGCCGGGATGCGTTATTATCATACTGATTGTTCAGTGTTTTACGATGCTCATAGGGAAGAAGTTCTGGCGTGAATGATGGCATGCAGACAGAGCCGGCACAACCTGATCATACTTGTGCCCGGCGGGGTTGCGGCCATTAGTCCGTTCTCGATCGTACTCGGTATCGCACCCATTGTCGTTCCTGCCACAGGAGGATTTTTTGTCACGGCACCCGAACAGTAAGATGAACTTGAAGCTTATCCTCGTACTCGGCACCACCCACCTTTTTTTGGACATGACCGGGTCTGCCCTGCCTGCGATCATGCCCCTCTTCAAGACCCATCTCAATCTCAACTACGCGGAAGTAGGCGCGGTCATCATGATGTTCAACCTCTCATCTTCGATCATCCAGCCCTGCTTCGGATATCTGTCCGACCGGGCCCGGGTCAATTGGTTGCTGCCTGTTTCCATAGCCCTCGCCTGTGGCGCTTTCTCCCTCGTAGGTCTCTCTTCCTCATACTCCATGCTCATGATGCTCGTCATCATCGCTAGTCTGGGTGTCGCAATTTACCACCCGGAGAGCTTTAAGATTTGCCACTATCTTGCGAAAGAAGGGAGTACGAAGGGTATGTCGTATTTCCAGGTGGGGGGCAACGTGGGCTTGGCTTTGGGTCCGCTCTTCGTCATTTACGGGGTGCAACACGCAGGCCTTCCCGGGACCCTGCTCTACTTGCTGCCCGGGCTCCTTTCGTTTGTTCTCGTCATTTACTATCTGCGCGAACTAATCAATTCGCTGCCCAAAGAGAAAAACCCGATAGCGAGAAGGGAGAAGGCAGGCACGGCTCAATCGATCATCGCCTGGCGCTCGATGACGTTCCTCGTGCTCGCCGTATCAATCCGTTCCTGGGCCCACATGGGTCTGGTTACCTTTGCCCCTTTCTACTACATCAATTTCCTGAACGGTAATCCGATCGAGGCAGGGAGGCTGGTCTTTGCCTTCCTGATAGGAGGGGCCTTCGGGACATTGGCGGGTGGATTTATGGCCGACAGGATGGGCCATAAACGTTTCGTCGCTCTTTCCCTTCTTCTTTCCGTTCCCTTTCTCCTTCTTTTCATGAGGGTATCCGGTGTGTGGGCGTTTGTCGCGATCTTTTGCGTCGGCTTTGTGCTCGTCTCCAGTTTTTCCGTGACGGTGGTGATGGGGCAGGCAATTCTTCGCGATCGGCTGGGGGTGGCCTCCGGCCTGATGCTCGGCTTTGTAATCGGCATTGGGGGTGTGGGAGCGGGGCTGCTTGGACTCATGGCCGATGCCTGGGGTATTCTCGTAGTCCTTTGGCTCATCGTCCTTATGCCCGCGATTGCGATCATTCCTCTCTTAATGGTGGCAGATACACAAGCCACGCTTCGATAGAACGGGCAGACAGACCTGATTGGTCCATCCTGCATCATTATTTTCAGCGTCGGCCAGGATGCACGAACATCCCGATGAAGGATTATAATTCACTTTTCCTGAATCGACCCCGGGAATCGGCGAACTCCGCAAAGGTCTTTTCCTTACTCTGGTCCTTCCCTTTTTGAAGTCTTATAAAAGACAGAGCCGGCATAATCGTCAACCGGAGATGCGGGCCTTGTTTCCCGCAAAGCCCTCCTCTCTCTCTTCGAGGTGGATGAAGATGACCCCTTCCTGTCTCGCCTCTTCATAGGTAAGCTCCGCATAAGACGGCAAGTAGATGCGGATATTTCGCAACCAATACCGAAATATCGCCTATCTTCCGGTCTCCCCTAAACCATGCAATCACCCTTCTGTATTAAATTTCCCGTCAATTCACCCATTCAAATACTGATAGCGTTGCTTTTGCCGAACTGGTCACCCGCTTGCAAGAAGACGAATGCGACCGGTAGGCATAAGAGAGACAGAACTGATTAATAATGAGTTTCATTTCGTCAACAAAGCCTGTTGGGCAAATCTATCAAATACTTTTTGGGGGTATATCGGATGCGGGAGTTGCTTGGTAATCTGAAAATGGCAAAGAAAGTCATGGTCTCACCTGTCATAGCTTTAATGCTCATGGTGATTTTTGGTCTTGTTGCATACGGCGGTTTTTTTCGGCAGCAGGCTGCTCTGGAAGACATCTTCACAGTTAGATTCAGGCATTACCAGGCAAGTGCCGCTGTTGTCAAGGACCTCGCAGAGGTGCATGCAAACGTCTACAAGGCAGCAAGGTTAATGGGTGCCAACCAAGGAGAGGGCCGGGAGTTAGAGCGGGTGATCGCCAAGCTTCAGAGGGAACAACATGCAAAGCTTGAGAAAGCAGCAAGCATTGTCCAAGGAGTATTGAAATCCGGGGTTCTGACAAAGACTGAGAGAAACTATTTTGTCTTCGCCGCTGACCGCATACCTAAATATCAAGCGCTTTGCCGTCAGGCAATCTCGGCAGATACGGTGATGTCGGCAGTGGCGATGAGCCAAGCAGACGACGCATTCCAGGAGATCGTAACAAATTTGCAGGAACTCGTGATACTGGAAGAGAAGTTGAGCTCAGAGCAATACGCCTCTTCCGAAAGAGTATTTAAGGCAGCCCTCGTGATACTGGCGCTCCTTTTTGTCGCGGCGGCCGCTCTGTCCCTCGGCATAAGTTTGATAATGAAGGGAGTAATTCTCACACCTATCCAAAGAACTGTAGAGGCTATAGAGAATATCGCGCAGGGCGATTTAAGGAAGCGTATTGACGTAACATCAAAAGACGAGATAGGCCGGATGGCAGAACACTTCAACGCATTTGCGGAAAAACTTCGTGATGCTATTACCCACGTTGCGGACAGCAGTAATCAGGTTCTTTCCTCAGCCAACGAAGTGGATAGCGCAAGTAATCAGATCGCGACCAGAATCAATGAAGCGGCCGTACAAGTAAATTCCGTAGCCGCCGCGAGCGAGGAAATGTCACAGACATCTTCCGAGATCGCGCGAAACTGTATGATGGCTGCCAAAAGCGCCGACCAGGCTAACTTTTCTGCTAATACAGGATACAAAATCATACAGAACACAATAGTTGTGATGAATAGCATCAGCGACCGCGTGAAAGACTCCTCGCACGTAATAAAGGGGCTCGGGGAAAGATCCGAAAAGATCGGGGAAATCGTCAACCTGATAAATGACATAGCAGATCAAACCAATCTTCTCGCACTGAATGCTGCAATTGAAGCGGCCGCCGCCGGCGAACAAGGAAGAGGCTTCGCAGTTGTTGCGGAGGAGGTGAGAAATCTCGCAAAGCGAACCGCCAATGCGACAAAAGAGATAGGCCATAGGATAACAACCATGCAGACGGAAACCAAACACGCTGTGGCGTCCATGGACCAAGGGGTTAGCGAGGTGGAAAAGGGGACCAGCGAGGCTGCAAGATCGGGCGAAGCTTTACAGGAAATCCTCTCCCATATCGGCAAGGTAACCCAAGAAATCAATCAGATCGCTGTCGCATCGGAAGAAGAAACGGCAACCACGACTGAAATTGCGGGCAACATCCAGCAAATCTCCGCTGTCATACAAGAGACAACCAAACGAATTCAGGACAATGCAAAGGCGGCCTCCCAACTGGCCGATCTATCAGAAGGACTTCAGAAAATGGTAGACCGGTTTCAGATTTGATTTAGGACCAAGCAAGCAAGCCAAAAACCTTTTCCGAGAGAGTTACCAACGAATGAAGGGGGCCCGAAGCCCCCTTCATTCGTTCTCTTACCGTCTTAGAAGAAGTAATATGCGCCGACCCTGACACTGCTGAAGTTGCCCTTGTTTGCCAGATTGGGCGTCTCGTTGTAAGCATAGGCGGTTGACACATAGTCGTATTCTATACCGAACCTGATGGCGGGGTTTATGTCATACAGCAGGTTAACGTTGAGT
>MVRP01000069.1 GCA_002067405.1 Syntrophorhabdaceae bacterium PtaU1.Bin034 | reverse complement strand
CAAAGGCGTGGTGAGGGAACTTGCCCAATTTATCCTCGAAGCACAGGGCAGGTGGGACCAGTTCACGGCACAGTTGACCAGCGCGGGCGCCAACGAGCCTGTAAGCGTTGTTGCATAGAGAAGGTCTTGGTGCTGATGAATGCGATGCTTACTTACTGCAGGTGTGCTGATGAATGCCGGGCTGAAGACCGGAAGTGCTGAATGAGCAGCCTTGTTGTCGGTATGTCGGGAGCCACCGGTGTTATTTACGGTATCCGTGTCTTGGAGGCTCTGTCTCAATGCGGGGTGGAAACACACCTGGTGATCACTCATTCGGCTGCACGAAACATAGTGATCGAAACCGACTGCACCTTGGAGAGTCTCCAATCCATGGCATCCGCCGTATATAACATCGATGATGTGGGGGCAGCCATAGCAAGCGGATCCTTCAAGGTAGACGGGATGGTCGTCATGCCGTGCTCCATCAAATCGCTTTCCGGGATTGCTCATTCATTCAACTATAATCTTTTGATAAGGGCCGCTGATGTCATGTTGAAGGAACGGAGACGACTCGTTCTTCTTGTAAGGGAAACCCCCCTGCATCAAGGACAGATCGATCTTATGACCCGTGTGACGCGTATGGGGGGAATCGTCATGCCTCCTGTACCCGCTTTCTATCATAAACCGAAGAGCATGAGCGATCTCATCAACCAAACAGTCGGAAAGGTCCTCGATCTCTTCTCCCTCGACGGACACCTCTTTAGAAGGTGGGGATCAAAGGACGAGATGAAGGTTGTTGAGGGTTGTAAGGAGGCAGTTGACAATCAGGGCTCATAAGGAACTGCATGTTATTCGGAAACGGTGAGGTTCGCTTGGCAAATGGACAGGGCGACTGATCGAATATCGAATAAGGATATTTCGCTCATAATTAAGGAGGAGTATCAATGGAAGCTTCAAGGGTCTTGAATCAATTTGCTTTTAACGAATCCCGGACGGAGTCGATGGTGGTTGCCGGCAGAATAGTGGTGAAGCTTTTTAAGGGGTATCCTGCCTCTGAAGGGATTGCGGTGGGCCAATGCCGGATAGCCTCGTCCCCCGAAGAACTGAGAACCGTCGAAAAGGATGCTATTTTGTTCTTCGAAAGCGCTTCGCCAAGCCTTGCCGCTGTGATGTCCCGAGTCGCCGGGATCGTAACGCGACAGGGAGGACCGCTCGCGATCGGCGCAAACTACGCTAGGCTGTTCGATGTCCCGGCTGTCGTCGGCATCGGGCATTTCGTCGGTAAGGTAAACGACGGCGATCATGTGCTCGTCGATGGATCGGCGGGCAAGGTCTACGTGCTTGGAGATCCGTATGAGACGATGGTCCGTCCTCAGTTGGCTGTCGGCTCCAAGGCAAAGAGGGCGGGAGGCCGGCATTCAAAAAAGCACTAAAGCCTGGATCGTAAGGCCGTTTCGTGACGGCGGGGAAGCGCCGATGACAGAGACCGGGACCCCAGGCGAGCCTGATGACAGAGCGTTTCTTTTGGCAGCTTCCCTTGAAGTTTTTGCGGGTTTCTCAGTTTTCTTTGCGGTTAATCGCATATAGATTCCATCAAAGCCTGACAGCCGTCCACGTCCCCGATTGCTTACCACGTTTTTAGACCTTCAAGGCTTGATTAACCAAAGTCCGTGCCGACAGGACCAGTCCTGCCGGCCCTGTCCACGTTGACATTTGGCGGAAATGCAGGTATAAACTGTCCTGAGCAGCCATTTCGGATACAAGAAGAGACAGATGAAGAACGAGGTACTGACGGTAACATCACTCAGGGAGGGCGATGAAGGGATTGTTCGTTCCATAGCAGGCGGGGAGAGCCTTACCAGCCGGCTTGCGGCAATGGGCCTTGTGCCGGGCACCACCATAAAGGTGCTGAGGAATACCGGGGGCTCAGTGATCCTGCTTGCTTCCGATACACGGCTGGCCCTCGGAAGGCTGGAATCGTCAAGGGTTTTTGTCTCGAAGGTCGTTCCCGCAGCAGAGAAAGAGACATTACTTGTTGCCCTCGCCGGACAGCCAAACGTTGGAAAGTCGACTGTTTTTAACATACTTACAGGCCTTTCGCAGCACGTGGGCAACTGGCCGGGCAAGACGGTTGAAAAGAAGGAAGGCATCCACGTAGTGGGCGACATCGAAATGCGAATCGTCGACTTGCCCGGGACGTACAGCCTTACGGCCTTTTCTGAAGAGGAGAGGGCCGCGAGGGAATTCATCATGCAGGAGCGGCCGGATGTCACGGTTCTCGTGGTTAATGCATCAGCGCTCGAAAGAAGCCTCTATCTCCTGTCCGAATTGCTTCTCCTTAACGTCCCCGTGATTGTCGCGGTCAACATGATGGACGTCGCGGAGGACCAGGGCATCCGGGTGGACGCGGCGGCGCTCCAGCGATCCCTCGGCATACCCGTAGTGTCAATAATCGCAACCAAGAACAAAGGGATAAGAGAGCTTGTCCCCCTCATAGAGGATGCGGCAAGGGGCAAGATCGATTATAATCCGCGACTTCCCGATGTCTCTGCCGACCATAAAGCGATCTACCTCCGGCTCATGGAACTCGTCGCTGATTATGTTCCTCCCGACTATACCGATCGGTGGCTGGCAACAAAACTGATGGAGGGCGACCCCGAAGCGTTGGCGATGCTCCGGGGGGTGCTGCCTGACGATGCCTGGAACGAGATCCAAAGCCTGCTTATCGAACACGAGGATGCCCTCCGTGCGGTCGTGGGGGGACGCTATGACTGGATAGAAATGGTGACCCGGGTGGCAGTCTCCCGGTTCAAGAGAGGACAGGTGCTGATGACGGACCGCATCGACCATCTCCTCACACAGCCTCTCCTCGGTATCCCTGTGCTCCTCGGCATACTCGCCCTTGTCTTTGTATTGACTTACAAGGTCGGCTTTCCTGTTCAACACCGGATTGAATGGCTGATGGGCCTTTTTGCCCGGTTCGTTGAGACGTCCATAGCGGGGGTACCGCAATGGCTTTCAGGACTCGTTGTTAACGGGATTATCGGGGGAGCAGGCTCGGTCCTCACGTTCCTGCCAATACTCCTCATATTTTTCGTCTGCCTCACGTTCCTAGAGGATGTCGGCTATATGGCCCGAGCGGCATTCGTGATGGACAGATTTATGCATATTGTCGGTCTTCACGGGAAAAGCTTTCTCCCGTTATGCCTGGGTTTCGGGTGCAATGTTCCGTCGGTAATAGGTGCGCGTATCATAGAATCAAAAAAGGCCCGCCTCCTTACCATATTTCTGACGCCTTTTGTTCCGTGCACCGCCCGCCTTGCCGTGCTCACGTTCGTATGTGCGGCTGTTTTTGCCGAACATGCGTCATTTGTCTCGTGGCTTCTTCTTGCGATCAACATCCTTGTACTCGGGATGTGCGGCATGATCATCAGCAGGGTGTTCCTGAAGCACGAGCCCATGCCTTTCATTATGGAACTGCCTCTTTATCATAAGCCTGATCCCAGGACCATAGCCATTGTCGTATGGAACAGAACCGTTGCCTTTGTGAAAAGGGCGGGCACGGTCATCGTACTGGCTTCGGTCATCGTCTGGCTGCTTTCCAACATGCCGGGGGGGAGAATTGAGACGAGCCTTCTCGCCTCAATAGGGAGGATATTGGAGCCCATAGGCGGGCCGATGGGGCTCGGCTGGAAAGAGATGATAGCCCTTGTTTCCAGCCTGGTGGCAAAGGAGAACGCTGTGGCTACTCTCGCAGTGCTTTACGGTGTTGGGCAGGAAGGGTTGAGGGAAGTGCTGCCGAGGGCGATGACCCATGCGTCGGCGCTCGCGTTTCTCGTGGTACTCATGCTCTTTGTCCCGTGTGCGGCTACTGTCGCCGTAATGAAGCAGGAGATGGGGAGCTGGAAATGGTTTCTCTCATCATTCCTGTTTATGCTTGCCATATCCTTCCTTGGTGGTGTCGTGGCATATCACATTGGCGTGTATGCGGGAATAGGATAGATATAGATAATGGAGGGTTTCTATGAAGACAGTTACAACCGATAAGGCGCCGGGGGCAATAGGCCCGTATTCCCAGGGAATAGCGGCCATCCCTTCGGAGGTCCTGTTTCTTTCAGGGCAAATAGGGTTGGACCCTGTGTCCGGAAATCTGGTAGGCGGCGGAATCGAAGAGGAAACCAAACAGGTGCTGGCGAATATCAGGGCCATCGTCGAGGCCGCAGGTTTGAGCGTGGAGAGTGTGGTGAAAACAACTATTTTCCTGGTGGACCTTGCTGATTTTCAACTGGTAAATTCGCTGTACGCTGATTTCTTTGGCGATCACCGGCCTGCCCGCTCCACGGTCCAGGTCTCGGGTCTTCCCCGGTCGGCGCGCATCGAGATCGAGGCAATTGCCGTCCGTGCCTAGCGCATCGCCGCCTTATCGTCAAGCCCGGCCAATCTGATGATATTGTCCGCAAGAATGAGCTGTTTGTCAGGGTCAGGGATTCGCAGGGCAATGACCTTTGAAAGCTCGGTTGCCATGTACCCGAAAGGAACGTCCGATCCGAACAGAATCCTTTGCGGTCCTATCTTTTCAAAGAATTCCATTATCGTGCCCGTTGAGCTGAGGGCGGTATCGAAATAAACGTTGGTCTTTTCCTTAAAAGCATCGAGAAAATCGGACGGATTCCCGCCGAGCAAGCCCATGTGCGGGATAATCAGGGGAAGCTCGGGGGCCATCTCCACAAAGCGCTCGGTGAACGACAATTCCTCCTCAAAAATGATCGGTTTGCCTATTCTTGTCAGATTGCCGATGACCTCGGGAAGCTCCTTGTCGGCAAGCACTTCGTAATTTGAAGCCGAATCCTGAATACCTCTCATCCAGTGCCATTTACCGCCGCAATATTCATCGGGAATGAGAGGAAAATCCTCGCGGATGTAAAAGTTCGGAATGAATTGAGGAACCCTTTTTGTCTCATTGAGGAGCCGTATGTTGATCTCGTTGCTCATAATGGCGGTGGATGGGAAGGGGATGATAATGACGCGGTCTATGCCTGCGCCCTCCATCTGATTAAGCAGCTCCCGGGTTGACACATTGGAGCCGAGCGTGAGGGAAGGGCCCCAGTGAGAATGGCTGTCGATAATATGAAAATCGCTCAAGTGGGCCCCCGGGATCTGTCTTGATTGCCGCAGCTGTTGCTATAAATAGCATAATAGCCTATATTTGTAAAATAATATGGCGAGACCGGTCACTCCCCTCATTGCTGTCGACGTGATCATTGAATACCAGGGGGGCATCGTCCTTATCGAGAGAAAGAACGAGCCCCACGGCTGGGCCCTTCCGGGCGGTTTCGTCGATGTCGGCGAGCCGCTCGAACAGGCAGCGGTGAGAGAAGCGCTGGAGGAGACCTCCCTCGTGGTGACGCTTCGGCAGATGCTTTATGTCTACGGGAAACCGTCGAGAGACGCGAGGGGCCATACCGTGAGCATCGTTTACCTCGGTAAGGGCGACGGAAGCCTCAAGGCTGCCGACGATGCAAAGGACGCGCGCGTCTTCTCTCCCGAGGCCCTGCCGGAACAACTCGCCTTCGATCACCGGGAAATCATCTCCGACTACCTCGCTTTTGTCACAACCGGCCAAAGACCTGCACCCGGAATAGACCGGCCCAGGTAGAATCCCCGTGGGCCGGACCACCACCGTCCGTCGGGATCCGGGACTCTTTAGCACCGGTCGGCCCGACCCTTCCTCGCTTGACACAGGACGATAAAGACTTATATTGGAACGTAAACCGAGGCAATAAGCAGGAGGTCGATCATGGCCGAGCGACAGAAAAGCAGACAGGCGTCCAAAACGTGAGCATGAGTGAGAGCCGGGACAGCAAAAAGGGGGACGGGTGGAAAGGCTGTCAAAGCAGACATTGAAGCGACTCGTAGGTGAACACGCCGTTCCTTGTGTTTCCATATTTCTTCAAACCCATCGCATCGCAACAGAAGAGAAACTCGACAGGACAAAGTTTGGCAACCTTTTACATAAGAGCGAAGAGCAACTCGCTTTGATGGGCCTTCGATCCGTTGATTCAACCGGGTTCCTCCGGCCGGCACGGGAACTCCTCGATCCTGCCAATGACTTGTTCTGGCAGCATCAGGATCATGGGCTCGCGGTTTTTCTGTCTCCCGGCTTTTTCCGGTATTTTCACCTTTCCTACAGTCCAAGAGAGACGGCCATCGTATCCGACAGCTTTCACCTGAAACCTCTGTTGCCTCTCTTTTCGGGAAACAGCCAGTTCTACGTGCTCGCCCTGAGCGTGAGAGAGACCCGTCTGTTTCACGGGACCCCGGGAGGCATGAGCATGGTAGATCCGGCTTCAATGCCAAACATTCTTGCAAAGGCACTGGAGAGCACCGGCCTCCCGGACGACCTGCCTTTCCCGCCCGGTTCATCCGACAGATCACGAAATCTTGTCCTGAAGCACTTTCAGGAGATTCGTACGGGCATAGACGAGTTGCTTGCCGGCGAAAAAGTGCCGCTTGTGCTCGCAGGAACGGATTATCTGCCTGCTCTTTACAGGGAAGTGAATAAGTACCCGCACCTCTTGTCTGAAACTGTAGTAGCGGACCCGGCAGAAGTATCAGACGACGAGCTTTTCAAAACAGCCTGGTCGATTGCAGAAAGACATTTCCAGGGAGTCCGCCGTCTTGCTCTCGACCGTTATAAATCCCTTCTGGGCACATCCAGCACCTCCCGTGACATAAAGGAAATAGTGCCGGCCGCTTTCTATGGGAGGACAGATGTCTCTTTTCTTTCTGATGCTACGGAACTTTGGGGTAAATTCGACGCGGCCGACGGCACGGTCCGGATAGAAGACAAGCCGGGCACCGGTACCGTTGACCTGCTCGATTTTACCGCAGCTCATACGTTTTTGCATGGAGGGACCGCTTTCGTCCTGGCCCCGGAGAAGGTTCCGGATAGAGGACCTGTTGCCGCTATCTTCCGTTATTGAAGCGAGGAGAGGTGGGCAGTGAGAAACGAAGAAGGTGACCCGGCTAAACCGACTACCCGTCCCCAATACGCCAAGCACAGGGTATTAGACAAAGGAGCGCTCAAATGAGAACTATTTTTGCGCTATTTGAAGGCTATCGGGAAGCAAGGAGTGCTGTCGAAGAACTACTTGAGAGAAAATTCGATGAGCGTGATATGAACGTCATTGTGCAGGAACTGACGGCGAAAGGTAGTATGGATGTCAACTTCAAGACGGCGAATGTTGATAAGACACGAAGGCTCGGAGGAGAGGCTGTTCAAGGTCTCGATCAGCTTCTGTCCGGTCGGCAGCCTCTCACCATGCCGGATGTCGGCGCTGTCTATGTTGCAGGACAAATGGCGTCGGTGATGACCGGAGAGGCAAAAAAAGCCAAGCGTACTCGAAAAGGCGGCCTTAAGGAAGCGCTTTTGACGTTCGACGTGCCCGACGAGATAGCGGAATTCTACAAGAACGGGGTCCTGGATGGCGGGGTTCTGTTCTGGGTTCGTACGGATGATGTCAGGGCCGCTGAAGCGGCAGGCGTGCTGAGCGACAAGAAGGGTGAAGAAGTCGCCAATTACACCTGACGGAAGACAAAGAAGATAAAAAGATAGAAAGGTTATGGCGGTATTTGCGGACAGGGCAGAGGCAGGAAGGAAGCTTGCCGAAAGGCTGCTGGATTACAGAGGCAGGGAAGGGCTGTTGGTTCTGGCGCTTCCGAGAGGAGGGGTAGTCGTTGGATTTGCCGTGGCAGAGATGCTGAAGGCGAGCCTGGATGTGTTTATAGTCAGAAAAATAGGGTTTCCGGGACAGCCCGAGCTGGCAATAGGGGCGGTTGCAGAGACAGGCGTAAGGGTCGTCAACGATTTCCTGCTCTCTCATTACGGAATACCACAGAGCTATATTGAGCAGCAGAATGAGGTCCTGAAGAAAGAGATTGCGAAAAGAATCGAGCTGTACCGGAACGGAAAAAATCTTCCCCCTCTCAAGGGGAGGACAGTCATTCTTGTTGACGATGGAGTTGCCACGGGATCAACCATGAAAGCGGCGATCGAAACGCTGCGAAAGGCGGAACTGGAACGACTCGTTGTTGCCATTCCTGTTGCCCCCCTCGATACAGCCGAGGAACTGGAGGATATGGCCGATGATTTCATCTGTCTTCTCATGCCCGATGATTTTATCGCTGTTGGGGCATACTACGAGGATTTCAGACAAACGACCGACGAAGAAGTCGTAGATATGATTGTCCGCTCGGATTTGAAGGGCACATAAACCGGTTACGGATTCAGCGGGACCCAGGCCTTGTGCTCAGGAACCCACTTCCCGCCAACCCATTGGCCGGGAACTGTCACCCACTCGCCCGGAGGATTCTGGCTCTTTGAAGTAAAGGCCGGGTCAGGATATGCGTACGCCCGGCCGGGAGGATCAGGCGTCACGTACACGGTCGACGGGTAGGTGTAGACGGGCGAACGATAGACATACACAGGCGATGGATAAGCATACACCGGGGTGGGATAATAGTAGTAAGGCCGCGCCGAAGCCCCGATCATTGCTCCGAGGGCAAGACCACCGGCAAACCATCCCGCGGAGTACCATCCGTGGCCGTGCCCGGCAGAAGCAGGAGCGGGTATAACGACCGAAAGACCCACAAGAACGAACAAGCTTATCAAGGACAGTCTTTTCATCTTTGTACCCCCATCAATAGAGAAATTATACTACTTGAGCGGAAGGAAAGGAATGCCTTCGACGCCTATCATGTCCCTGTTCGCAGCTCCGGGAGGCACCATGGGGAACACGTTTTCCAGATGAGGGATTCTTACGTCGACAATGGAAGGACCGGGATCGAAAAAGGTCTTTTGCAGGGTGTATCCAACCCCGTCGGACCCGCTTATCCGATACCCGGGAATCCCGAATTGACGGCCGATGCCCGCAAAATCAAGCTCCACGTCGAACCTGGATGCAATGTATTGCTGCCCGTAGAACAGCTCTTGCTGCTGACGAACAAGGCCCAGGTGACCGTTGTTCATTACCAGTATCGTGACGGGAAGGGCAAGCTCTGCCAATGTCGCCAATTCCTGGATGTTCATTTGAAATGAGCCGTCGCCGCTTATACAGAGCACGCGGCGCCCCGGGTTGGCAAGGGACGCCCCTATGGCCGCCGGGAGGCCGAACCCCATGGTCCCCAGACCCCCTGATGTCAGGAATAACCCGGGTCCGGTAACAGGATAGGTCTGGGCGACCCACATCTGGTGCTGGCCGACATCCGTACAGACAATGGTATCGGGAGGAGCCATGTCATGTGCTGCCCTGATGACCTCGGTCGGATGAAGACCCCCGTTTTTCCTGATAACCGGCTGCTGAAAAACAGACTTGATTTCTGAAATACGAGCCATCCAGTCCTGCCGGCCATTGGATTCAATGAGGGGAACGATCCGGCCCATGGTCGAGCCCACGTCTGCCACAATAGAGAGATCAGCCCTTTTTATCTTGTGGATTTCCGCATTGTCGATATCAACATGGATGATCGAAGCGTTCGGACAGAATTCCTTTGCCCTGCCCACGGCCCGGTCGTCGAACCTCACCCCGAGGGCGAGCAACAGATCGGCCTCGTCAAGCACTATGTTTGTCCAGGGGGCGCCGTGCATCCCGAGCATGCCAAGGTAAAGAGGGTCATGAGGAGGGAACGATCCGAGACCCATGAGTGTGAGGGCAACAGGGATGGAGTTTTTCCTTGCCAGCCGGCATAGCTGCTCATGGCACCCGGACCTGATAATGCCTCCCCCGGCATATATGACCGGCTTTCGTGCGCTGTTTATCATTTTTGCCGCGGCTTCCGCCGCGTCAGCATCGACATCCGTATCGCAGGAACCGTGCGATTCGACGGGTCCGGGCCACGCATCGACCTCGATCTCTTCAAGCTGGACGTCTCTCGGCACATCGACGACAACGGGTCCGGGCCGGCCGCTGGAGGCAATGGCAAAGGCCCGGGGGATCACTGTGAGTAATTCCCGGGCTGTCTTTACGAGAAAATTGTGCTTTGCGATGGGGAGGGTCATGCCGTAAGTATCGACCTCCTGAAACGCATCCGTCCCGATCATCGAGGTAGGCACCTGGCCGGTGACGCAGACGAGGGGGACGGAATCGAGCTTGGCGTCGGCTATCGCAGTGACAAGATTGGTGACGCCGGGCCCCGATGTGGCGAAGCAGACGGCAGTCTTGCCGGTTGACCGGGCAATCCCGTGGGCAATAAAGCCTGCGCCCTGTTCGTGTCGTGCGAGGATATGGCGTATCGGGCTCTTGTAGAGCGCGTTGTAAAGGGGGAGGTTGGCGCCTCCAGGAATGCCGCTGACTATCGTGATGCCTTCACGCTCCAACAATCTGATGATGATCTCCGCTCCGCTGCACCGCATGACATTAACCTCCTTCGAGAATATAAATGAATAAAAAAAGCCCCTGCCGGTTCACACCGGCAGGGGCCCTTATGTACCGTCTAAGGCCTACAACGGTGTAAACCGGTAGGTAGCGCATACAAGGACCAGTACCAGATCAAGCGATATGGTCATGTTATTGCTCATGTAAGGATTTATGTGCCCGGTCAAATCTGCCTTCCCGAAAATATCATTTCTTCAAACTGTATACAAAATCCGTTTGAGTGTCAAGGGAAAAGTGGGGTGGATGCCATGGCCGTCTTTGACAAAGCAAAAACTGTACAACTGCCTCACCGATGCGTTTGAGGACCACGAACACTGACCGTCCCCGGTTGACCCCGCCCTTTCCCAGAATTATATAACCTATATGCGTCCGGCATCGCCCTGTCTTCTCACCTTTTTGAAGGCGGCGTGTTGTCAGCAGTAATCCCGTCAGTTAACACGGCACCGGACCGGGGAAAGAGTAAAGGGGACAGCAGGAGGAACAGCATGAACCGTGAATCTCTGGCTCACTTAGAAGGGCTGGCAAAATTGATCCGTTATTACATTCTTGTGTCGACGACAAAGGCGGGTTCGGGACATCCGACATCGTCGCTGTCTGCAACGGATTTCATGGCTGTTCTTATGTTCGGCGGCTTTTTTCGGTTTGATCCGGCAAGGCCCGGCCTGCCCAATAATGATCGCCTGGTCCTCTCAAAGGGCCATGCTTCGCCGCTTCTGTACGCACTCTGGGCTGCGGCGGGCCAGATCACCGAAGAGGAACTGATGGAGTACCGAACCTTCGGCAGTCCTCTGGAGGGCCATCCGACGCCCAATTTTCGCTACGTTGATGCCGCTACCGGGTCTCTCGGCCAGGGTCTGTCCATCGGTGTCGGGATGGCGCTCAACGGCAAGTATCTGGACAAGCTGCCTTACAGGACATACGTGCTGATGGGTGACAGCGAAACGGCGGAAGGCTCGAACTGGGAGGCCATGGAAATAGCCGCCCGTTACAGACTGGACAACCTGGTGGGCATCATTGATGTGAACCGCCTCGGCCAGAGGGGGGAGACGATGTACGGCTGGGATGTAGGGGTATATCGGAAGAGAGCCGAGTCTTTCGGATGGGAGGCGATCGTCATCGACGGCCACAATCTTGATGAAACAGCGCGTGCCTTTGAGAAGGCGGGCGAGGTTAAGGACAAGCCAACCATGATTATTGCCCGGACCGTGAAAGGCAAGGGGGTCCCTGCGGTCGAGAATAAGAACGGATGGCACGGAAAGGCGTTGAAAAAGGAGGACGTGGACGAAGCGATCAGCCTTCTGCAACCGCTCGACAGGTCGATCCGGGGAACGATAGCGCAGCCGCAGGACCTGAGACCGGATAGGCCGGCGAGACAGGGTGTTTCGGGACCGTCGTACAAGCAAGGAGAGGCGGTGGCCACCAGAAAGGCATACGGCAATGCGATCAAACGCCTCTATCCTGCCTATCCAGAGATGGTGGTCCTCGACGGCGAGGTGAATAATTCGACCTACGCGGAGATTTTCCAGGAGGCGTACCCGGATCGCTACTTCGAGATGTACATTGCAGAACAGAATATGGTGGGGACTGCAGTGGGACTCTATGCAAGGGGACAATTACCTTTCGTTTCCACCTTTGCCGCCTTCTTTACCCGTGCCTTCGACCAGATACGGATGAGCCAGTATTCGAACGTGAACATTAAGTTCACGGGGTCGCACGCGGGTGTTTCCATTGGCGAGGACGGTCCGTCACAAATGGGTCTCGAGGATTTGGCCATGTTCCGCAGCATTATCGACAGCGTGGTCCTCTATCCTGCGGATGCTGTCTCAACCGAGAAGCTGGTAGAACAGGCAGCGAACCACCGGGGCATTGTCTACCTTCGCACTACGAGGGGCACGACCCCCGTCATCTATGACCCGTCCGAGGAATTCCCCATAGGCGGAAATAAGGTGCTTAAAAGAAGCGAAGGTGACCGGGTAGCGGTCGTTGCCGCGGGCATCACGCTGTTCGAGGCCCTCAAAGCGCATGAGGAGCTGAAAAAGGAAGGAATCGACATCAGGGTCATCGACCTCTACTCGATCAAGCCGGTCGACGAGGCCGAACTGAAAAAGGCCGTTGGGGAAGTGAAAGCGGTGGTGACGGCAGAGGACCATCACGCGGAAGGGGGCCTGGGTGAAGCGGTAAGGAGTGCCCTTGCGGCCGAGCCGATACCTGTCTGCTCTTTTGCCGTGCGAAAGATCCCAAGGAGCGGGAAGCCCGCGGAACTCCTCGATTACGAACAGATTTCGAAAGCGGCTATAGTAAAAAAGGTAAAGGAGCTCTTATGAGACCGGAAAACCTTAAGACAAGGATATTCTTGGACGGTGCGAATCCCGAGGAGACGAGGGAAGCGATCAATATACTGGGGTTCCTGGACGGCCAGACGACAAATCCGACCCTCATGTCGAAAAATCCCGGCGTACGCGAGCGCCTGGAAAAGGGTGAGAAATTTGCCAGAGAGGAAATTACCGACTACTACCGGGATGTGGTGAGGCAAATCTCCGCAATGATCCCGAAAGGCTCCATCTCGATAGAGGTATATGCGGACGCCGTGACCACAGCGGAGAAGATGCTGGAACAGGGCAGGGAGATGTTCGGCTGGATACCGAACGGCCACATCAAGTTTCCCACGTCGACGGAAGGTCTCAAGGCTGCGTCTCAGGCGCTTAAAGAAGGGCTGCGGGTCAACATGACGCTTTGCTTCAGCCAGGACCAGGCCGCGGCGGTCTATGCCGCAACGAAGGGAGCGCGCCGGGAAGAGGTGTTCGTCTCGCCCTTCATCGGCAGGCTCGATGACAGGGGTGAGAACGGCATGGATGTCATTGCTCACATCATCAGGATGTATCGGGACGGAGATGGCCATGTCGAGGTCCTGACCGCCAGCGTGAGGAACCTGGATCATATACTCTGTGCGATCCAACTCGGGTCCGACATCATTACCGCACCTTTCAATATTTTGAAGGAATGGGGCGAGAAAAGGGTCTTTCTGCCCGGTCCTGATTACCGATATGATCCGCGGGGCTTGAAACCCATCCCCTATGAGGAGGTAGACCTTGTGAAAGATTGGCGGGATTACCATATACGACACGACCTTACGGACAAGGGGATGGAGAAATTCTCGCAGGATTGGAATTCCCTCATAAGGTAACCGGTCTTCCCATGTCCGACGAAATCATCGTAGACAGCCGGTATTTGCAGACCTGTGATATAAGGCTGTCAGAGACGGAATTACATCCTTTTACCCTTGTCATTTTTGGCGGCGGAGGTGACCTGAGCCGGAGGAAGCTCATTCCGTCCCTCTTTCACCTCTTCAAAGAGAAAGAGCTGCCCAGGGACTTCTCCATACTGGCGTTCGATCGGCTTGAACTGGATGACGCCCGGTATCGTAAGGTGATGGAAGAGGCAATCCGGGCATCCGATCAGCGAGCCGTCGAAAAAAGCGTCTGGGAAGATTTCAGTGGCCATCTTTTCTATCTTTGCGGTTCCTTCGAGAAGAGCGACAGCTTCGAGAGGCTGAGGGAACGTGTTGACCGGGTCGGCATTCCCGCATCGACCGGGACAAAAGACGTTATCTACTACATGGCAGTGCCTCCTCATGCAGTGCCTCTCGCAGTCGAGAAGCTGAAGGATCACGCACTCTGTAAAGGGTTGTGGGATGCGAGAATCGTTGTCGAGAAACCATTCGGCGAGAACCGGGAATCGGCAGCCCGGCTGAACAGATTGCTCACAGGCGCTTTTGACGAAAAGCAAATCTACCGCATAGATCATTACCTTGCAAAGGAGCCTGTTGAAAATATTACCTTTTTCCGCTTCTCGAACACGATCTTCGAGGAGGTCTGGAACAGGCGCTACGTGGACAGTGTCCAGATAACAGTGGCGGAGGACATCGGCATCGAGCACCGGGGAGTCTTTTACGAGAAGGCCGGGGTGGTGAGAGATATCCTCCAGAACCACCTGCTTCAACTTCTCAGCCTTATGGCGATGGAGGCCCCTAGCGGCTTCACCCCTGATCTCATAAGAGACGAGAAGGTCAAGATCATGAGATCGATAAGGCCGGTGGATGCCGACTACATCGACCGTTATATGGTCCGGGGCCAATACGGTGAAGGGAGAGTCGGGGACAGGGATGAACCCGGCTACCGGCGGGAGCCCAATGTCGCGGCCGCCTCCCGTACGGCCACCTTTTTTGCGGGCAAATTCTACATCGACAACCTGAGGTGGGCGGGCGTTCCCTTTTACCTGAGAACGGGCAAGCGGCTTGCCAAGCGCATCACGGAGATTTGCATACAGTTCAAGCGTCTTCCGCTGAGGCTTTTCGGAAGAACCTGCGATGTTCTGGACCCTGATGTTCTCTTCCTCACCATTCAGCCGGACGAAGTTATCTCGTTGCGGTTCTTGGTCAAATACCCCTACTCGTCCAACCAGGTTTATCCGGTCCGCATGGATTTCAGCTATAAAGAGGCCTTCAAGACGCCCCACCACGAAGCATACGAGCAAATCCTCCTTGACCTGATGAGAGGCGATCTGACCCTCTTCGTCCGGGAAGATACCATCGAGGAAATGTGGTCCGTGGTGGACCCGATCGATGAGAGATGGGAGAGTATTCCTCCCGATGATTTTCCGAATTATCGCGCAGGCACATGGGGACCGGCAGCCGCAGAACGCCTGATGGAGCAGGAGGGAAGGAGATGGCTCACCAGGTGATCCGACGGGCCGGCAGCGGCAGGTCCATACTCGTGTTCGAGACCGGGGAAGAGATGGGCAAGTTCGCTCTGGAGCGGTTCCGGGCCCTGGCAGCGACGGCCGTTTCGGAACGGGGGCGCTTCGCCGCGGCCCTGTCGGGCGGGAGAACACCGGTCGACCTTTACCTGCGGATAGGCAGGGAGGCGAAGGACCTTACCTGGAGAAACATCCATATCTTCCTCGTGGATGAGCGCTTCGTTCCCTATAACGATGACCGCAGCAATTACGGAATGATCAGGGAGACACTTCTCGATGCTGTCCCCATACCTGCAGAGAATGTGTATCCGTTCGCCGTCGAAGGCATTGACCCTGAGATGTCAGCCGAGGAATACGAGGGTCTCCTGTGGGATATTCTCGGCTCGGGTTCGGACGGGGCGGCACCCGCGCTGGACCTGGCGATGCTCGGTATGGGGGAGGACGGCCACACCGCTTCACTCTTTCCCGGTTCACCGGTCATTCATGAAAGCACACGTCTTGCGCGCGCAGTTCCTGCAGGGGAGGGAAGGGAAGCCCGTATAACCCTCACATTGCCGATGATAAACGCTGCGCGGAATATACTCTTTCTTGTGGCGGGAAAAGCAAAGGCGGCCGTGTTGGGACGGGTAGCAAAAGAAAGAGATCCGCTTTTGCCCGCCTCCCTTGTCAGGCCGCATCACGGAGACCTGTCTTTTCTGTGTGATAGGGAAGCGGCATCCGGGCTCGACACGTAGACGGGCCGGCTTTTGTCCTGCTGCTCCAGTTCTGCCTGTAAGTTCAGCCTTTAATTGACAAACCCTGATGAGGGAACAATATTTAGCCTGAGACTCGCCGGACCGGAAGGGCCTCGTATTTCTTCTCACGGAGGACTATGGAAATTCAGGCGGGACAGACACCGTTTTGGCCGCTCGCCGTTTACTTCGCAGGTGTCCTTCTTGTCGTGACTTTGATGCTGGTAGCGTCATACCTGCTCGGGCCCCGCCAGACGGCAAAGGGAACCGGAGAGCCGTATGAGTCGGGCATCACCCCGACAGGATCGGCCAGGATACGTTTTGACGTCAACTATTATCTCATAGCCATGTTCTTCGTGATCTTCGATGTGGAAACGATATTTGTCTTTGCATGGGCGGTCACGCTCTATGATACGGGATGGGTAGGGTTCGTAGAGATGCTTGTCTTCATCGGCATACTGCTCGTTGCCCTGGCCTATCTCTGGAGGCAGGGCGCTCTGGACTGGGCGGTTTTTCAACGGACAGAGAAGAGTGGCAGGCGTAAATGATTCGGAGAGCCAGGGAAACGACGTCTCCGCGAGTTCAATCACCCCCAGGAATCTCCGGTGTTTTGACTGCCCGGCTCCATGACCTTGTCGCCTGGGGCCGGAAGAATTCCCTTTGGCCGCTTAACTTCGGAAGTTCTTGCTGCTACATAGAAATGGCAGCGAGTGTGACTCCGAAATATGACCTGGCCCGGTTCGGGGCAGAGGTGCTGCGGGGAAGCCCCCGGGAAGCAGACCTGATGATCGTCGCAGGGACAGTGTTCGTGAAGGTCGCGCCTGTCATCAAGCGGCTTTACGACCAGATGATGGAGCCGCGCTGGGTAATATCGATGGGTTCATGCGCGAATTCAGGCGGCATGTTTGACATTTACAGTGTCGTGCAAGGCGTAGACACCTTTCTTCCCGTGGATGTGTACGTCCCCGGCTGTCCGCCCCGGCCCGATGCGCTTATTGAAGGCCTGATGCTGCTCCAACAGGCCGTTGAACGGGAAAGGCGCCCTTTAAGCTGGGTAGTCGGCCGGGACAGGGTGGAAAAGCCCGAAATGGGATCGATGCGGGATTTAAAACGGGCGGCCAGGCAAAGCCAGACACTCCTCGGACCGCCTGAGGAGATATGGTCCTTTGGCGGACACTGAAAGGGAGGCCGATGGATAAGGAACGCTCCGTCGTGAGAGAGCTTGAAGACCGATTCGGAGCAGGATCGATTACGGAGCAGATCACCCGCGACGGGATACCAACGGCCTGGGTCGCTCGGGATCAGGCCCGCGACATATTACATTATCTGAAAAATGACCTTCCCGGGCCGTATCGGATGCTTTACGATCTCACTGCCATCGATGAGCGTCTCAGGGCAAATCGCCACGGCCAGCCGGAAAGCGCCTTTACCGTTGTCTATCATCTGCTCTCCTTCGAGCGCAATGAAGACGTCCGCATAAAGGTGGCGTTAAAGGAGGATGCGGCATCCTTGCCCAGCATTGTCGATATCTGGCCTTCGGCCAACTGGTACGAGCGGGAGGCGTGGGATATGTTCGGTATCGCCTTTCAGGGCCATCCTGATCTGCGGCGTATTCTGTCACCTCCGAGGTGGGTAGGTCATCCCCTTCGTAAGGAGCATCCTGCGCGGGCAACAGAGATGGGGCAGTTTCAACTGCCGGAGGAAAAGGAAGAGGCGGAACAGGCAGCACTCTCATTCAAGCCGGAAGAGTTCGGTATGACGAGACATGGGGAAGACACGGATTTCATGTTTCTTAATCTTGGCCCCCATCATCCGGGGACACACGGCGTATTCAGGATGATGCTTGAAATGGACGGCGAGGAGATCCTGGATGCGGTGCCTGACATCGGTTATCACCATCGGGGACAGGAAAAGATGGGGGAGCGGCAGACATGGCACACCTACATTCCCTATACGGACCGCATCGATTATCTTGCCGGCGTGCTCAATGAATTTCCGTACGTGCTCGCAGTGGAAAAGCTCGCCGACATCGATGTTCCGGACAGGGCAAAGGTCATAAGGATAATGATGGCGGAGCTTTTTCGGATAGGCAGCCACCTCGTCTGGTACGGGACTTTTGCCCAGGACCTGGGGGCTCTTTCCCCCGTCTTCTTTACCTTCTACGACAGGGAAGAGGTCTTTCGGATCATTGAGGCAATCTCCGGCTTCCGCATGCATCCGGGATGGTTTCGCGTCGGCGGGGTTGCAGCCGACCTGCCTCAAGGATGGGATGGACTGGTGCGGGACTTTCTTGAGTACATGCCAAAGCGGCTTAAGGAATACGACACGGTAGTCCTGAAAAACCGCATCGTGAAGGCCCGCACCAAAGGGGTAGGGAGGTTCGGCCTTGACGATGCCATCGATTGGGGATGGACAGGCCCCAACCTTCGGTCATGCGGCTTCGAATGGGATTTCCGAAAAAAGCGGCCTTACTCAGGCTACGAACGGTTCGAGTTTGATATCCCCACGGCAGACCACGGCGACTGCTATGACAGGGCGGTGGTACGGGTCGAAGAGATGCGCCAGAGCCTGCGCATAATCGAACAGTGCCTGGAACACATGCCGGAAGGTCCTTACAAATCCACACATCCTCTCGCCACACCGCCGGTGAAAGACAAAACAATGCAGGATATAGAGACCCTCATCACCCATTTTCTCGGTGTGAGCTGGGGTCCGGTTGTCCCCCCGGGAGAGGCCGCAGTGGGGACAGAGGCTGCAAAGGGGAACAACTCGTATTATCTAGTGAGCGACGGGAACACGATTTCGTACCGCACAAGGATAAGGACCCCTTCGTTCGCTCACCTGCAGACCGTGCCGCTGCTGTGCCGGGGAAGGATGGTTCCTGATTTGATCGCGATATTGGGGAGCCTGGATTATGTAATGGGAGACTGCGACAGATGAGAAGATGAGAAGAGAAGAAGTTGAGAGGTTAAGAAGATAAGATGTTGAGAGAAGCAGATGGTTCGGTCAGGTCCATTCGTTGTTCTGCTCCTTTCGGCCGTTCCTTCCCCGGATGGTGGCATTTCCGGGTAGGCT
>MVRP01000068.1 GCA_002067405.1 Syntrophorhabdaceae bacterium PtaU1.Bin034 | reverse complement strand
TACCTGTTTGCGAGAGGTTCCTGCCTTGCTCCAAAGAAGAGAAGCCAATCTCCTTCTGGAAATCATCGACCGCAGCATCCGTTGCGGAACCGAAGAGGATTTTCGACAGCTCGTTCCCAGCCTTCAGGACTTGATTCCCTTTGAGTTCGCCTTGTGCGTACTTTCCGGTTCGAATTGCAGCAGCGCAGAACCATACCATATGGTTAACGTAAGTTACCCTTCTGCATGGCTCGATCTCTACCTCTCCGAACGACTTGACAAGGTCGATCCCGTTTTGATGGAACATCGCCTCCATTTTGGCGTTCAGTACTGGTCGGACTCGTACGAAAAGCACACCGGGCACGAGCAGTTCGTGACCCTCGCTGAAGACCACGGCCTAAAAACAGGTTACTCATACGGTCTTAAGACCGAGTCCGGCAAGATGGCGTCCCTCTTTTCCTTCGGCGGAAGGTCGATGAAAAGGGTTCTGAGGACATGCAGCATCCTGCGCCGCATCGTGCCCCATCTGCATCAGGCCCTGGTTCGCATAATGCGCGAGAAGTCCCACAGGGTGGCACCGGATCCGGGGCTCTCGGCGAGGGAGAAGGAAGTGCTGAAGTGGGTGATGGCGGGAAAATCCAATTGGGAGATATCTGAAATCCTGAAGATCAGCGAACGCACGGTAAAATACCATGTTCAGAACATAATGCAAAAGGTCCATGCGGTAACGAGGGCCCAGGCTGTTGCGATTAGCGTTGAAGAGGGTCTGATCGACATTGAATGAATCGATGAAGCCTCACTGCCTCCGGGTGAGGCAGAGGACCGGACAGAACGTAAGTCGTATTTGGGAGGTATGAGTATATTCGGACGGCCACCAGTGCTGGCAGTGATGCCATTTCCTTCTTGCCCTATGTTGCTGGATAGTACCCAAGAAAAAAGGGTGGCTTGAGCCACCCTTGAGGTTTATGGCATCGTCGGTTATCTCATGAGGCCTAAGATTTTCGGAATGAAATCCAAGGTCTTCGAGCTTGTGATGAAGATCGCGCCTATTGTGACCGGACCGTTTCACTCAGGCAGCTTCCTCTTTCTCGTCTTCTCCGGCTGCACCGAAGAGATCGATGATCCGGTTCGCTACACGCATCACGGCGGATCCCCAGGACATGATCTTCTTGAGGTCTTTTCCCCAGGCAGCCACGTAGGAGAAAGAGCAAGCGGCAGTGTCGATGCCGAGGTAGCTGCACACCACGAACGCCGCGCCCTCCGCGATGACTTCCGCCATTGGCCTTTCCTCGTAACTCAAATCGTGTTCGTTCCCCGCCAGAGCGAGCTTATGGGCGATCTCATGAATAAGTGTTCTCGGCTTCTCCATATCGGTGAGAGAATCAGAAAGGACGATTTCATCGGCCAAGGCGTCGTAGTATCCCCTGCTAGTGCCGGCTATGGTCCGGAATTTCACCGGCACGGGACTCAGCTGCATGATCCATCCGAAAAGTGAGCGGACGTCCACGTCTCCCGATACAATAAACTCAGTCGATCGATGGAGCGCACCACAGGTGATCGCTGCTCCATCAGTCTGCGATATGTCATACACGTACACCGCTTTGAACCCGATAAGACGAGTCCCATTTACTTCGGCGGTTGCGCTGCCTTCTTCCACGATGTCCGGCTCTCCATCCACCGAGTTTTGCTTTTTCTGCCTGTTGAACATAGGGGCGAAGATCATTATGCCTCTTTCCCCCTTCTTCACGTACCGCCCCAAACGGTTCCATGTCCTGAGTCCCGCGAGACGCGTAGCGGACGGCCTCTGCAAGACTATGAAGAGCGTGTTTGCGAAGCTGTAAGTCCTGAAAAGGGCCATCTTTTTGAGGTAATCGCGGACATCTGCATTGGTGAGGATCGCGGAAACCGCTTGTTCCATTCTGTCGTAATATTCTTTCAGTTTGATTCTCATGATGCCTCCATTACAGGCTGGGAAGGAAGAATCATCCTCTTCCTTCAGTATTCTTAGTAGGAGTCTCTTTTCGGTCGGCCTATGGTAGCCCTTCCGCCGTTTGCCGGTTCTCGATGGATGGCGCGGGCGCACGAGATGTCTCTGTTTCATGGCCTCCTCCCGATTCTTCTGTTCTCTCTATGAATTTGCGACGAGCAGTTTGTGCAGGTCTTTTACGCCTGCCCGGAAGTGATCTTCGACCAGGACAATCTGTGCCTTCGTCCGGGATATCGTCTCTATCGCCTTATCTCTGGCCGTCATTCCCGGTCGGTCGTTGTCGGTGGCGAGCCAGACCTCATCAGGGTCATGCTCTTTGAGGAAGTCACCGAGTTGGTTCACATAAGCGGCGCTGTTGAGGGCGCAGAGTGATATCTCCCTGTCGTCCAGCACGATCTCGCCGGCCAGGCAATCAAGGATGCTCTCGGTGATGAGTATTCTTCTTGGGTCCCGTTCAAAGAACCAGAGGCTACCCGCACCGAGGGTCTTCCTGCCTTCCCCTTTAAGTTCCCGGCATTCCAGGGCCGTAAGGTTCCACGGGGTGGGAACGGGCGTGGCGAGATAGACCCGCTTTTCCCTGAAGCCGTTGTAGAGTGCGCAGCCTATGGGGAAATGATAGGCGACTCCCCGCTCCCGGAAGTAGGCGCTGACGGTGTCGATACTGTTCACCTTGAGAAGCTTGGTATAAAGCCGCCGCGCGTAGGCGATTTTCGCGTGCCGGTCGCGCTTCTCGGTCTCCGCCTCCCGTTCGTAGTATGCCGCGGGGTATTCCTTGGAGAACAGAATTCTCAACGCATCAAGAAAGTTGACGCGATGGACACGCTCGACAAGCTCGATGATATCCCCCCGATCCTCGTCGTCTCCGCCCCAGTCCCTCCAACGCCACTCGCCGCGATAGCACTCGATGGTGAAGGAAGGCTTGTTCTCCCTTCGGAGGGGTGAGAAATAGTAGGTGATGCCTCCCGAGCGCCCCTGTGGCTTCAGATTCAGGTGTTCCTGGACGAACCGGTTGAGGTCGAGCTGTTTGAGCATCCTCTTGTCCTCGTCGGTGGCACGTATACCTTTCATGCCTGTACCTCCTTCAGCAGAGATTGCTGACCAGGCCTGCCTCAACGAAATTGGCCGGATCGAGGGTGGGGAATAACGTTTTGTAGCTCGCTATTCTGTCTTCCAGAAAAGAGTCGATATCCATGTCGTCGAGCTTCGTAGTCAGTTCGACCACTTTTCTTCTGTAGGTATCGGCCTCCTCGGCGATCCGTTTTCTTTCCTCTACCTGAAGCGGATAGAGTTGCTCGAGATCGTGGTGGAAGGCATCGATCACCTCGCCCTCCAGTTCTCGCAGAGTTGACGACAGATGGCTCTTAAGGGAATGGAGCATGGTAGCGCCCATGCCCGCCCATTCGCCCCAGCACTGGAATGACAGCAGAAATCGCTCCCAGTTAATGAAGACACCGGGTACGGGCAGAAGAACCATATCTGTCTGTTTGGCAAAGGCGATGAAGTCACCGTTCCAGTACGTAGAGTAGAAGCCCATCCGGTTGAAATGGGCTATGAAGCCGCAATGCAGGTTCAGGTGCTGATAGATCGCATCGGTGAATAGATGGTGGCTGAAACCTCCTTTAATGAACTTGTCCCATTGCCCTAGAACCTTTCTCTTTTGCTCTCCGGTCATGAACTTCGAATCCTGCATCATCTCCGGAGGACAGGCGCTTCTTCCGGCAATGGCGCCGTCCACTGCCGCAATCTGGCGCAATAGCGTGGCCATGTTCGTCGATAACTCGGATAGACGTCGTTCTTTTAAACCGGGGTTATCAACGAAGCCTTCGGCATAGTGATGCATCGAGAGGGCTATACATTTCTTCATGGATGTTCCTCCTTATGGGTGTGTGATCTTGCGGCCGGCATAACGGGTGACGATGCGAGTTCCATGGTCTGCCTTTCGTAATACCGGGCTCTTTTCGTCTGAACTAATAAAGAGACTGTTCTATTCGGGTATTACCTGGCCGGATGCGGTTGTATTAGCCGTTCGTGGCTCTCGATAGGGGATGGCTTTGGGGCAATGGTATAATGTGGGTAAAGTTACAGTGTCTGACACAAAGGATGTGCCTGAACAAATGAGTCTGAAAGATGTCATTCAAGCACAAGTAAGGACAATGCCATTTGAAGCGGTGAAGGACTTGCTTGCAGAGGAGAAAGTCGATGTCGACCGTCTTGAAGTGCAGGTGAGGGAAGCATCGGCCGGGGTGTGACTATCGACTCGCCTGAGATCTTTGGAGCTGATTACGCCTTGAAGCGAAAGAAGCTGACTGTCGCGACGCTGCAAAAGCGACTCAACGAGCTAAGACGCCGGCACCACGGGGCAACGCACGCATAAGTCTCGAAAGGACGTTCATAACGGCAGCGAAAAGAAGGCTTCAGCCTGAGATATACAAAACGATTCTCGAAGAAGCCAAGGCAATGGTCGAAGATGAGCGGGAAGAAGAGGGGTGCGGATGAGACAAATCCTCCATATTACGAGCGGTGATATTGCGGGCGATAGTCTGAGAAGGAGCGGTATCACCGGGGAGGTCTTCGTCTGGCACGATATCCTTTATGATGGTCCCAGAAACCCGGGGTGGCCGGACGAGCCTACGTTGCATGCCCGCGCTCAGTTCCTTGAGGACGCGACGGGCGGGGGATTGACCAGGCAACAGACCCTTGAAACCTTGAAAGCTCAGTATGCGAAGTTGGAAAGGGCCGGACAGTACGACGCAGTGATTCTTTGGTTCGATGCGTGCCTTTTCGACCAATCGATGCTTTGTCACATCCTCGCCTGCATGGACTTCAAATCAGTCGACGGGGTCGAGCTCCTCTGTGTCGACGCTTTTCCGGAAATTATACCGTTTGACGGCCTGGGACAGCTTTCTCCCTCCCAACTCGCTTCGCTCTATGATCAACGACAGCGGGTATCGAAGGGACAATTCCTTTTCGCCAGACATGTGGATAGGACGTTCGCCTTGCAAGACAGGGCCGCGTTTCTGGAAATCGCAAGCTTGCAGCATGCGCCGTTACAATGGATTCCCGCTGCTGTAACACGTTGGCTTGAGGAGCAACCGGACGAGGCTACGGGGTTGGGACGACTCGAGCGATTTGTCCTGGAAGCGGTGCGCTCCGGCTTATCGACTCCGTCACAGATCTTCTCATATGCGGCGACCCATGATACCCATCCTTTGTTCTGGGGAGACATTACCCTTTCGGCTAAGATCAACAAACTGGCAACGCGCAGACCGGCACTTGTGAGAATAGAAGGGCCAAAGCCCCTCCTTCCTCAATGGAATGCCGAGGACATCCTGCAAGGATTTCGGGTTTATGCTACGTAGACATCACATCCGATCCTTTTCGCTCCCATTTTGGTTAGGAATACGGTTCTGCAAGGCAAACCTTGAAACCAACCTAATCTACAGATTACTAGCGGTAAATGGTAGCGCGTGGTAAAAAATTCTCCTTAAGGCTATCAGCTTCCAAGCGTGGAAAGGGGAAGATACCGGAGGGGATGTTTGATGACTCGTCGTATCAGACGGATCTATTCTTTGTGTGTACCTCGTTTTACTCATTTGCTTTCGGTTTTAGATCGAGTCCCACCAAGAGTTTTTCCATGTCAGCCAGATCACCGATAAACTTCCTCAAGGGAGGGGGGAGTTCCTTTACCAGGGTCGGGGCAGCAATGATCTGTTCGCCCTCGGCCAGCTTTGGCTGCTGGTAGATATCTATTACCTCCAACTCGTAGCGGTCCTTCAGATGCTCCTCACATAGCTTCTTCAGATTATTTATGGCGCGGGTAGATTTGGCTGAAGTCCCCGCGATGTAGAGGCGGAGTAAATATCTCTTCTTGCGTGATTCTTTGATCGCCTTCTCGAAGATCTCGACGCTGTCTTTAGGACTTTCCTTCTTCATTGGTCACTTCCAACCTCAGATTTCTGGGCTTTAAGTCAAGCCCTACGAGCACCCGCTCGGTATTGGACAGATCCCCAATGACCTTTCTCAATGGAGGTGGCAGCTTCCGCACCAGAGTCGGTACTGCAACGATTTGGTCGCCTGCAGCGAGTTGTGGTTGCTTCAACAAGTCTATAACTTCGATGTGATATCGGCCGGGCATATTCTCCTCACAGATTCGCTTGAGGTTATCGAATGCCCGCATTGCCTTTTCTGTCGGCCCCGCTACATACAGACGAAGTTCCCAGGTCTCACCGATCTTTTCTAATTCCTCGTTCGCATGTCCCCTCTTGTTAGCGTTCATCGGCCACCTCCGCATCCGCGTGGCGACGGCGCGCCATCTCCTCCCGCTGCTCCTCGCGGGCGGTCTCCCGTTTTTCCTCCTGTTGTTCAATCTTCTTCATCTCCTCTTCGTCGGCTTCCATGCTCGCCCGCAGTGCAGCGATTTGCGCCTCTGTCACCGCCCGCTTGCGCTCAAACTCTCGCCGCTTACGGTCGAGTTCGCCCCTGAACTCCACCTCGGCTGCCCTCTCTTTCGCTTCCTGTTGGGCGCGGGCAGAGCCGGTTAATACACCGGAGGGGCCGACATAGACATCCTGAAGTTCAATGCCGTGGTCGGTAAGGCGAAATTCACGAATCTGGTTCGAGTGGGCCATACCGCGCGATTTGAGAATCATGAATCCACGGTTCCGTTCTCCACTGCTCTCCAGATCACGGAGCACCATCCAAGTGTCCATCAGGGAAGAGATGCCCACTTCCGTCTGTTCGAGATTCGCGCCACCTGTCGTGAGACTGGTGAACAGGGCAGTAATATGCTTCATCTTGAGGAAATCGATAAGGCGTGTCAGCATCGATTTTACCTCGACGTCGCTTCCTACGGTTACAAGGTTTGTAATCGGGTCGATGATGACTACGCTCGGGTCGAATGTTTCGATTGCCCGGTGCATCGTCGTCAGGTGCATCTCAAGACCGAAGACCGTGGGGCGCGATGCTTCGAACCGGAGGAATCCTTTGTCGATGCAGGGTTGAAGGTCCATGCCTATTGACCGCATGTTGCGTACGATCTGGCTTTCGGACTCCTCAAATGCAAAGTATAGAACCCGTTCTCCTCGTTCGCATGTCGACTTAGCGAATGCCGCAGAAACGCTCGATTTGCCCGTGCCTGCCGTACCCGATAGCAGGACCGTGGTTCCCCTGTAATACCCTTTGCCAACGAACATAGCATCGAGCCGGGAGATGCCCGTCGGGATACGTTCATTTGAGGCGACGTGCTTGAGCCCAAGGGAGGTGACGGGGAGCACGCTGATGCCTTGGTCGCCGATAAGGAAAGGGTATTCGTTCGTGCCATGGGAAGAGCCACGGTATTTGACGATACGGAGGCGTCTCGTGGAAAGCTGTTCAGTCACGCGGTGGTCGAGGACGATCACACAGTCGGCAACGTACTCTTCAAGTCCGTGACGGGTGAGTGTAGCCGTGCCCCGCTCTCCGGTGATGACCGTTGTCACTCCCCTGTCCTTGAGCCATCGGAAGAGACGTCTCAACTCTGCCCTGAGGATGGCCTCGTTGGGGAGGCTTGCAAAGAGAACTTCCACTGTGTCCAGGACCACCCGTTTGGCCTTGACGGATTTGATCGCATTATCGAGTCTCACGAAGAGTCCGGAAAGATCGTATTCCCCCGTCTCCTCTATTTCACTGCGCTCAATGTACACATAGTCCACAGCGAGTTTCTTCTGTTCGGCAAGTTTGGTAAGGTCGAAGCCGAGGGATTTCACATTCTTGGTCAGTTCCTCGGCCGTCTCTTCAAAGGCCATGAATACGCCCGGCTCGTTGTACTCTTGAGCGCCGTGGACGAGGAATTCCATGGCCATAAGGGTCTTACCCGAACCTGCTCCTCCGGCCACAAGAGTGGGCCTGCCCTTCGGTAGCCCGCCGTTTGTAATCTCGTCAAGTCCTTGGATGCCGGTGGGTGCCTTCTCAAGACGACCTTCCTGCTCTGTTTTCTTAGATGGTTTCATTTACCCCCCCCCCGATTTTACGGCCAAGAGGGTGATGGTTTGCTTTGTTTTGAAGCGATATCAGGCCGGAATGGACAAGACCTGGTAGCTAAGTACCGTAAAGAACGGATGAAGTCAAGGAGTTTCTACGAGTTGCCCCTCGTATTCCTACCGTCTGCCGGTTCACGCTGGCTTCCTTCGCGTGCATCAAGCACGCGGCGAAGCGTCTGCGCCATTTCTCGCTTTGCGATGGGTTTCATGATGAATTCCCGGATGCCTGCTTGCTTTGCCTTCTCGGGAGAGACTGTCTCGCTATAGCCTGTAAAAAGGACTATGGGAATGTCCTTTCTGATGCGAAGTATCTTCTTCGCAAGATCGATACCACTCATTTCGGGCATGACCTGATCGGTGACGATCGCGTCAAAATGGCGCGGGTCACTGAGGAAAAGCTCCAATGCCTCATTGCCACTTGTGGCTTCCGTCACGGTGTAACCGAGACGCTGGAGCACCTGGTGCGTCATTTCAACGACCGACGGTTCATCGTCAACTACCAGTATCCGTTCGGTCCCGCCCGGAACATCTCCCCTTTCTTGCGCTTCTTCGTGCCTTTGCTCGCCCGCAAAAGGGAGGAATATATTGAAAGTTGACCCCTTACGCGGCTTGCTCTCTACGGTAATCGCGCCGTCGTGGCTGTTAACTATGCCGTAAACGACGGAAAGGCCCATGCCGGTCCCTTCGCCCGCTTGTTTGGTTGTGAAGAAAGGCTCGAATATCCTCCGCCGAACGTCGTCCGTCATCCCTGTCCCCGTATCCCGGACCGTCAGTTTTACATAGGTTCCCGCGGACATCTCCCGATCCGGCAACGCTCCCGCATCAAAGGTCGCGTCGGTAAGGCCGATCGTCAGGACGCCTCCTTTTTCACGCATCGCGTGGGCTGCGTTCGTTGCCAGGTTCATGATGACCTGCTGCATCTGCGATGGATTGGCGAAGACGGCATCCGATTCGGTGTCAGCTTCAAGTTCCATCCGTATGGTGCTCGGTAAAGTACCGCGAAGGAGGGTGTAGGTCTCCTTGAGAAGCGGTGTCAACTTTAGCTGTGTCCTTCCCTGTTCAGTCTTTCTGCTGAAGGTGAGGATCTGCCTGACCAGATCACGGGCCCGTTTCGATGCCTTGATAATTTGGTCGAGGTTTCTGGTCGCTCCGTTGTCATCGTGCATCTCGTCCAGGGCCAGTTCCGCGTTGCCGAGCACCACTGCAAGCATGTTATTGAAATCATGGGCAATACCTCCGGCGAGCGTGCCGATTGCCTCCATCTTTTGCGCTTGCTGGAGTTGCTCCTGAAGCTGCGCTTTCTCTTGCTCCCCCCGTCTTTGGGCAGTAAAGTCCTGCACGACGACAATTACGCCCTCGACTTTCTTCTCCTCATCCCATATGGGGTTCGCCGAAATCCGCCTAAAGAACGTTTCCCCGGTAGCCCTATTGCGGACAGCTACTTCCACTCCGTAAAAAGGCTTCCCGGCAAACACCTGCAGGAGCGCTTCAAGGTCGAGCGGGTTAAGGTCGGAAGTGAGCAGGTCCACTTGCGACAAAAGTGAAAGCGCGGGTGATTCTGACAGGGTGTCGGGATCGATTCCTACTTCAACGGACTGGGCCTTAGCGACAGCATTTGCGAGGACAACTCGACCGTCGGTCCTGACGAACCAGACCCCGTCATTCATGCTGTTTATGAGCGTTATGAGGCGGTCCCGCTCACGTTCAACTGTCCGTGCCTCTTTCCGGAAAGACTCCTCCGCTATTCGAAGGTCGGAGATATCAGTAATGACGATAGAAGTCCGCTCTATGTTGTAAACCGTCTGGTTACTTCCTGCAAGCCGCACAAAGAGTGACCCATCCTTGCCTTTGAGGGTTGCCTCTTCGATTGCCCTCTTTCCTTTGTGGCTTTTCTCGACAAAATCGAGAAACAGAGGGAGGTCTTCAGGTACAATGAGGCTCTTGAAGCTGCTGCCGATGAGTGATTGAAGAGGGATACCGGTCATTTCTGAGAAAACCGCATTGGAGTAATAGATGGTGTAATCCTCGTCGATAGTGACGGCTCCCGCGTTCATCGTCTCAACAATATTGCGATAAGGATGGTCGCCGCTTTCGAGGGTGTAGATTCCAAGCCCTTCCTCGCCCGGCCTCACTATGGCATCGACTTCGCCTTTGCGAATGGCTTCTATCGTCTGCTCGGCCTCTTCAAGGCGTCTTTGTAGTTCCTCAATGTCAATCGAGGTTGTCTTGCTCTCCTCTCCCGTCAATTTTTCCCTCGTTGCCTGAATCGGCTATTTCGACTGGGCACGTGAATGTGTTTTTGTGGGCATGCCTTTGACTTTACAAAGGCAATATTTCCCATGTTGCCACAAATCACAAGGCAGTGCAAAGGAATTCTTGTGAATACCAATTCCGCTCTCATAGTATAAAGGTCCGGTTTTCCCTTGTAAACGGACCGAAGAGCACTGACCCTATAAGGACACTAGGGAATGCATGCGCTCAAGCATGGGGACTGCAAATATGTTCGCTCCCTGCTCAGCGCGTATGCTATAATCTCCGCGCACAAACCTGATTTTCAACCACACCGTATAGACAGGTATACGCAGACTGTGCACTACGCCTGGAGGCCGCCATGGCTGGCCCTGTCTTTCCCGAGGTTTCTGAAGCTCTCAGGAGTGAAGCAGAAAAGATTCTAAAAAGATATCCGAGGAAACTCGCAAAACTAAAAGGGCGGGACACACAAACGCTGCTCCATGAACTCTCACTCTATCAAATTGAGCTCGAGATGCAAAACGAGAAGCTGTGGAAGGGTCAGACCGATCTCCAGGAATCACATAAACGTTACGCGGATCTCTACCATTCTGCCCCGGTTGCCTATTTGACGTTAGACGAACAGGGGCTGATACTCGAAGCTAACCCTGCTGCCTTTAAACTCCTCGGCATTGAGCGGGGCTTCTTGCTCGGGAGGCCCTTGGCTGTGGTTTTGCCTTCGCACTCACGCACGTTTCATGGCCACATCGGCCGGGTAGTCCGGAAAGGTTACCGGGATTCCTGTGAGGTCATACTGAAGAGAAGTAATGGATGTTCCTTCCCTGCCCGTTTTGAGAGCATCAGCTTTCTTGCCGACGGCCGTAGGATCATACGGACGACAATCAGCGATATCACCGAAGAAAAGCAGGGAGAGGAGCGAAGCAGACTGAATGAAGAGATTGAGAAACGGGTGGGGGAGCGGACTTCCGAGTTGCAGACGAACCTGCAAGAGCTGGAAACTCGCCTTCGCGAAGCTCAGGAGACGATAGAAGCCATCCGTACAGGAGCAGTCGATGCCATCATCGTTTCAGGAGAAAAAGGTGAGCAGGTGTTTACCTTGCAGGGGCCCGACACCCCTATCGCGTCATCGTTGAGACAATGGGAGAGGGAACCGTTAATCTGAATGAACGGGGCATAATCATGTACTGTAACCAACGTTTCTCAGAGATCCTGCAAACCCCGATCGAAAGCCTTATCGGATCCTCCTTCTACTCACATGTCCGTAAAGATCAGAGAAGACAACTAAAGACTATTCTTCTATCAGAGAAGAGGATGGAGGCAGAGCTTTGCCTGATGGCGAGGAATGGTTCCCCTGTTTCCGTCTACTTATCGGGGAGTGGCCACGACCTCCTAAAGGGAGGAGCGACAACATGCTTGATAGTGACCGATATAGGCGAACTTGCGCGGAATCGTGACATGCTTCAGCAGTCCCGAAATGATCTTGGAAGACGGGTTCAGGAGCAAACGGCCGAGCTGGAACAAGCGGACGCAGCCCTGAGATGTGAGATTGAAGAGCGCAAGCGGGCAAATGAGCAACTGACGGCCAGCCGGGACCAGTTGCAGAGCATTATCGATAATACGTCTTCAATCGTCTACGTCTTTGACTTGGAAGAACGTTTTCTCCTCGGCAATATCGCCGTAGCACGGTTATTTCGTTGTCTGCCGAAGGATTTGATCGGAAAGAAGCGAGAGCAGTTCATGCCGAAGGAAACCGCACAGTGGCATGAAGCCAATGACCAAAAAGTCATCCAACAGGGCCATCTCGTGGAATTCGAGGAATACGGTCCCGTGAGAGAGGACGGCCGCACTATCACGTGGCTTACCACAAAGTTTCCCCTCCGTGATTCTCAAGGCAACATTTACGCAGTGGCCGGAATCAGCGCGGATATCACCGAGCGCAAAGAAGCCGCCGTTGAACTGGAGCGTTGCGTTCAGGAGCGCACAGAAATGCTCCAGCGCCAGGCGGGCCTACTCGATCTCGCCTACGATGCGATTCTCGTTCGGGACATGGAGAACAGGATCACCTTCTGGAATCGCGGAGCTGAAGAGATGTACGGCTTCACGCAGGAAGAGGCATTGGGGCGCCTGATGAGCTTCTCTATACCGGCTTTCCCGCCCCCTTGGTTGACCTCATGGATGAGATTTACCGGAAAGAACGATGGGAGGGAGAACTTACCCACACGACAAAAGATGGACACCACATCACGGTGCTGAGCAGGTGGGCGTTGCAAAGAAATGCAGAAGGAGCTCCGGCAGGCGTGATGGAAATAAACCTGGATATCACCAGGCGAAAACAGGCCGAAATCGCGGCTCAATTAGCCTACGCATACAACCGGAGCCTGATCGAAGCGAGTCTCGATCCCCTCGTCACCATTATGCTTGACGGAGAGATAAGTGACGTGAATAAGGCGACAGAATCGATCACAGGCTGCACCAGACGGGAACTGGTAGGGACGACTTCTGCGACTACTTTACCGAGCCGGAGAAGGCACGAGCAGGGTACCACGAGGTGTTCGAGACAGGCTATGTCAGGGACTACGCACTGAAAGTTCGGCACAAGGACGGCCACACGACCGACGTGCTTTACAATGCTTCGACCTACAAAGACGATCGAGGAAATGTCATTGGTGTGTTCGCTGCAGCCCGTGACGTCACGGCACAACATCAACTGGAAGAGCAACTTCGACAAGTCCAGAAGATGGAGGCACTGGGCACTCTCGCAGGCGGCATTGCCCACGACTTCAACAATATGCTCGCTGTAATACTGGGCAATGCCGAACTCGTATTGGACGACATCAACGAATTTACCGACCAAACTAGAGGGACCCAAGGCAGCATCGAGCAAATCATCAAGGCATCGAAGCGATCTCGTGACCTGGTCAAGCAGATCCTCACCTTTGCCAGAAAGGGTGATGGCTACAAACGACAACCTCTGAAGCTCGCCACTCTGCTTCAGGAGACCGTTAGCCTTTCTTCGAAGCTCCATACCATCCACCGTTGCTATCGATCTCGACATCACCGCCGATTCACAAGCGATCCTTGGTGATTCATCTCAAATACAACAAGTCTTGATGAACCTGGCATCGAATGCGGTCTATTCTATGGGAGACGATGGAGGCAACCTCACAATTGGCCTCTCAAACGTTACCTTCAAGGAAGGAGAACTGACGCCGGAGGATAATCCGGGACGCTACGTAGAACTGTCTGTCAGCGATACCGGGGCAGGCATGTCTGACGAGGTCAAAGCAAGGGTATTCGAACCCTTCTTTACGACGAAAGGACAGGGTGAAGGAACAGGAATGGGTCTTGCCGTCGCCTTTGGCATTATCAAAAGTCATGGTGGCGCGATTACGGTCGAGAGCAAAGAGGGAAAAGGCTCGACATTCAGTCTATTCTTTCCTGTTTGTATAGAACCCGAGGTTGAAGAAGTCCGAAACGTCACTCGTTCACTTTCTAGAGGGAAGGAGAGGATTCTTCTGGTAGATGACGAACCCTTGGTACTCGACATGGTAGCCAAAATACTGCGAAGCCTTGGATACATAGTGGTGACAGCGCCAGGTGGACCTGAGGCGTTCGAGATATTTCAAAAAGACCCGGGCAACTTCGATCTCATTATCACCGATCATGTCATGCCAGAGGTCACCGGAATTCGACTGGCGGAAAAGCTGCTAAAGGTGAGAAAGGATATTCCCGTCATCCTTTTTACCGGGTACAGCGATGCAGTCACTCCTAACAAGGCAAAGCAGGTAGGCATAAGCTCATTCGTTATGAAGCCCGTCGTAAAAAGCGAATTAGCACAAGCGGTCCGGCGAGTACTGGACAAAAAACGAAGCGCGGAGTAGATGATTCAGGCGTGATTCAGCAAATTTGCCTTTACCCCGACTTTGTGAAGGCCCCAAGAATTCCTATAGTGAAAAACTTCAGTCCGTCGACTCTTGACTATTGCTTCTATCCAAAACACGCCTCACCGTCTCCGCCACCTCGCGTTTTACGACAGGCTTCATTACAAACTCGCTGATACCTACCGATTTTGCCTTCTCGGGTGATACGGCTTCACTATAGCCGGTGCAAAGGATTATCGGAAGATCCTTTCTAACGCTCAGCATCCTTTTGGCGAGTTCAATACCGGTGAGACCCGGCATCGTCTGGTCGGTGATGACGAGGTCAAGCGAATTTTGGTACCTTTCGAAAATCTTCCAGGCCTGGGAAGCATTGAGCGCAGTGGTGACGCGATAACCGAGCCGTTCGAGGATGTTCGACACCGCTTCCACCAGGCTTTCTTCATCGTCAACGACGAGTATATGTTCCTTGCCGCGAGGGGCAACTCCCTCCTTTTCTTCTTGCTGTTCCGTCGCATGAGCAGCGACGCAGGGGAAGAAGACATTGAACGTCGTCCCTTTGCCCGGCCTGCTTTCTACCGTTACACCCCCGTTGTGGCTCTTTACTATCCCATATACTACCGCCAAACCCATGCCCGTTCCCTCACCCGCTTCCTTTGTGGTGAAGAAGGGGTCGAAAATTCTCTCCATGATTTCTTTGGTCATGCCCGTCCCCGTATCGCGAATCCTCAATTTGACGTATTTTCCCGGTTCCAGGTCCAAGGCCGGCTTGTTATCTTCCGTCACCGAAACATTCGTCAAGCCGATCGTGAGGACTCCACCCTTGTCCCGCATTGCATATGCTGCGTTAGTCGCGAGATTCATCATTACCTGCTGGATTTGGCCTTGATCGGCTAGGATGGTGTCCTGTTCTGTCTGTGCCTTGAGGTCTATTCGTATAGTGCTTGGCAACGTCCCTCTGAAGAGCTTAGAAGTTTCTTTGACGAGAGGGGTGAGTTCTATGGCGTTCTTTCCGGTCCCCGCCTTTCTGCTGTACGTCAGAATCTGCTTGACCAGGTCCCGTGCCCGTTTGGAGGCCTTCAGTATCTGCTTGATGTTGTGCCGCCCATGCTCGTCGACGTCATCCTCCGCAAGCTCGGCATTGCCGATGATTACCGCGAGCATGTTGTTGAAGTCGTGGGCGATGCCACCGGCAAGTGTGCCTATGGCCTCCATCTTTTGGGCCTGTCGGAGGTGTTCTTCGAGTCGCGCCTTCTCTACTTCCGCCCGCTTCTCTGATGTTGTATCCCGCACAACAACCACGACTGCCTCTACCCGCTTCTCGCTATCCAGTATCGGATTCGCCGAAATCCGCCTGTGGAACACCTCGCCGGTCGTCTTGTTGCGTACTGCTATTTCGACTTCCCGGAAGGCTTTTCCTTGAAACACCTGAAACAACGGCTCCATGTCGAGCGGTTTTTGGTCGGGAGTGAGCACTTCCACCTGTGAGAGAATCGACAAAGGGTGGGATTCTGAAAGGGAATCGGGATCGAGGCCTGTTTCCTGGGCCTGCGACCGTGCAACGGCATTTGCGAGCAGGACTCGGCCTTCCTTGTCAGTGAACCATACTCCGTCAGCCATGCTGTTTATGAGCGTCAAGAGCCGGTCGCGTTCATGCGAAGCCTCTTCCACGAGTTCATGTTGTCGTACGGAACCGAGCATAAGCTCCCGGTTCATCTCGACGGTCCTCTGCCGTGCCAACTCGTCCTGCGTCGCATCCGCCACCTGGATCATGACTGCATGGGGTCGGCCATTCCCGAAGTAGACGGGCCACATCGCGTATGAGAGGAATCTATGCGTGTCCTCAGTTCCTTCCTCGGCAACACAAGTTTTGCCCCGTCCGGTTCGGCAGACGGCCTCGATACATTGAAGAGCACTTGCTTCCGCGACAACCTGGTCGAAAGGCAAGCCCACTACGTCTTCAGCTTTTTTCCCTATCAGGCCGGAAAAGGCTTGGTTTACGCATCGGATAATATGCCTGTCACCCTCGACCGCTGCCGCCGCCAGGTGTGAATACTCCACCACCGGACCGCAGAGGTTTCGCAGGTCGGTTTCTGCGCCTATAGGTCACCCCCCGATTCTTGCCCTCGCTTCTGGTTCGGTTCATTCATCAGTTCAGGAACGCCTGTAATAAGGCCACGATAGCCTGCGAAGCGATTCTGCCCTATTACCATACCTCTCGAAGTAATTTCATAATCTCGGATGTCTTTACTGTGGCTGCTTTCTCGCATCTTTACTACAAAAAGGATCTTGCAGAGCTGGCCCTGCAACTCAATGTAGCTGAGCCGGATGATGTTATCGGCAAGAAACGAAGCCGAGTAGCTGCTCAAGGGGAAGCAGATAACGGATTCGTCAGCCTCGACCGTGCTCAGGACGGTAGCCCCCGCGGCCGTCAAAGCCCTTACTATCCTATAAATAGATTCTCGAAAGTCGGCTCTAAACTCCGGGGCGAGGGCCAGTTCCATGCCGGAAAGAGAATCGATAACGACACGCTTAGCCCCAATCTTATCAACCACTTTAAGCACCTCGTAGAGGATTTCATCAGGGCAGAGGTCCATTGCTCGCAGTTGGATCAGGGAGAAGTTTCCATTTGTCTGCGCGGTTTGCAGATTAAGATTAAAGTTCTTGGCTCGCTGCATATAGCCTTGTGAGTATTCTTCAAAGACGAGTGCGGCACCCGGCTCACTCTGGCGAATCCCTTCCGCAAGGAACTGCATCGCTAAAAGGGATTTCCCCGTTCCCGTACCACCCGATACAAGGATACTGTCGCCTTCGGGCACCCCACCACTCATCATCGCGTCCAACTCGGGTATTCCCATCGAAAGGCGACTTGTTGATGAAGGAGGTTGCTGCTTCTTTTCAGAAAGGCCGAGGAAGCGTGAAAAGGTGAGCAAGCCAGAGCTGGTGATGCGGAAGATGTGCATGCCCGGTACGGCTGCCTGCCCGCGAAGCTTCCTTACCTGCAATTTTCTTACAACGGAATTCCGTTCCGAATCCTGGTACAACCATAAAATGCCGTCGGCCACCGTGAAAACGGGGTTACCGAGCAGTTCCCGATCATTGTACTCCCCGAGCAGAAACGTGGTAGCCTGCCAACCGCTCAAATTCAAGGCCAGGTCCTGCACGAAAGCTTGAAGCTCCATTTCACTCGTGCCGAGTTGAGGCCTTCGTACGACCGTTTGGAAGGAATCCACTACTACGATACCGGGACTTGCCGCCTCTACCTGCTTGGTGATTTCTTCCAACACTGCATGCAGATTCTTTTCCTTCACAATTTCGCTGAGATTCATGAATCGAATGCAACTGTTTATTTTGCTCTCATCGAAGAACGTATACAGCTGTTGATACCGCATCATTTTCAGGGGAGGTTCGCCGAGGACTGTGAAATAGAGCGCAGGCGCATCCGGGGTAGCATTCGCGAAGACAATTTGGTGAGCAAGCGTTGTTTTCCCTGTTCCTGGACCTCCTGCGATAATGTTAAAGGAGAACTCCGGCAGACCTCCGCCCAGGATCTCGTCGAGGCCAGGAACGCCGGTTGGAAGTTTTCGAATACTTACTCTGTCTTGTTCGCTCATGATTTTGTCTCCATTTCAGAATTCGTGTCGGCGAAAGGCGCGTCGGGCCATACGTCGCGAACCAAACGTAGCGTTAACGCCGGGCCAATGAAGGAAGCAAGCAGCCCGAGCAGATGGGCCACGAGGACGACACCTTCTCGTTGACGCTCGTCCCCATCCTGCGGCGCTTGTTGAGCAGTCGAGAATTCCAACGTTCCGTCTTCCTTGACGCGTATCCTTCTGAGCGGAGGTGTTTCTTTCTGGGCGAGTGTTAACGCGCGAGAGACGAGGGATCTGTATCCGGCGGAACCGGCAAGAGTCGAGAGAGATTTGCGCAGCTTCTCGCAGACATGAAAGGCTTCGTGGTTTCTCTCGGGCGGTTCTCCGGTTGCATTCTCTTGGGTTATCAACCACAGCGCTAAGGTTCGGGTCGCTGGAGAGGCCGGGTCTATCATCTGAAGCCACCATCTCCCCTAATCGTTTTGAAATAGGTCCGCTAGCAACCTTGTGGAATAGATTAACGGAAGAGTATAACAGCCTGCCCTGAGAAGATAAAGGGAAAGGATAGTATGAATATTCTAAAACAGGGCTTCTGAAATCTTCTGTATATCGTACTGGAAGCGCCTTGGCCTCCGATCTTCAGACAAAGGTTTTCTGTTTAAATGCAGGTTTTTCCGGAATCGGAAACGGACTACAAAAAAGGCCCCGGAACCCGGGGCCTTGAAATAGCTGCTTTTCTGATTTACTCGTGCATGTAATTGAGAGGAATCTTTACGTCCAACTCCTTTTCCTTGACCCTCGGGTCGGGTCTTCCATCTTTGTGGACAACGTGATCAATGTCGGTGATAGGGAGCCGTAAGAATATGCCCGGAACAAATTCAGGAGAAAGGTCGGTCGGCAGGGGCTTCACGTCGTAGACGGCATCCCCGATCTTTCTTCTCCCCTCGTGATTTGCCGGAGCAACCTGGTATGAATGGCCAAGGCAATAGGCCTTGTTGGCCAGATGGCTTTTCATCCGTTTTGGACACCGGGGCGGCGGGGGAAGGGTTTGATGGTCCCGTATGATCGCGAGCGGATGGACAAAGAACATGAGCGACCACGCAGTCAGCTTCTGGATCGGAAACTCGACCGGCACCCGCTTCGACGCCCCGAACTGTCTCACCTCTTCAATGAAGTCGGACGGATAAGGATAGAACTCCTTGCCCACCCAGAAGAGAAGGTGATTCGCTCCATTCCTTTCGAATATAATCGGCACCCGGTTATGGGCTGAACTGCATAATCGGGTTAATGCAGACTCTATTATTATGCGGAGCCCACTTCTC
>MVRP01000067.1 GCA_002067405.1 Syntrophorhabdaceae bacterium PtaU1.Bin034 | reverse complement strand
CCCGAACGGAAGAGCCTATAACCGGACGGCGCACCTTGCAGGACGGCGGGAAATGATGCAGTTGTGGGCGGATTACCTCGACGGGTTAAAGAAGGGAGCGCAAGTATTGCCCCTGCATGGAAAGCGGTAAGCTGTTTACGCGCTTCCGATCCATTCGGCCAGCTTGCGCCTTATCCTCAGTAGCCGGGCAGCGTCGATTTCCCTCACCCAGCATATCTTTGTTTACAACGGCGAGTCTGCCGATTCGAATAAGGCTTGTGACCTTCAGGCCGGATTTCTCGAAATCGTCATCACCCGCCTTAACAGTCTCGTCAAAGCCCGCTATCTCTGCTCGACACGAGATGATATCATGCACACAAGCCAGTCTTCATATCGATCCGGTACTTTCCGAATGACGAGCGCGGGTCTCAGCTTGCCCTCCTGTTGGTCTGTTTGGGGGAATCTGAAAAGAACGGTCTGACCTTCAGCGATCATCGGAAGGATTCTTGAAGATCGCCAAGCGAGTATGGCGAATCCTCATCCTCCATACCCCGCATAGCCGATGATAAAGAAAATATGGACCAATCCCTGTCTTCGGTCTTCGTTTTCAGGTACTCAACAAAGTCGAGAACTTCCGCCTTTTTCGATTCCGGCAAATCCCGTATTTCTTTTATGATCTTATCTTCAAGGCTCATTCTCGTCCCTCTTTACAACTGATAGCATATTATACGTCCTCGCCTGCTTTATTTCCACATCACGTTGACAGCATTTTCGGCTTTGTCGGGTTGGCCTTCTTTTCCTTCTCCTGCATTCATTTCATTGACCATGGTTTCATTTCTGCGTTCCGCACCTTCTCTCACGATGTGCTTTACCACGTCGACAAGGTCCCTAGCCGTGGCCACCGGGTTGGCGCAGCCATTAAGAGTAAGAAGCACGAGGATGATAGCAAGAAGCAACACCCTTTTTACGGTCGATGATTTCACTGTTGTCTTCCTCCTGGCCCCCATCTAATGCGGCGTCATGCCTGTAATCTTCTGCGAAGACTCTGCTTCTTGGCTATCTTTCGGCTCTTTCTCCTGTTTCGCGACATCAACAGAAAGTGCTTTTTGCTCCCCTTCTGTCACAGTATTTTTTGTTTTCGCGGTTTCCACCATTTCCGTTTTTCCAGGATCTCCGGGCTTGTATTTATATGCCTGTGCCTTTACCTGTTCCGCTGTTACAATCTCCCCATCGATTTCGTATTGTTGGCCATTGCCTACTAAGGACCGTGCTGCATTTGCCATGTCCTTTACCCCATCAACAATCCCTGTAGGGGAAACAGGTACCATCCAGAGTCCCGTCACGCACCCATTGAAAGTAAAAAGCGAAGCGGCCATGAGGACAAAAAGGTTTGCTTTCGCAATATTGGAGTTCTGGTCGTTATATCTTGAGAGATTGAAGAGTTTCCGCATATATCCTTTCCATCACACAGACGGTATCCATAAGCAGAGGTCGATAACCGTGACTCAGGCCTTTTATCGAGTCCGGCTTTTCTTCTTATCCGGTTTGATGTTCTCCTTATCGAGTACGGTTAGCCAAGTCTTCATCTCCTCCGCTCTTCTTCCCGCACCTATAGTCGAATATAGGTTGAACGCCTTTTGTGCGGCCTGCCGTGCAGTTTTTGAATCACCCGTATGATGAGAAAGAACTGAAAGATACTCGTAGCCTCTTGCCTCCCAAAACTTATCTCCCACCTGCTTGACCATTTTAAGTCCCCGTTCAAGAGTTGGCCAGGCGTTCTCTGTATCGCCAAGGCTGACGTAGGCGGCGGCGAGGTTGAGGAATCTTATCCCCAAAGCATGATGGTCGCCTCGCCTCTCATCAATATCGGCAGCCATGTTCAGGTATTTGATCGCCGTCTGGTGATCATTCTTTTTGGAATACACGCCTGCTATATTGTTGTAAATTCCCCCTTTCTTCAGCTCATCCTTTTGAAGATTCAGCGACTCTTCATAATACGCCAGAGCTTTATCATATTCCTCCTTGTCGGTCAGTATATTAGCAATATTCACGAGGTCTGTTGCCTCGCCGTCTTTGTCACCAAGGTTTTTAGCAAGCGTAAGCGAGCGGTTGTGCGAGAGAAGCGCTGAATCGAAGTCTCCCATTTCCTGATATACCAAACCCAGACGATTGGAGATGACCTGCAACTCCTTCATCGTTGTCGCTAGACTTTCAGCCACCTTCATTTCTGCGAGCGCTGAGTTGAGAAGGCCCGATTCAAAATACCCCCTACCAGTGCACAAGTGCGCAAGAAAGCTTTTGGGATTCTGAGTTATTGCCCTTTTGCCTGCTTCTATTGCTCGCGCATAGTCTTGCGCGGTAAGGTAGTCGATGCACTTACCGATTTCCGTCTGTGCATATAAATAAGAGCACAGACCGACCACAAGTCCTATTGTTAGCAAAAGCTTTTTGATCATAGTCTCTCCTACGGACAGTTTTTATCCTTCGGTCAGTACCACTATCGGGTAATGAGACTACTAATGGACGCTTTAGTTCCCGCCACCAATAGCAATTTGAACATTCCCGTCTCGGATAGTCCCGAATTCTCTGCACTTGTTGTAAACGCCGCTATACGTTGTTGAGCCGCCCTTGGAGATTATCGTTATCTTCTTAGTACCGCTGTCGGCGCATTTCAGAGTCTTGCCGTTGTTTAGCTTTTGGTTCTGAGGTCCACCAAGGTCATTTACCATTTCCTGAATCTTGGTAAAGGTCTCATCGGCAAAAACAGGAGCACTGGTTGAAAACGGGAGGCAAACAATCAGGAAGATCAGCAGGATTGAATTCATAAATAGACTCCCTCGATGGAATGGTGATCCAAATTAGTATCACATTCCTATTGTATCGGCAAGAACTGGATGGGCTTAAGTCGGCCAATACGGACCAGAGGGGTCTAAAGAGAGTTTTTGCGAGAACTGTCTATTTGCCTGACGACGAGATAATTTTCATGAGGTCTTGAGGAGCAATCTTGCGTTCGCGCATGACTCCAAGCAGCTTTAATTCTTCCTCAGTGGGGTGCAACGGCAAATCCCCGGCGGCAAGGTGCAAATCCCTTTTTTCAAAAAGCGACTCGATGTCTTCCATTGCAACGGTCCAATTTTTGATTTTATCAGTGAGAGCTTCTTCTACTTTTTCGATGGACGTAACGATTTCAGTCTTATACTTCTTGCTTATTTCATTCAATTTCAATTGCAGTTCGCGCTCGCCAAAGAGCGGATTATTACTCTTTCTCCTGAACAAGAAGGTGTTATTACTCTCGTCTCTTAGGGCGATTGCGTAGACGGGGTTTTCAAAGACGGTTTTTGAGAGAAATTTTTTATGGATGAAAAGCGGCGCGACAAGGAAAATTATGCTTAGTGCTTTGTTTTTCTCTGCAATGAAATAAATAATTTCAAAGTCAATTCCACCGCGTATACTTTCTGGCAACTTCATCTTGATTAGGCCGTCGGATTCAACGGCTCCCAACAATTTTGCGTATTTGACAGTACCACTCTCATAGCCCGCAGTAGTCTTCGGTGTTAACGTCAAATTCCTCAACTTTTCTGAGACAAACTTCTCAGTTCTTCGAAGGATTCTGTCCGGATCTTCCCAGACAGAATCAATGTCCGTCAAAGGCAAAAAGTCGTAAGGAATTTGACCCTGACCTAATACACTTGAAATTTCCTGCCCAATGGAAGCACCATCGAGGGATGAATACGGTAAAAATAACAAAAGATCATCTTCTCTCTTGAAACAGATCACACATTCATTTGCCAGTCCCAAGGTCCCTTTTTCAGCAAACCAAATCATTAAAAAACGCTGAGCGCCATCATACTGTAAAAGCTTGACCAGCCTGCTGAAAGCAGTGGAATCCGCTTTGAATTTGTGCGGCGACAGCTTATCCAAAAAGACAATTCCTTGAAATATCGGTTTGTCTCCATGAATAACCCATCCGGCCGAGACCTTGAAATAATCGGCTATTTTCAGCTTGATCTCAATTTTTGGTTCGTAGACTCCTTTTTCCCACTTCACGATATACGACTGGTCAACTCCGAGCCAATCACCCAAATCTTTCTGTGTTGTCCCGAAAGTGGTGCGAAGTAGATGCAATCGCGCTCCAAAACGATGAAAGCTCATCCGAATGAAATCGTTGTAATCAATCATAATATGACATGATAGATGATTATTTATATGAAGTCAACCATGATAAAAACTGGAGTTTCCTGAGCTGTTCGGACACTATATGGCGTTAAATCATTGTAATAACTAGGAAAAATGATAATCCAAAAAAATAACAGAAAAAATCTTGACATCTAATATGCCAAACAGTATGATAGCATATTAGATGTCATAAAGCCCGACCCGCCACCGGCGGCCAACCTGACGGCGGGCAGGGCAAAGACCGATAGACATGGAGGATATACGACCATGCCCGATGATTATCATACCACGCCCCCGACTGGGGCGCAATCCCGCATAATCCGCGTGTATCCCGTGCGGAGCACACGATATATCACGGTTGATTTGCGTTGCGTTGAGGATGAGCGCCTGTCTTGGCGCGCCAAGGCCGTGCATCTCTACCTCTATTCGCGGCCGGGTGACTGGGTCCTCCGACGGGAGGACATAGTCAGACGCAGCACTGACGGTAAATATGCCGTGAGTGAGGCCCTTAAGGAGCTCAGGCAGGCCGGGTACATAGTTATCCGCACTCGGCATGGTAAGCGCGGCAGAATCGAGGGCACCGACTGGTACGTCTACGGCCAGCCGCAAACCGTTGAGCAGAGCCAATCTGCACCACGTCCTGATAATCAGGATGCGGAGCAAATCGCTGGCAATAGCCAATCTGCACCGTGTCCTGATTTACCGGGCGCGGTGGAACCGGAAGCCGGGAAATCAGCAGTATACAAAACAATAAACAACAACCTAAAACACAACAACACCCCCACAGCCACCCGCCCTGTTGTTGAGGGTGAGGCCGATCCTGACACCATGAGTAAGATCACGGAGTTAGGGTTATCCAGCCTCGCCAAAAGCTATCCAGCAGCGGATATCCTGATCGGGGCGGAGTTGGCTACAAAAACCACAAATGTCAGGAACTTACCCGGCCTTGTCCGCACGCTGCTCGATAAGGGGGCTGTCGCCGCCGAGAAAGAGGCTCGAGCGGCCAAAGCGGCCCGAGAAGCGGAGGAGCGGGCCGCTCAGGAGGCCAAGCGCCACGAGGAGCAGGCCAGGAAATCCCTGGAGCAGGCGGCGGCAGAGGCGTGGACGGGCCTGAACGACCACGAGCAGGCGCTATGGGCTGAGCGAGCCAAGGCGGATTTGCCGGCCGGAGTGCCGATTCTCGCCGACCGGATAGGACAGTCCCTGTACATTTGTAAGTACATCGAAAATCACACAAATAATCACAATAAGGAGGTATCACATGAGCGATAGGTTTTTGAGGTTACCCCAAGTTCTCGCAATCATTCCTGTTTCCCGGTCAGCGTGGTGGAGCGGCGTGAAGAAAGGTATTTACCCGCAGCCGGTCAAGCTAAGTGAGCGGGTAACAGTTTGGTCCGCAGCCGAAATTGCCCAGTTTGTCCAAAAAACCACGGAGGAGGCGAGGTCATGACCCCTAAAGACAAAGCCGAGCTAAAACAGTATGTCAAACAGAACTGGTGGCGCTGGGGCCTGTGGATAATCGCGTCAGTTTGCCTCGACATCCTGGCTCTCTTGGCCGGTACTGCCGCCGCCATTGCCCTGGCGATTCTCTCCGGCCGCCCGCCCCTCCCCAGATAGGCCATGCTCAGCATCAGCAATGTTACCGCCGGTCAGGCAAGCGCGTACTACACCAAATCGGACAACTACTACGCCAAGGCCGAGGGGCAGTGGACCGGGAAGGGCGCGGACTTATTGGGCTTATCTGGCCCGGTGGACAAGGCCGCGTTTGAAAATCTGCTGAATGGCAAGGACCCGGCGGGCGCGAACCAACTCGTTCCCGCCGCCTCAAACGGTGAGCACAGAGGGGGCGTTGACCTCACTTTCAGCGCGCCCAAAAGCGTTTCGCTCCTCTCGGACGTCTGCGGAATTACAGAGGTTCGCGAGGCGCACGAACGGGCAGTGAGTGCAGCGTTGCAGTACGCGGAAACAAACATAGCCCAGTGCCGCATGACTCAGGGCGGGCAAACCGAGCGGGTAAATACCGAGAATTTGCTTATTGCCAAATTTGCCCATGACACCAGCCGCGAGCTTGATCCACAGCTTCATACTCACGCCGTCGTATTAAATGTTGTCCAAGACCCTGGAAGCAAATGGAAAGCCTTGGCAAACGAAAACCTATACCAAAACAAGATGTTACTTGGACAGATGTACCGTGCTGAACTTGCCGCAAATCTGAAAGAGTTGGGGTATGCGGTTGAGGCGGACAGCAAAAGTTTTTTCGAGATCGCGGGCGTTGACAAAAGCCTTATCGATCATTTCAGCCGTCGATCCGAGCAAATCAAGGCGGCGGCAGAAAAACTCCAGAAAGAATACCCGGATGCCAGCGAGAGCAGGTTGAGGGAAATGGCCTGCCTGGACTCCCGACAAGCCAAGAAAAATGTTGACCCGTCCGTTGTCCGGGAAGCGTGGGCAGAGCGGCTCGAAAAGCAAGGGCACACCAAAGATTCCATCCTCGCCAGCGTCCGGGAGGCAGGGGAAAAGGCCAAAGCAGCCGAGGCGGAACGGACATCTCCAAAGCCGGACGAGTACGAATACATCCAAATGGCTACGCAGGCGCTGACGGAGCAGGAAAGCACCTTCAGCCGTGAGGATGTACTCAAAACCGCCGCCCGGATGTCGGTCGGGGAACTGCGGTTCGGCGAGCTTGAACAAGCGTTTATTAACTTTCAAAGCCGAACTTTTAAAGACCACCAAATCAAGCTTATAGGCAAAGATGAGCGGGGCAATGACGTTTTTACGACCAAGGAAATGCAAAAAATCGAGCGGGGGATTCTCCAGGACGCCAGGAACGGGCAAAAGTCCGTGCAGCCGATCCTGTCCAGCGAGCAAGTTAAGGCTGCAGTTAGCAATAAATACAGTCACTTAACAGACGGCCAAAAACAAGCGGTTGAACATATTCTATGTTCCGCGGACAAACTGACCGGCATTCAAGGGGATGCCGGCACGGGCAAGACCACGATGTTGTCCGTGGTCAAGGAGCAGCTTGAGGGGCAAGGCTTCTTTCCGCGTGGGCTTACGTTCACTGGGAAAGCGAGTCAAGAACTCGCGGACGGCCCGGGAATCAAAAGCCAGACTTTGCATCATTTTTTGGGTGGATTTGATCCTCAAAAATCCCTCAACAATCCGGATTCAAACAAATACGCGGAGGCGATGAAACACTTCAGCGTCAAAGACATCGAGGCCGTCAAGCAGGGCGCTGATCTGGACGACATAGAAAAGGCCGTGGGCGCGAAAAGTCTGATTTTAGACACTCGCACGAGCCTGAGGCGGAACGGTGGAATGACGATCACTCAGGAGCGTTACTTGGACGCAGTAAAGAGGGATGTACAAGACACCCTCAAAAATACCTGGCACAAGGCCGTAGCAGCCATAAATCCTCACGCCGTCGCGAGGGAAAAGAACCAAACCAAGGACGTGTTCTTTCGCGACCAGGACAGCAGTGTGACGCGCGGCAAGCAAGTGAGCCACTGGCACGTCATGGGCCAGGGGGGAGCCGAACGGCAATTTTACGAGTCCTATACCCTGCTCCAAAGTGGAGAGATCATCCATACCAGGCATGAGCGTCTGGCGGGCGGAAAGATAGAGGCATACGCCACGGAAATCATCAAAGACCCCGGCAACAGCGTCCAAAAAGGCAAAGAGGTGTGGATCGTGGACGAGGCCAGCATGGTCGGGTCAAGGCAACTTCATCAGCTCCTTGATGCCGCCCAAAAGGCCGAAGCGCGTGTTGTCATGATCGGCGACACCAAACAGCTACAGAGCATCTCGGCCGGCAAGATGTTTGACAAACTTCAGACCACCGAGGCGATGAAAACGGTGCAGATGACAGAGGCGATCCGGCAGCAGGATCCTGGCTACAAAGAGATTGTGCAGGACATTGCCGGGAAGCGGATTGCAAAGGCGTTCGAGAAGCTAAAAACCCACGGAAAAATCCATGAAATCGCGGACCGGGAAAGCCGACGGGAGGCAATTGTTAATGATTATACCTCCCGGAAAAATCATGAAAACACCCTGATCGTTACCGCGCGGAATGCGGACCGCAACACGCTGAATCGAGCGATCAGAGAGCGACTGAAAGAGCAGGGAAAACTTCAGGGGCAAGAACACCATTTTGTTGTGCGCGAGAGCAAGGCAATAGGGCCGACTGAGCAGCATTTTGCTCAGTCGTATACCGTCGGAGATATCGTCGTCGTTAACGGTGGCAAAACGGGAATTAAGGTCGGCGCACAGGGCCGTGTGGAAGCGGTCGACCGGGCAAACCACACCATTACTCTTAACGTAAAAGGTCAGAGTCGGACAATTGATGTTAGACAGCACGGCGCGAGCTTGGCCGCGTACGAGGAAAAGGTGCAGGGCTTCGTTGACGGAGACAAGGTTGTCTTCTTGAAGAATGACAAAAAGCTCGGAGTTCAGAACGGCATGACGGGGCAAGTTGTGGGCCTGGATGATAGGGCCATGACCGTCAAAACGGATTCAGGGAAAGAGATCACTGTTAACCCCCAAAACTACAGCTACATCGATCATGGCTATAGCGTTACAACCCACAAGAGCCAGGGGCAAACGGCTAAAGACGTGATCTTTCACGGGGAGTCCGGGCAGGAACAGCAGAGCTACAACAGCGTATATGTGGCGATGTCAAGGGGCAAACAGGACATCAGCATTTATACCGATTCGGCGTCCGAACTTGAGCAGGCGGCAATGAGAGAGCAGGTGAAAACATCCACTTTGGATTACGGCAAATCGGAACCGGGAAAGATAGAAAAGGAAGGTACGGAAAAGACCCAAATGGAAGGAGGCGAAATCATCAAGAACGAAACCGGCAAAGGCATGGAAAGCGGCATGAAAGATAGAGCAGATTCCGCCACTCCTGAGCGGGCCGCAGGAGGCGAAACCGAGCGGAGCCATAAAGCTGAGAGCGAGCGGCAAAGATCGGATAACGAGAAGAGCAAAGACATCGAAATAGAGAGGTAGGAGGAACAAAGAATGAAGAACGATCCTATGGCATTGAGGACACAGGCAAAAAAGCTTTTGGAGGTGGCGGAGAGGATAGAAAAGGAGAAATACGCGAGAGTCGGTAAGCTGGTTTTGAACTGGCTTGAGCGTCCTGATTTTGACCTCGATAAATTCTACTCCGATGTTATTCGGGAAGCTCGGCGGGAAGGATGCAAAGTTGCGTCTCCTGAGCGGACCGGAGGTGAAACCGGGAGTAAAAAATCGGAGAGCAAAGGTCAGTTGGAGGTTGGGAAATGAATCTCCTTCTACAAAGCAGATTCATTTCCCGGCAGTCCGCGTTTGCGACTCATGCAATTGCACCCTTTGACATCTCAAAATCTGCCATTTTGACATCTCATTCCCTACCGGGAAACAGGACTTGCAGCAGTCACCAACGCTCTAAGCGGGGGTATCCCCCGCACCCCCACTCTTTTGGTACACACCCGACGCAAGCGGAAGCTTGCACGACCAAAAAAGCTAAAACAGAAAAACCAAACAAAATCATAGACTTAATGGTAGGACGAATAGGACCGGTAGTAGGACCGAGTTTTGAAAAAACAGCCAAAAACCATTGTCACGACAGGATAAACTGCAATCGGACCGGAGGTAGGACCGACATCGTTGAAAAACGGCCCAAAAACTCCCTGTTTTCAAGGAAATCGTGTGGTAGGACTCATTTTTGCCGTTTTGTAGGACCAGTAGGACCGTATTTTTACCCATTTTTGGAGGTTAGAAATGAAGAAAAAGAATAATCGAGTCAGCATCAAAATGTCCGACGCGGAAAGACAGAGATTGGATGACCTCAGGGGCAATCAAACAATTTCGGACTTCCTGCGCGGACTGCTATTTCAAGAACATACCGCCATAAAACACGAGGCCGAAGCGCTCCAGCAACTTATTGCGGATGTTGCTTTAATCCGTGTAAAACTCTCAGGGACAAGCCATGCAATCCACGCCGCCACCCCAGCCCACGTAAAGGCTCTCGCCGCGTACTTGGCGGAGATCGTGCGCCTTGGAAATCCCCCGGCGTATGCCGGCCAAGCCGACACACTTAAAGCTTTGTCTGGACGCTTACTTGATGCCTTACAAGAGGCCAAATCATGAAAAAAGACGAGACCTACAAAGGATTTGAAACTTGGTTTAACGCGTTTCAAATGACAGCGAAAATGCACCTGCACATCTTTATGATCCTGGGTGCGCTACACGTCTTGTGCACTATCGCGTTGAGTGGTTTTCAGTTGCGGGAAGTCTATGTGCTCCTCGCAAAATATATGGGTGGCAGCCTTACATCTTTTGCTTTTCCGGACCCGGCCATTCTTAAAAAGATCATCCAGTTCATCGTTAAAAAAAGTCTCGCCTACTTCGTGGTTTGCGCCATTCTCTGGTTTGCCTACCCCTGGATTCTCGGCAGATTCAAACAGCGGGCCAGGAAACAGGCGGAACGGAAATATGTAAGTGGAGCTCGCCTCGTTGAACCCGAAGATTTCAGGCGGTTGCTCCAGGACCGGGGCGACCTGCCCTTTGGCAGTTTTCAACTGCCTCGAAAAGAGGAGATCAAGCACGTTTTTGTGATCGGCCGCCCGGGAACCGGCAAGACGGTTTTCTTGTCGGCGATCCTTGAACAGCTCCGGGCGCGCCACGAAAAAATAGTCCTTTACGACTTCAAGGGGGACTATATTTCAAGGTTCTTCGTTCCGGGAAAAGGTGACATCTTATTTAATCCGCTTGACCAACGTAGTACTGCATGGAACGTGTTCGCCGAAATAAAAACCGAGCTCGACATAAACACCGTCGCCGAGAGCTTGATACCTCCGGTTTATACCGGCGATGCGTTTTGGAACGATGCCGGACGGGCTGTCTTCGCGGGAATCCTCCATTATTTATGGGCAAACAACCTGCGGACTAACGCGCATATCTGGCGAGCGGTAACGGCACCAGGTCAGGACATCCGTGATTGGATAGCGTCCGTTCCCGGAGGGCAACGAGGCCTGCGTTTCGTCGAGGACGCGTCGAGCAAACAGGCAATGGGCGTCTTTGCCGTACTGATGCAGTATGTCGCAGCCTTCGAATATTTGTCGCGGATACAAGGTGATTTCACGATTGACAAGTGGCTTGCCGAGCCGGGCGGCTGCATCTTTGTCACGAACAAATCCGAAGTGCGGGATACCTTAAAGCCGATCCTCTCTCTGTTCATCGACCTGCTTGCCAAAAAACTTTTGTCCTTACCCGACGACATCAACCGGCGTGTCTTCTTTGTTATTGATGAATTCGGTACCCTACAACGGCTCTCGGCTATCAAAGATTTGCTCATCGCCTCGCGGTCCAAGGGCGGAAGCGCCTGGTTGGGTATCCAGGATATGGGCCAAATCAACAAGCTCTATACGCAGGATGTGGCGGATACAATTGTAAACGCAAGCGGCACATCGGTGATGTTCGCGGTAAGCGACCCAAAAACGGCTCGCTACCTCTCCGATAAGATCGGGGACACAGAGTTCATTGAACCGGACCAGACTGTATCGTTTGGGGTGGCAGACAACCGCGACGGCATAAGCCTCATGGAACGCCGGAAAATCGAAAAGCTCCTCAAGCCATCCGACATCATGAATCTGCCCGACCTGAACGCCTACGTAAAAATCCCGAACGTGGTACCGATCACCCGGACGGTGTTGCAGTACAAGTCACACCCTTCCATCGCGGAGAGCTTTGTCATCCGGCCGGATCTGGTTCTCGGCGCCATCGCCGCCAAACAGGTAGCAATGATTGACATCGAAACCCAGGAACCGGAACGGGAACGTCGTGACGCCAAGGAGCAAGGCCATGACCACGATCTGGACGACCTGCAGCAACAAGAGGAAATCCTTATTTAGGAGGCATCCATGCATAACATATTAAAAATATTAATCTTTACCTCCCCCATACTAGCCATAGTCTTTTGGTACGTCGTGTCCATGCAAAGCAAGCACGACACTCACATTCACCTTGAAGATGCGGCATTTGAACGAGTCTGGAACGAAACAGAAGCCACACTCTCCAAATCCACCCAAGACAAGGACAAGTACCTTGCCAGGGCTCGGGAAGCCGAGGAGCGCCTATTGAAATACAAGGCCAAAGAGGCCGAGAAGGAGAAGAAGTCCGAGGAATTCCAGCAGAAATTTGAAAAAGAGTTGGAAGAGGCCGACAAGGCCAAGGGAGGGAACAAATGACCAAGACCACACTCGCAGCAAAGGCCATACTTCTCCTGGCGGCGATCCCCACCGTTATGTCGGTCGCCGGCACGGCGGTCAAGAAGGTCAACGATTTCAAAGACCAGCACGTCGGGCGGACCCGGCAAGCCCACCATGAACGCGTTGCACGGCTCAACGAGGCCCTTGCCCAGCTCGCGGGGGTCAGGGCGGACGAAAGGCCGGACGAGAAAACCATCCTGTTTCCGGGCGAGCCGGACCCGGAGAAATACTACAAAGACCTCAGGAACGAAACGATCGACCTGACTCCGTACTACCGGGACGCCAGTCAAACCGGCCAGAAGGGAGAAACACAATGAAACGCATAGGCTTTTTGCTCATTGTGTTTGCTCTGCTGGCTTCGTGTGCGGCCCTCCGGCCGACGGTAGAGTCCGGGGTTTACTTCGTTAAGGGGCTTATTCTCGATCCGACCAAGCCGGTCAGGCTCGCGCATGTGCAGGTTACAACCTCAAATTACGACTACGTGAGAACGACCGAGGTCCTGGAAAAGGCCATCAAAAGGGAGTTTACGGAAGCGGGCATCCAGATTGTCCGGACACCAAGTAGCCTTGCTGCTGACTTACGCGTACACATCGTACCGCCCCACCCTGCTCGGTTGCCGCTTGACGTGAAGAGGGTTGCTTTCTTCAGCCTGCAAACCGAGCCGAACACCTACTTGCTCATAGGCGTCAAGATCCAAGACAAAACCTTTGGAACCGTCGCGGTTGCAGACCACCCGCACCGCTGGAATATCCAGGCAGTCGCCCGGAAGATAGCAGCACCGTTCAAATAAGTGACAAACAGGGGGGCAGCATGCTTCCCCCGAAAAAACAACATGGAGGTTGGGTATGAAAAGAATTTTGGCAGTGGTATTGATGGTTTTGGCATGTGGTGTGTTTGTCGGATCGGCTCAGGCGGGTTTTTTGGACTACTGGAACCCAAAATATGTTCCAAAATTGGAAAACGCCTTTTTTACGACGGAAAAAGACAACTACTACATCGTGGTTTTGCCTCATGATGACATGCTTGTCTGGATTGTCCAGGATGTCAATTCAAAGCCGTGCGGCGGTGGACACCCATCCACAGCAGGCAAGCGATGCTATGACCCGGCTTACATGTACTATTATCACCCAAAAGCCAAACTTATCGTGAGGACAAGATACAGCCTCAAGGTGGACTTGAGCCAGCGCATTCCTATTGCCGTGGATACAGGTAAATGGCCTTGGTTTTACTGCTTTGCCATCCCCACCACTAAGGCCGCGGGACAACTCAACGAACTCTATCAGGCAAAGAAGGTCGACGATGACATGCTTGCGGACAAGGATTCCATTATTAACCGGCTGATCCTCCAGACTCCGGAAGACAAAGTGTGGAAGTATGCCCCGCCGGACCCCGAATACGTCAAAAAGTGGAACATCGCCGGGTTTGACCCCAACGCCTGGCCCCTGACGCACCCCACCCTAACCAGGTGGCCGTGGGCGCTGAAAAACGTCATGCCGTATGGCCGCGAACCCTACCAGCAATACGAGTGGATCGATTTCTATAAGAAGTTCAAGGCGCTTGAGGACGTTCCGACTGATCCTCAGACGATTCATCTGAGATAACCACACAGGGGGCGATATCGCCCCCTGAACAAAATCATATGGAGGTTGGGTATGAAAAGAATCTTGGCAGCGGTATTGATAATCTTGGCATCTGTCCTGTCGGTCGGGCAAGCGACGGCTTCCGAAATAATCACCGGACCTTACAGCCTGCACCAGTGGCTTCAGAAGAATGGGGACCTGTTCGGGCCGGCTTATAGCAAGATAGGGGAGACCACAGCTTATTATCAAGAAAACTGTGTTGCCCTAAGAAGCCAGCTTGGCGGCGACGGCAATCCTTACAGCTTTGAAACGCGCACGAAGGGGGCCATGCTCCAGAATCTTTGTGCAAAAATGCAAGCCAAGCTCTATGGCATTGACTGTATGTCCTGTTCCGGAACCGCAAGTATGTCGGGCTGGAAATACCACATTGTTGACGGAAGGGTGATGAAAGCTGAAACGATTGCCAGCGGAATCGCGTTCAGCTACACCCCCGGATCACCTATGGTAATCGACATGGCATATGGCGGTGGAACGATGTCCATTGTCAACGACAAGGGACTTCCAAAGATCGTAGATGCGAAGCTGCCGCTTTTTTCGATGGACATCACCACCGGGGATTACATCGTTTCATGGGGAAACAAGAGGATCAGACTGAGCCAAAATGGGCTTGTGGAACAATTGACGGACGTATTTCAAAACTATCAGTACAAAAACAGCAACGTTTACGGCATTGCCCGATTCTTCACATCTCTCGTCACCGATCCGGCCCACGTGAGGGAAGTACAGCAGCGCATTATCGAGATAGCCCTTATCCCAAATGCGAAGGAGACCTGGACAGAGGAATACGAGAGGGACAAGGCCACTTGCCAGCAGAAGGAAAAAGAGGCGTTGGTTGCCGCTTCAGCCGCAAGATGGAAGGAGCGGCAGGCGGAAAAGGAGGGACAACAAGCACTGGATAATGAAGCAGTACGGCGAGGGACGGAGGTTTTCTGCGATGACACAAAAGTATCCCTTCTTTTTGCGATTCCGGAAGAGTTTAAGAAAAAACCAAAAAACTACTGTGACACTGCATGGAACATAGAAACGTACTCTTCCGTAAAACCCGACCGAGGCGGGATATACAAGAACTGGAGGGGCGATGATTGGCACAATTACTGCGTCACCCTGAATCGCTTCTCTGAGAACATCCAGACTCCCGACGACGCAAGGCGGGCGCTGGTCCTTATAGCCAACCTTTCGCCCCGCGAGAAGCGGGATGATCCCTGGCACATATTTCTCGGCATCGGCCGGTTCTTGACGCGTTATGACAGGGGGTTTACCTTCGATCGCGCATATATCGATTTCAGGGACAAGACCCGTTCCTATTTCAACAACCTTCGCGACGGACGTTTAGTTGCAGCCATGGAAAAAAGGCGCGGCGTTGCTGAGGTCTTGAAAGACTTTCCTGACTCATTACTCACCAAGCTCAAAACCGAATGCTCCAAGAAGGTGGAACAATGAGGACAATCCTTTACGTTTTAGCTGTTCTTATCATCCTGCAAGGCTTTGTCTATGCTGTAGGCGAGGCCGACATAGACACATCTCAAAGCAAGAAGCACACGAAAGAACAATCGATCCAACAGAAATCAAGCACTGACTCCAAGCAGAGCCAGGGCAAGAAGAGGGGCACAACCAAGACTAAAGGCCGGGATTCGACTGCACAGGAGTCTTCCAAATCAACCGGCCAGGCAGAAAGCAGGCAGGGGGCAGACGTGGTTCTGCCCCTCGAGGCCGTGTTCCTGGACATGATCGGGGAACTTGAAGCGGACACGGAACCGTTCCGATCCTGCCGAGTAGCCACCAATCCGAAGCTTGGCCGGGATTTCGGGCTGAGCGCTGAGGTTTACCCGGGGGTGATCAACAACACGGCCGCAGACTATCTTTCAAAGGCAGCGCAGTCGAACAGCTACATAAAGAACATTGCCGATGAAGCGGCAATAAGGGCATATAGGGACTGCCTTGCTTATTACGGGGCGGTTATCGGCCAAGCCTATCTCAATGTGACCGGCGACCTTCAGGGGATCGGCAGCGCCCCCAGGAAGGATGCAAACGGCAACATCACCGTCGCCGGCATGGGATACGATGATTTCATTCTCCTGGCAAACGGGGCTTTGCATAGAGCCATAGAACAGATCACCCATCCCACCGTGAAGCGGCTGTATGTAAGGGCTACGGGTGATTCCTCGCCCTGCCAGTTTGATAAGAGCCTGGAGAATATCAAGTGCGGGGCGTCGCTTATCACCCTTGGCGCGGTCCCGCAGCTTACCGTTTCCGGGGTACGAATGTACGGAGGGTCTTTTGCAGGCTTTCAGGGAAGCTTCAAGGCTTCCAAGGGGTGGAGCTTGAGCGCGGCTATTGAGCGCATGAAGACGGATTCCCGTTATGCCAAGTTTGCATCCGATGTAACGGAGTTCTCGGAACAGCTTGAAAGCCAGGGAAGAAGCAAAGAGGCGGTGATGGTAAGGAAAAAGGCGGTAGACATTGCCAGGACGGGCAAACAGGCGGTTGCGGTATCAAAGCTATTGCCGAGCATACATTAATCCTTTCCCTTTAAAGGGAAAAACCGAAAGGAGGTCGAATTATGGGAAAGATCACGCAAAAGGTGGACATCAGCGCAGGCGAGATAAACCAGTATGTTTATGAGGAAGCGAAAGAAATCGGCGAATCCTTGAAGAGGATCGAGGCCATAGCCAGGCAGCACGGACTGACGGAGGTAATAGACCTCTGCGATGTCATCGAGGACAAAAGGCTGAACGTGCAGCTTCTCACGACGGTTATTACTGAAATCCTCGAACCGCCAAAATTCGCTTCTGAGGCGCGTTCCGTGGCAGCGAAGGCATAAGTACGAGGTTGTGTCAAACAACGTCTTACAGAATCAATTTTGGGGATCGTGAGCATTATTCGGCTCAAAGCCAGGGCCGAAATTTCAAGGCGGGGTTTCCGATCCCCGGAAAGGAGGTGAACCGCTACTGATTCGCGAGCTAATGAAACTGATATGGTGCTTAATGGCGTCGTTTCCCGGCGCCATTATTTTTTATCGCTCCTATTTCTCCAAGGCATGTTGAATCAGGAAAGTATGGGGTATATAATACCCTATATGGCCTCTGAGCGCATTTTTTATAGAAAGAACGTAAGGTCTGATGGAAGCATTGTTGAGATGAAGATATGGGAGGTTCCAAAAACCAAAGACAAACCTTTCGGTTATAGCTATTCTCTCGTCTTCGTAAGAGACGGCAAGCGCATTATAGGGTACGACAATGGGGAAGGAAAAGGAGACCACAAACATTGCGGGAATAGAGAATGTCCTTACGAATTCAAGGGAATGGACGTTTTGATCGAAGACTTTTATATGGACGTTTTGAAAGTTGAGGGAGGCGAACTGTGAAAACAAAACGAATCGACATCGGTATAAAGGACTTAAGAGAAAGCCTGAAAGATTTCGCTGACACCTGGAAAAAGCTCGAGAAAGGCAAGGAAGTGAAGAAGGAAGAGAGTCTTTATTTTGATTCAGTGGATGCCATGAGAAATGTTCTTACGAATAATAGGCTCTTGATACTCAAGACCATTCGGAAAGAAAAACCTGAATCCGTCTATAGACTTGCGAAGATATTAGACAGAGACCTGAAGAGCGTGAATCAAGACCTGAAGATGCTATCCGAGATAGGCCTCGTTTCCCTCGAAAAGAAGAACACGGAACGAAAACGTGTGGTTCCGCACGTTGATTACAAGAAAATACAATTGGAAATCTCAGTGTGAAACATGCGTAAACGTAAGCCTACCCATCCCGGAGAAATCCTTCTTGAGGACGTGATTAAACCGCTGGGAATGACAATAACCGAAGCGGCAAAGGATCTAGGGGTTTCCCGAAAGGCGTTGTCCGAGCTGGTAAACGGGAAATCCGCCTTGAGTCCCGATCTGGCGGTCAGGATTGCCAAGGCAACAAACACCTCTCCCGAAAGCTGGCTTGCCATGCAGACGAAACTTGATCTGTGGAATGCTTTACAGAAAGAGCCTAAGGACGTGATCAGGTTCAGCGAATCAGTTGCCGCGAGTGGATAACATCGACAATGAACCGCCAAAACTCGCTTTTGGGGCGCGTTCCGGAATGGTGGAGGAGAGAACTATAGATTTGTGTCAAACAATGCCTGACAAGTCAATTTTGGCGATTAGGAGGCGCATTCCACTCCCTTTCGCAAACCGCGCGCCGCGCACAATACGCGCGTCTTGCACCGTCCGTCCCCTCTTACGGGTCTTTTCTTCCTCGTACCCTTTGAAGGAAGAAAAGTTTATAATAAAAGCATGGCTCAGCGGGTTTTTGGTATCGATTTTTTCTTTTTGGGGGCATATTTAGGGACATATTTGGCTTTGCTATATTTGTGAAGCTAATTATGTCTTTATGTTAGAGCTGAAGTTCTATTCCCGCCTTCGCGTTCCTGTTGCCTACAGCGATGGACAGGCCGCTCACCGGGTTGGCCTTCAGCCATTGCCATTCTTTTATGGCGACGTTGAACATTCGTCGCAAGAGAGCAAGCTCCTGATAGATTGTGGCTGGCTTCGCCTTCTTCGCTCTTTCGGATCGATACTCAGCAACCAGTTTCGTGTTGATCTCGAAAAGAGTTCGCCCGTTGAAGAAAGGTGCCAACTGCTTAAGGCTTGTCTGATCTCTCAAGTGTTCGTGGTCCTGAAGATACTTTTTCACCATCTCCTCAAATAGCGTCCTCTTTGCGGTCGCCGTCTCGAAATAGCGACCTTCTATAAGGTCAGTGAGCATCTTTGCGTAAGCTTTCTCTGCCACTTTCCGATTATCCGTCTTCAACGATTCTTGAATCCTTCGGCCTTCATACGTTACTGTGAACCAGTATGTTTTACCTCGTTTGTAGAGCCCCATTTAATTCCTCCCTCCTTCCCTGGCTCTGGTCAGGTTGTTCACATTATAGCAACGCGCCGGCCGTTTGCAAGCTTTCACCCATTCGAAGATTTCTGCTTCATCGAATCGCAGAAGACCATTCACCTTGAAGGAAGGAATAAAGCCCTGCTCAGCCCAGGCATATATCGTTGATTGTTTGGCCTGCAGCAGTTCAGACACCTGTTTGACGGTCAGGATTTTAATCATCTAATCACTTTGCCTCTTCTTCCGTCTTTGTTGCTATCTGCCCGAATACGGCTATTCTCCTAGTGAAGATCTCAGCCGCCTTCTCCGGGCTC
>MVRP01000066.1 GCA_002067405.1 Syntrophorhabdaceae bacterium PtaU1.Bin034 | reverse complement strand
CATTAAGCTCGGAGAGCGCCTTCAGCCCGCCGATCTTTATGAGATTGTCCTTGTCCTTGAGAGAATCGATGAATATCTGAAAAAGGGACGCGTCCCCAAAGCCCGCCAGCGCCACGAGGGAATGGTAACGTGTCCACGAGGTCTGAAGAGGGTCTGCAAAGATGTCCATCAAAAGCTTCTTGAAACCCGTCAGTTTCTTCTCGCCCACTATCTTCAGCACCTCATTCGGGATATCTCCGCTCTTCAGTGCCGCCCTAAACAGATCAAGGTACTTTTCCTCTTCGATGAAATTGCCGATCACCCGGATCGTGATCTGCCGGATCCTGCCGTCAGGGTCTGCTATAAGGTCCTTGAGGAACGGGTAATTCGTTTCCGCATCCAGATGGGACGTGACCGAGAGGTAAACCCTTTTATCCTCGGAATCCCCGTTTCTCACAAAAGACCCTATCAGGTCCAATGCTGCAACCCGATCGAGGCGGAGCAAGGCGATCAAAGCCTTTGTTCTCACGTCCGTGTAGCCGTTCTTTGCCATACGGATAACGTCTTGCGACAACTCCTGAAGCGCCATGTTCCCCGCGACCGCGACCGCCTCCGCCTGCACGTGTCCGTCTGAGTCCTGCATCGCCTCCCGGATGATCCTGTATCCGTTGCCATCGCATATCCGGCTCAGCTGTCGCATGATCTCTCTTTTTGTCTCAAGCGAGCATGAGCGGAATACACCGAGGAGCACCTCGTCATCTACCTTGCAGCCCAGTCCGCCACAGGCACGTACAAGGGGCAGCATGTATTCTTCGTTGCCCAGATACTGTTCTACGTTTTGCCCCCATACATCTTTCAACTCCATGAAAAGCTTGAGAACGCCTTCGTACTCGTCTCCGTCGGGGTCCATGTCTTTCAGTATCTCGAGCATGGCCTTCGCCGAATCACGGTGTTTGAAATAGACCAGGAAACGGACGGCCTTCCGCGATTTCCTTCTCTCCGTCCTGATATAATCCAACAGATGATGGAGAAGCGCCTCCCCCATTCTCTGTGCCAGTTTTTCAAATACCTGCACATCCCCCTGCTCGATGATCACCTTTATGAAGGTTTTTTCTCTCTCCTTTGCCAGCTGGCTCACAAAACCGACTATCTCATCCACCGTTTTGTCGTCCCTGAACCTGATGAGGGCTTCACACGCCGCCAGAGACAGCTCCTCTTCCCGGTTTTTAAAGACGTTCAGAAGCGCCGGCACCGCTCTTCTTTTTCCGATCTTTTCAAGGCTGTAAACGGCCGAGAAAGCAACCCACTGCTCCAGCTCAAGGACCTCCAGGAGCACGTCCACGGCCCTGTCGTCCTCGAATTCGCCAAGGGCCATTACCGCTGCATTCCTCACGTTTTCATCGTGGTCATGTACCTTCTCGATCAGATAAGGCAATGAGGCGGGATGCTTCAGCGTGCTCAGCACCTCGCAGGCATACACCCTCACGTCGTCATTGGGGTGGTAGAGGAGCTGAATGACCACGTCGATGTAATCTTTCCCTGTCCTTCGAAGGATATCCAGGGCGTCCATGCGCACCGACGTCTTCTTCTCGTCGAGCAGTCTCGCCACCCGCTCTATGAGCGGCTTGCTCGGCGCGGATACGATCTCGTCGACAATCTTCGCCCTTGCAAAATCGTCCGATTCTCTTAATCCGTTTATCAGCTTGTCGACCGCGCTCCCTTTTGTGCCCGCCTTTGCAGCCTGTTTCATTATTCTTTCCCCTATAATATCTTCATGATTTCTTCGGGTATGCGACCGATGGGCAGCACCGCATCGGCGAGCCGGGCGTTTACCACGGCCTTCGGCATGCCGTAAACAACGCATGTCTCTTCGTTCTGGGCGATAACGTACCCCCCCTTCGACTTCAGCTCTTTCATGCCGACCACCCCGTCGCTTCCCATGCCCGTGAGAATTGTCCCCACCATCGAGTTCGGCTCGTATGCCGATGCGGTTGAGCTCATGAGAAGGTCAACAGACGGTCTGTATACATACTGGCCGTTGAGATAGAACTCGACAGCTACCTGCCTGCCTTTCCTTTTCAGTGCAATATGGGTGTCACCCGGGGCAACCAAAGCAACTCCCGGCTCCAGTATCTCTTTTTCCTCCGCCTCTTTGACCGTCAGCTCAGAGACTTTATTCAGCCGTTCGGCAAACGACTGGGTGAAGAGCCGGGGCATGTGCTGGGCGATCACAATAGGAACCGGGAAATTCCCGGGCAGATGCGACAGGATGTACTGAAGCGCCGGAGGACCCCCGGTAGAAGCCCCTATGCAGACTATTCCCTTTCTTCCGGAAGCTTTGGCAGGGCTCAGGGATACGGGTCGCTCCTGGTGAGACACGAGCCCTCTCAGAAGCAGCTTTACCCTGTTCCTCGCGACATCTTTTATTTTGGAGATCAGTTCCTGTTCCTTGTCGGCCAGGAGAGAGTTGGAAAAATCCTTGGTGACAAAATCGCAGGCCCCCAGTGCCAGGGCCTCCATCGTTATATCCGCATGGTCCCTGGTCAAGGTGCTTAACATGATGACGGGAATGGGATTTGTGGCCATTATCTGTTTAAGGGTTTCTATGCCGTTCATTACCGGCATTTCTATATCCATGGTCACTACGTCCGGCTTCAGCGCTTCGATTTTCTCGAGGGCCTGGGCACCGTCGCCTGCAGTCCCCACCACCTCTATGGCAGCGTCTCGCTCCAAAATCCTCGAGAGGAGCTTTGTCATTACACGCGAGTCATCTACGACAAGGACTTTTATCATTGCTCTCCTAGCGTTTCTTCGATGAAGCGCTCAATCTCACTCAGCTGAGTGTAGCCCCTTTCAAGAACTCCCACGTGGTGTTTCGTCAGGTATTTGTCTGGCATCTCCGTGTGCAAAAGCTCTCTCTGTTGTTTGAAAAATGTATCAAAATCCTCGAAGCCGCTTTCAAAATCGATGTGCTTCGCAAGCTTGTTTGACAGCCATGTGGCATAGGCGTCCCCGTTCTCACCTATCCGCTCCGGGGAATGGTGCAGCCGCACGCTTTCCGTGACGGCGTCCGGCAGATCCCACTTTTCGAGCAGAACTGCTCCCACGTAAGCATGGTCCACGGAAAGGACTTCTCGCTCGGCCTCCAGCCTGCTCAGCCGCTCCTGCTCGATAAGCCGGTCTATCTCTTTCCACTCATCCTTGAAGTACTGAAAGATGACGATGATGCCTATGTCGTGGAGGGTGCCGCTTATGTAGACCGTGTTCGGATTGCCGAGGCTGAAAATTTCGCTCACCGCCTTTGCCATAGTGCCGCACGCAAGCGAGTGCCGGACAAAGCCTTTGCGATCAAAATCTCCGGTTCCTCCCCGCATCAGGGCAAAAAGGGGCATCTGGAGGACTATACAGGACAATCCTGCATAACCAATGACAGCCACTGCCTGCTCTATGGTTGCTATTTGGCGGAAGTTTTTTCTTCCGAAGTAGGCACTGTTCGCTACCTTCAGCACTTCGCTCACCATCGAGGGGTCCATGTGCCTGGCCAGGTCCGATGCCGAGCTTCTCGGGTCATTGATGAGGGTCATCATTTCATCAACGACGTGAGGAAAGGTCGGTAGGAACTCGATGCTGTTTATCTTGTTTCTCACGTATTCGCTCATACAGACCTTTCTTGTTATCGGTTCCCGCACGGACAAACTTTAGGTTTTGAAGTGCCGCTGCATGGATGGCCTCAGATTGAGCACCGCCTGAGAGTGTATCTGACACACACGGGCTTCCGTGACGCCCAGGGTCTTGGCTATTTCCTTCATATTCATGTCTTCATGGTAATAAAGAGTGAGGACCAACCTCTGCTTTTCCGGCAGTTTTTCAAGTTCTTTTGCGAGTATCCTCTCCAGCTCGTAGAACTCGGCGTACTTCTCGGGGTTTTCGTCGTCCTCCAGCACATAACCTATAACCCGGTCCCTGCTCTCCCCGACCGTGTCGCTCAAATCTTCGATGCTTACCACGGAGAGATTGCCGCAGCTTCTCAGCATTGCGAGGTACTCATTGAGGTCCATGTGCAATTCTTTGGCAATTTCTTCTTCGTCCGGGTATCTGCCTTTTTCGTATTCGAGCTTTCTTGTTACTTCCTGTATTTTTTTTGCTTTGGCCCTTGCGCTCCTGGGAAACCAATCCCTGGAGCGAAGTTCGTCTATCATGGCGCCTCGTATTCTGAGGTAGGCAAAGGTGTTCAGTTTCGCTCCCCTGCTCGCGTCGTATTTCTCCATGACTTCAAGCAGCCCGATTATTCCGGCTGAGATCAGGTCATCTATGAGGTTTTCGTTTTCGAAACCCCTCGACACCTTGTAGGCAAGGTGCTTGATAACCGGAAGGAACTCCTCGATCACCTTTTCCCTCGAAGACTTGTCCAGTTTGCTGTAGGCCTTGTTCGCCATATTCATATCATCAATCTCTCGCATATCTTGGTGAGGGCTTTCGTGGCCGATGTATCAGGAAAGTGCGCAGCCCATAGTTTCTGTTTTCTGGTAGCGATGCTTATGTTGTTGTCCGCCGGGATATAGCCGAAGAAATCCAGATAAACATCGAGGAACCTATCTGCCACGGTAACTATTTTATTGAATATTCCCAGGGCCTCTTTCTCATCTTTGACAAGGTTGACAATAATGCTGAAATTCTTCTGACCCGTTTTGCCGCGGAGCGCTTTTATGACTGCGTAAGAGTCGGTCATGCTCGCCGGATCGGGGGTTATGACGATGAGAACGTCATCGCTTATGGCATTGAAATAGACGACGTTTGATGACAGGCCCGCTGAGGTGTCCACGATCAGAAAGTCGTAATCGGGAAGTTCCCGAAAGGACGAAAGAAGTATCTGTCTCTCTTCCATGGTCAGGTTTGAAAACTCGGCGACACCGGAAGTGGCGGGAATGATCTTTATGCCGAACGGCCCCTCGGCGACTACGTCGTTAATGTGCCTTCTTCCCTCAATCAGATCCCTTACATTGAACTTCGGCACCACTCCGAACATGACGTCTATATTGCCGAGAGAAAGGTCTGCATCAAATATATATGCCAGCCCTCCCATCCGGCTTAACAGATATGCCATGTTCGAGACGATGGAGGATTTACCGACTCCTCCTTTGCCGCTCGTCACTGCAATAATCCTCCTTTTCTTTGTCATCGTGCCCGCCTGGGATAGTGATTCTCTCAATGTCGCACCTCGGATCTATAGCAATCGGTTTCGGTTTGAGAATTGTTCATCGTTCCTCCATCTTTACCAAGCCTACGGATTGTATTCTTATTTGAGGAGGTATTTCGTTATGGGAAATGACCGTGACACCCTGAATATACCTTTCCAGGAATTTCCTCAGTTTCCCTCGTATAATGGGATGCACCAGCACGACCGGCTGAAGGCTCTTCATCATCACTTTCCTCGCCTCATCGCTCAGCTTTTCTACCAGCCTCTGACTGAAGCCAAGGTCAAGGGCCAGGAAACCTCCCTGATCCGACGACTGAAGGCTTGCCACGAGTTTCTCTTCGAGAGATTTGTCAAAGAGGATAATGTTCAGCACGCCGTCGACGAGGTAAGGCTTCAGGATCGACCTCGCCATTCTCTGTCTCACGTACTCCGTAATAATATCCGGGTCTTTAATCGCCGATGAAGAATCGGCGACGGCTTCGAGTATGGTCACGAGGTCCCTGATCGAGACCTGCTCTCTCAACAGGTTCTGAAGCACCTTTTGTATGACGCCCATATTGATCTGGTTCTGGTTGATCTCCTCGACCACCTTCTGATGAACGGAGGAAATGGAGTCGATCAGTTTTTGCGTTTCACGCCGGGTCATAAGCTCATGGGCGTTATTTCTCACTATTTCGGTCAGATGTGTAGCGATGATCGTCGGATGATCGACAATGGTAAGGCCCTCGGCAACGTATTTTTCCCGGTCCTTTTCCTTGATCCAGTATGCCTCCAGATTGAATACCGGTTCCCGCGTGGGTATGCCGTCTATTGCCTTGTCGCTTCCTTCGTGGCTCATCGCAAGGACGTGGCCCGCCAGAAGCTCTCCCCTCCCCACCTCTATCCCTTTGAGCTGGATCACATATTCGCCCGCTCGCAACTGGAGGTTATCCTTCAACTTCATAGGGGGCACGACGATACCGAGTTCCGTGGCCATCTGTTTTCTTATGGCCCTTATTTTGTCCAGCAGTTCCCCGCCCTGCTCCGCGTCGACAATCGGAATGAGCGCGTATCCTATCTCAAGCTCTAGGAGTTCCAGGGGTTGAACGGTCGTCTCCTCTCTTTCTCCCGCGTCCGGAGGCAACTCATCGACCGCCGCCATCTCCTCCTTTTTTGCCTTGCCTATAAAATAACTGGTCGCAAAGGTGATGGATGCCAATGTCATAAAAGGCATTATCGGTATGCCGGGCACCATGCCGATGGAGAGTATGATAACGGAGGCGAGCATTATCGCCTTGGGCTGCGTGAAGATCTGGGTCACCACGTCTTTGCCCAAATTCGATTCACTGGCCGCTCTCGTCACTATTATGCCCGCGGCGGTGGAGGTGAGGAGCGCGGGTATCTGGCTGACGAGACCCTCTCCGATTGTCAGGATGGTATATACCGTCAGTGCCTCGCCGATGGGCATGCCTTTCTGAAGCACCCCGATGGCGAAGCCGCCCAGGATGTTGACGAATATAATGATGATCCCTGCGATGGCATCGCCTCTGACGAACTTGCTTGCGCCGTCCATGGCTCCATAGAAGTCGGCCTCTATCTCGATGCTCTCCCTTCTCTTTCTCGCGGTTGCATCGTCTATGAGCCCTGCGTTAAGGTCCGCGTCGATGCTCATCTGCTTCCCCGGCATTGCATCAAGGGTAAACCTTGCCGCAACTTCCGCGACCCTTCCCGCACCTTTCGTGATGACCACGAAGTTGATAATGATGAGGATAAGGAATACGACCGTGCCCACCACATAGTTGCCTCCCACGATGAAGGTGCCGAACGCTTTGATGATCTTGCCGGCTGCATGGGCCCCTTCATCACCGTGGAGGAGTATCAGCCTGGTTGACGCAATATTCAGCGACAGCCTGAAAAGCGTGGTGATCAGGAGGACCGAGGGAAAGACCGAAAAATCGAGCGGCCTCCGCGTGTACATACCGATGAAAAGGATAAGAAGCGAGACCGATATGCTCAGTGTCAGAAATATGTCCGCGAGGAAAGCGTTCAGAGGGACAATCATGATCAGTATCACGAAGACGACACTGATGGCGACTATGACATCGCCCCTCTCCCGAATCTGAGATATGACTTTTTCCATTAGAATATCACCCTGTTCCTTCTCTTATAGACTTGCGCAAGCAGTTCCGCGACGATCACGTAGAATTTTTCGGGGATATAGTCTCCCACCTTGACCGCATAGAAGAGCCCCCTCGCAACCGGCTTGTTTTCGATGATCATCACCCCGTGCTCTCCGGCAACCTGTTTTATGCGCTCCGCCACGAAGCCTGCGCCCTTGGCCACCACCTTCGGCGCCGGCATGTCCTTCAGGGTATAGGTGATGGCAACCGCAAAGGTGGTGGGGTTCGTGACAACCACATCGGCGCTCTTCACGTCCTCGATCATCCTTCTCCGGGCCATCTCCCTCTGGAGGCTCCTGATCCTCGACTTGACCAGGGGACTTCCTTCCCTCTCCTTCACCTCTTCTTTTACCTCCTGTTGCGTCATCATGAGGTCTTTCTTCTGCTGCCACCTCTGTCTCAGGTAATCGAGGCCGGCGACAAAGAGGAACAGCACTCCGACTTTCAGGGCCAGGCTGAAACAGGTCCCGGCAATGTACCGCACGATTGCCGCGGCGTGCTGGTCGGCCAGGGAGAGGATGACCGGAAGTTCCTTCATTACCAGGGAATATGCAATGTAGCCGAGAACCCCCAGCTTGACGAGGCTCTTGATCAATTCGAACAGCGATCTTTTCGAGAACATCCTTTTTATCCCGCCGACCGGATCGAGGGTGTTAAACTTCGGCTTCATGGCCTCAAAACTCCACATGAAACCGGTCTGGACAAAGGACGACAGGATACCCAAGACAATCAGGAGCGCGAAGACAGGGCCTACTATCAGGAGCCACTGGTAGGTCGCAAAGGACAGAATGCGATTCACATTCTCCAAGGTAAATTCAATATTCAGATTGCTGATGATATTCGAATAGACCCCGAACATCACGGTGAACCCTTTGGAGATCGTGTAATAGAGAAAGACCGACAGGAAGAGGATGACGAAGCACGATGCAAGCTCCGGGGACTGGGCTACCTGGCCTTTCTTCCGCGCATCCTGAAGCCGCTTTTCAGTCGGCTGTTCAGTCTTTTCCTGAAAACTCTCTTCTGCCATGAATTACCCCAGATACCTCATGATTCTCAGTACTTCCGTATCCATCCCCTTGAAAAGGCCCGCCACTATCGGCACGATAAGGTTCAGGGAAAATGCAAGCATGGCCAGGGCGACAAGGATTTTTATCGAAGCCCCTTCAATAAACACATTCACTTGGGGGATCATCCTGGCCAGAATACCAAGCACGATATCAACCAGAAAAAGGGTTACGACCACAGGGGCACAGATCTTCAGGCTCGCCCCGAACAATTTTCCCACCACATCGATCATATATTTGAACAGCGCCGGCTTTATCGAAACCGAGCCCGGAGGTACTTCCTTGAGGCTTACCGACAGGCTTTTAAGAAGCGTAAGATGACCGTCTATGCCGAGAAAGATCATAATAGCAAGCAGCCCCTGGAATTGTTCGAGGACCGTTGTCTGGGTCATCATGGTGGGATCCATGGAGCGCGCAAAAGAAAGGCCCGATTGCATCGAGACGAGTTCACCTGCAGCGCTTGCCATTGAAAGAAGCACCCGGACAAAAAACCCTATGGAAAAACCGATCAGCACTTCTTTTAAGATCATGAGCAGGAGAAGGTACGGATCACCGTGAAGATCGGGGACAGAGACTGACCCGAACAGGAGAAAAGCTATGGAAAGCGAGAGAGCGGCCTTGTAGCCGCCGGAAATACTCCTCGACTGGAACAGGGGGAGAAGCGAGATCATGGAAAGCACGCGAAAGAAGACGAGGATAAACCTCTGGGCCTCGAAGCCTATATCGATCACCCGCTACCTCACATAGACCGGAATATTAGTGATAAGGTTCCTCGTGAAGGTGACCAGCACGTTCAGTATCCACGGAGAAAGGATCATGAGGCATCCTATTATCGCCAGTATCTTCGGAACAAATGCCAGGCTCATCTCATGGATCTGGGTCGCTGCCTGAAAAATGCTTATTGCGAGACCAACGATCAACGCGGCAATGAGCATGGGGGCTGCTACAAGAAGAGCGGTCTTCAGACAGTCCCTGAATATTTGGATCACAAGGTCTTGACTCATTTTGGCCCCTAAAAAAATCCTTTAATTATTGAACCCGTGAGGAGGTTCCATCCGTCTACGAGCACGAAGAGCATCAACTTAAAGGGCAGCGAGATAAATATAGGAGGCAACATCATCATGCCTGCGGAGAGTAAGACACTTGCAATCACCATATCGATGACCAGAAAAGGGATGTAGAGAAGAAATCCGATCTGGAAGGCCCTTTTCAGTTCACTGATGGCAAAGGCGGGCACCACGACCCTGAAGGGTATTTCTTTTTCGTTGGCCGGCCTTCCCAATCCCGCGATGTTCGTGAAAAGCGCCAGGTCTTTCTCCTTGGTGTACTTCAGCATGAATCCGCTCATCACCTGAGATGACCGGCTGAGGAACTCCTCATATCCGATGCTGTTATTCATGAACGGAGACAGTGCCTCAGCGTGGATCTTCTCGTAAGTAGGCGCCATAACAAAGAACGTCAGGAAGAGTGAAAGACCTATCACGATCTGGTTCGGCGGAAGCTGAGGCACCCCGATGGCCTGTCTGAGAAAAGACAGCACGATGACAATGCGGGTAAAGGAGCTCATGAGAAGCAGAATTGCAGGAGCAAAGCTGAGTATGGTCAGCATGATCACCACGCTGATCAGGTTCCTGCTTCCCTCGCTTCCGGTAAAGGAGCCGAAGAGATCGAATTTGGCCGGAGCGGCAGGTTTCGCGGCTTTCGCAGTACCGGCTTTGGCATACGAGAGGGCCGGAAGGCCAAGGAGGCAGATTACGATGAGGCAGAGCAAGAATGTTTTCATGCCTGCTCTTCCCCCTTCTTCCAATCGGTCAGTAAAGACATCTCCTTGTCCCCGACGCCTATAACCAGCACACGGTCTCTTACCTCTACCACCGACACGAACTTCCTGTAGCCCAAATGAATGGTCTCCACCTTTTGCAGCCCGTAGCCGCCTTTCCCGGGGCCGAGGTTCAGCTTCAGTTTCCATTTGCCCATGTAACGGTAGAAAACTATGATGCCGAAGACCATTGCGGCGAGCACGAGAACCATCTTTATGGTGCTGAAGTAGATGTTTTCCATTAGCCGAGCTTCTGCACCCTTTCCTTTGGCGTCACTATTTCGAGCACCCTGACGCCCAGCCTCTCGTTCGCCACCACAATTTCACCCTTCCCCACGAGCTTCTCGTTCACGTAAATATCTGCCGATTCTCCGGCAAGCCTGTTCAACTCCACGATCGATCCCCTCGTCAACGAGAGAAGCTCGCCTATGGTCATTCTCGTTCTTCCTATTTCCACGGAGACTTCCACCGGGATATCCAGAAGACTCTCCATGCTCATTTCATGGCCTTCTCCGTCGGTCACCTGCCGTGCCTCAGTCGCAAACTCCTCCATCATTTCCCCCTGTTAAACAATTATCTCCTCTATTCGTACCGCTTTATTGCCCTTATAGATACCCATTCTTCCCCGCAGTTTCGTTCTTCTCATGATCTCGACATCGATAGGCTCGTCAACCACCGTGTCCATGACGATTAGGCTGTTCTTTTTTATGTTGAGGAACTCCTTGACCGATATCCTCTTTCTTCCAAGCACGGCCTTTACCTCAAGAGGGACCTCCTTCACCCTCTCCTGCAGGCTGTGGAACCATTTCTCCCGCATCTCGAGATCCTCCCGTGACGGGGTGGAGAGCAGATAGCCTTTTATGGTTTCCAGGATCCCGTAGGGCATGCATATCTTCATCCAGCCGGTCACATCCGCAATTTCAATCATGAATTCAAACACCACCACTGTCTCCTCAGCCGAAACCATGGTGATGTAGTTAGGATTTATTTCGGACCTCGAATACCTGCATCGTATCTCGTAGACCGGCTCCCAAGCCTTTTCCATCTCGTTCGATACGAGATCGACAAGTTTCTTTATTACGTTGAACTCTATCTTGGTGAACTCTCTGCCTTCTATTTTGGGCACGGTAATGGTATTGCTGCCGAATACCGTTTCCAAGACGCAGAAGATCAGCTTTGCATCGAAGATGACGATCAGGAAGCCTTTGAGGTTGTCCGTGATAACGATGTTCATATTGGTCGGCAGAGGGAGCGTCTTTATGAACTCACCGTACTGGACATATTGTGTCGGCGCGATGTTTATCTCCACCTCCCGTTCAAGAAACAGCGTGAGGGCTGATCTAAGGGACTTCGATAGCCTGTCGGAAATAAACTCGAGGGCTGAAAGCTTTTCTTTTCGCCCCTTCGTATACTTCGCAAAGTCGAATACCTGAAACTTGACGGGTTCCCGTGCTGCCCCTTTCCCTGATACAGGCGCAGCTTCGATCTCGGTTTCCTCTTCCCTGGAAGTCTCCACCTCCCCATCGGAAATACCCTTGAGCAGCGCATCAATTTCGTCTTGAGAAAGTAGCTGTTCCACCCCTGCTCCTACTGCATGATAATGTCGGTAATGTAGACTGCCCTGAGGTCCCCGTTCTTAAAAAGACTCCCCATTCCGTTGAACAGTTCCTTCTTTATGGCGTTACGGCCGTTTACATCCATGAACACCTCCGGGGTCTTCGCCCCGAGGGCCGAGAGCGTTACGTCCCTTACCACCGGGACCATCTTTTTCAAGTGTTCGACTGCTTTGGCATCCTTCATTTCCACTGCTATTGAGATCTTGACGTATTTTGAGGGATTGCCTGATACATTGATTATGAATGGTTCAAGCGACACGATGGGGCCGATCTCGGCTTTCGCTTTTTTTTCTTTTACTTCCGTTGATGGATGGAGGTACTGGGCGATCAGTTTCTTACCGTAAAAGAAATAGCCGGCCCCTCCCGCAACAGCCAGGGCCACGATGACGATAACGAGCATTTTGAGAATGCTTGTCTTCTTTGAGGCCGGAGCCCCTTTGACCTGGTCCTGATTCTCCTGTTCTTTATCTTCCGGCATATCGCACTCCTTTCGCCTCGAAAAAGCAATATGTATGCCAGTGCGACTAATCAGCCGAAAATCGGTCCTACACAAGGAAAATCAACGGTCTCAGACGGCGGGTCGGACGAAATGAGGGCCGCTCTGTGTTGGATGAAGGACGGAGTTATGTCATGCAATTGACATGAGGGACGGGCGTTGTATCCCGTCCCTCATTCTGTTCCTATCTCTTGAGGTTCATGAGAGTCTGAAGGACTTCGTCTGTTGTTGTTATCACCTTGGAGTTGGCCTCGTAGCCCCTCTGGGCCACGATCATCCTTACAAACTCCGAAGCAAGATCGACATTTGACTGTTCAAGGGAATTCGCATTGATCTTTCCCGTTCCACCCTTGCCCGGCGCGTTCGTGTAGGCGATACCGGAGTCCAGGGTCGCCGTGTAGAGATTCCCGCCTTCCCTCTTCAGCCCTTGCGGGTTGTTGAAAGACGCAAGGGTCACCTGGTAAAGCTGCACGATCTGCCCATTATCATAGGTTCCCGAAATCACCCCGTCCTGGCTCACCGTGATCTTTTGAAGAACACCGGGGGCGTAGCCATCCTGGCTTCCACTGTTAGTTGCCGAGGCGCTCGCGTACTGCGTCGACTGCCCCGCCGAAGGGTTCAATTGGATTTTAACTTCCTGATCAGGCGCGCCGTCCGCCCACTTGATTGTCGGCGTTATACTGGTATCATTCGTCGTATCGAGCACGCCATTTGCGGTAAATTTCAGGGTTCCGATGCTGGGGCTTATCGCCATTGATCCTGTAGCCGTTACCTGATATTCCCATATGGAAGAACCGTCCACGCTGCTCACGGAGGCTTTCCTGAAGCTGACCGTCACGTCATGGGGCTGTCCCTGTGAATCGTAGATCGTCAGGGACGTTGAATAGTTCGACTTGCTCGAAGGGGCGATAGTGGCGTTGGGGTCATCAAAACCCTTCACCTGGAAATGTGACGTTCCTTCGCGAAGGGTGCCGAATGCCAGGTCAAGGCCCGAACCGTCAAAATTGGTAATGCTCGTAGTGGTGCCCGCCACCGTTTCGGTGTACGTATTGCCATCGGGGTCCGTCATCGTAATGTCAAACTTGGTAGCATCACCGGCATTGACCGCAACCGTCACGGTCCAGTCAGAGGTACCGTAGGTCGCGGGATACTGTCCGCTGCTTGCCGCTATCCCGGTGAGGCCGATGTTCGTTTTGTCGCTGTCGACGGTGATCGTGCCTGTCCACGCCGAGGTCGACGAGAGCTGCACCCTCAGGTCTACCTCCTCTGTGGCTTTCGGCTTACTGGGCGCCTGATCAATGAAGATGTTCGTATCAACGCCCTTTGCGGTATTCGTTGTCGGGTCCATCACCTTTCCCTGAAGATAATTACCGGCAGCGTCAACCAGGTACCCCTCTTTGTCAAGACTGAAACTTCCTGCTCTCGTATAGTAAGGAGTTGCGCTTGTATCGAGTGATTTTTTCACGATGAAGAATCCCACACCCCCTATGGCCATGTCCGTGCTGGAACTCGTCGTCTGAAAGGAGCCTTGAGAGAAATCCGTGAGCACTCCGGAGAGCGCAGAACCCCTCCCCACCTGGCCTGACCCGTTTGCGCTTGATACGGTCTGGTAAAGCACGTCTTCGAATAACGCGGAACTTGACTTGTAGCCTATGGTATTGACGTTCGAAATATTGTTTCCCACCACGTTGAGCGCATCGCTATTCGATTTAAGCCCACTAATACCTGAATACATGGAACTTAGCATGACATCCCCCTCTATTGTGTTATTAGTTTGACATCACTTGCCGGATACATCCGGCCGTCACCCGCCACCAATTGAACCCCGCTATCCGCAATCTGAACACCCCTTATGATACGGTACACATTTACCGCAACATCGACCTGGCCGCCGCCCTTTTTCGCAGTCAGCCCCGTTATCTTGTAGGACTCGCTGTCCTCGACCGTATAGATAAGAGGATCGGTGCTGCTTAAGGTCACTGTCTTTGTTGTTTCATCCGCCTGGTTCTCCAATGTCAGGGTTATCTGATCAAAGTCGTCATCCGGGGAAAACGTCACGTAATCCCCCTCGGACAAATATACATCAAGAACATTCATGCTCTTGCCTATAGATGAAACCCATGTCCCGGCAGTAGAATTCCCCGTTATTTCCTTCAAGCCGTCCATCGCCTTCGATATATTGGTAAGCTGTTCGACACTGGAGAGCTGTGCCAGTTCTGCAACAAAGTCCTGCGGCTCAGCGGGATTAAGAGGGTTCTGGTTCTTAAGCTGAGCCACCAGAATTTGGAGAAAGGCGTCTGTTCCCAAAGTATAGTTGCTGGTAGCCGACGAGTTCGTCGTGGTGCTGGTACCGCTTACCGATGATACGCTCATAGCATCTCCTTCCTTTTCCGTGCGTACGGCCCGTTTCCCTCCGATCGGGTTCCCGGTCAGTCTTTCAATCGCTTCACGCTGCTTGCAGCATAGGTCTTTCCATCACCGGCCACCATCACAGGCCCCCCATCGCTCATTTGGATCCCGCGAACGACCCGGTAAAGATCGAGCTTGCACTCAACCGGTTTGTTGTCCTTTACCCCTATCGCTGCAGCAACAAACGTCTCCTCTCCTTGATTTCTATAAACCAGAGCTTCTCCTTTGTTGAACTTCACTTCTTTGACGCTCCCGTCAGCCTGGTTTTTCAACACCAGGGTGATGTAGTCGTAGTCTCCTGTGGGTTTCAGGTATACTTCATCACCCTGCGACAGCATGCTGTCTTCCACATTCATTTTTTTGCCCATTGCAGAAACCCATTGAGAAATGGTGCCCTTTTCCGCAATCCCCCTCATATCCGATATTGATTTTGTCATATTCTGAAGCTGTTCAGCCTGAGCGGCTTGAGACAGCTGGCTGACGAACTGATGGGCCTGAACCGGGTTGGAAGGGTTCTGGGACTTGATCTGTTTGGCCAGGATTTGAAGAAAATCGTTCTTGTCAAAGACGCTTGTCGTCCTTGAGGCCCGGCTCGTTCCCGATACACTGTTATACACGGCTTGTACTGCCATAGCCAACCTCCTATACAAAAACCTCCAGCAGCTCGGAGAAATCCGTCTCTTCCGGCAATCTCGATGCCAGAAGTCTCTGTCTGCTTTCCCTGCTTTCCCTCCTGTCCCTCTTTTCCCAAGTGCCTGAAGCGTTAGGGTCAACAAGGATGTTCGCGTGAATGTCCTTTCCTTCGAGGTGCCTCATGATTGCGGCTTTTTCCGACTCAAGCAGGGTCACTATACCTTGATGGGACGCCTTTACTTCAACGCTTATGCTCTGACCCAAATCCTTCAATCCCAGAACCAGGCTTTCTTCATTTCCTATGTTCAACCGCACCGTCATTTCATTATGCCCGGTTCTGCCCGTGTACTGCTCAACGATCTTTTCCAGTTTCTCGATCGCAGCCGCGGCAGATGGCCTGCCCCCGAAGACCCTTGTACTATGTTCTTGCCCGCTGTCTTTGATCCCCGCGTTCTTCTCGAACACTATCTGGTAGTTTTCCTTTTGGGGCGGCTGGTGCTGGTCCTTTTCTTTTGCCTCTGACTGGAATTGAAGCTTGTCGGCACTTTCGATGAGCCTCGAGCGTCCCTCGACAAAAGCCGCTGATGAGGTATCCTTGCTGTTTGTGACCCCCCCCTCGTTTCCTGTCGCCTTTGTCATGTCAACCTGCGTCGCTGTCCCGGATACAAACGGATCGGGAAATGCGGTCCTGGAAGCAACCTTCGGAGTAGCGGACGCGATATCGTCGCCTCCGGGCGCCTCTTTCGTGAATGTTGACATTGCTTCCACAGCCGGTGATTTGCGGAAATCAGATAATGACTCGATCTCGGCCTGAGTAGGCAGGATGGTCTGAAAGAGGTCTTTGACCTCTCCAGGCCGGGTGGTCACAGGAGTCCGGCTTGCCTGGTCATGTGTGATAGGTTCGGAAACCCCGGGCTGCTTTAATTCAGCGGAAGCAACAATTGTTTCTTTGGAAGCAACAACTATTTCCTGCTGGTTCTTCGGGGGCAATCCGATCTCGGTTCCGCTCGTGTCCGTGGTCTCCGGGGATGCGGTCTGCACGGTCTTGCTGCTCGTTACAAGGCCGTCTTTCCCGAAAACCCACGCCATCTTCACGTAGGCCGGTCTGCTTTCATCAGAGGAGAGAGCCGTCTTGTCCTGAGTAGGCAGGATGGTCTGAAAGAGGTCTTTGACCTCTCCAGGCCGGGTGGTCACAGGAGTCCGGCTTGCCTGGTCATGTGTGATAGGTTCGGAAACCCCGGGCTGCTTTAATTCAGCGGAAGCAACAATTGTTTCTTTGGAAGCAACAACTATTTCCTGCTGGTTCTTCGGGGGCAATCCGATCTCGGTTCCGCTCGTGTCCGTGGTCTCCGGGGATGCGGTCTGTTGTTGCACCGACTGGAGGCTCTTGAAGACAACAAGGGCTATCATCTGTAGAATACCTGTATCCTGAAAATCCGAACCATCGACATGCCGATCGTGTCCTAAGCCGGACTCATCATCCGGGTCCTGACCGCTCTCCGCGGGGGAAAACCGGTCGGTGTCGACGAACGACCTTTTGTCTCCACTCTGCGGCTCAGTTCCGGCCCCTTTGTCCTGTGCTTCAAAAAGGGCCACAATTCCGAGCAAAAGACTCTCGATCGCCTTTTCGGAGCTTATGTCTATTCGCACCTTCGGCTGCTTGTCGGAGTTGTCGGAAACGGTCCCCGTATAAATGTCGACGGTCTTATTTATGGTTTTCTCCGTTAACCCGGGTTCTTCCACTGCGGCCTCCGGAAGGGCCCCAAAAAGCGCCGGAAAGAGAGTTGGAAGGTCGTCAGGCAATAGTGGAAACGGATTATCGCAGATCATCGGCTTTTTGCCGGCCAACTCTGCGCTCGCAGCAGTGAGAACGGCACCGAGGATCACTGCGAATCCATTGCTCTCCGGTCCCGATCCCCCGCCTAATCCTATGGAGAGGGCCTTCGGACCGGCCGAGAATGAATTCAGCAGGTTTATGAGGGAATCTTGCATGGAACGAACTATTCCAAGAAGCGTGCCATCAATAAAACCCTTGTTATTCAAGGAGAAATTGAAAGAACTGTGCACGAGTGCAGGTTTGAAACAGGAAAAAAATTCCTATCCGGAACAATTTTCCTACTGCCGATATGCAAACGGGGAGGCGTGTATCTCTTCGTTTCCCGTTCTTTCTGTTTTATCGGATGAAAGTCGGATCAGGTTTAGACGAATTCAGCGTGGATGAAAAAAATTGAAAAGTTATGCTCAACTTCTCATCTTCCGATCTTCTCAACTTCTACGTTCTCTCGTTTCTCAAGGCGAGATCGTCCATTGCTTTTTGGTCTTTCTTGTTGTGCGCCTTCTTGAGGGCTGCGAGATCCTTCATCTTCAACTTTTCGAGCATCTTGAGTTCGATGGTCAACGCGAGCAACTCCGCGCGCAGTCCATCCACCCTGTTTTCCCTCTTTGTCTTTTCCTGGAGAAGGTCTACCTTTCTGCCATCGAGATAGCTGAGATATCCCGTGACCACCGAGAACTCCTTTCCGGTCAGGCAGCGGGCCATCATGTCATTGAAGTTGTCGTCTATTTCCTTCCTTATGTGCTCTATTCTATTCGCTACTTCATTGACGGCCGTCAAAGCCCTTTCCAGCTCTCTCTGCTTATGCTCCAGCACCTTCTCCTTAACCTCCGTCAGCCTTTTATACCGAAATTCAGACATAGAACAATATCTTCATGCTGTCGATGGTTTCTTCGAAAGTGACTCTCTCGTCACTCTTCTGGGTCAGGAAAACCTTGATCTTGTCCACCATGGAGATGGCGTAGTCTATTTTTTTGTTGCTCCCCGACACATAGGCACCGATATTTATTAGGTCTTCGGCCTTCTCGTATTCTGAGAGCACCTCGACTATCTTGCTCGCATAATCTCTTTGTTCCGTTGGAACAATGTCCTTCATGATCCGGCTGATGCTTTTAAGGACGTCAATTGCAGGGTAATGGTTTGCGTTCGCGAGTTTTCTGGAAAGGACTATGTGCCCGTCCAGGATCGATCGCGCAGAGTCCGCAATCGGGTCATCAAGATCGTCTCCTTCAACAAGAACAGTATAAATAGCCGTCATTGTACCGTCCCCTTCCCCGTTTCCCGCCCTTTCGAGAAGTTTCGCGAGGAAAAAGAAAACGCTCGGCGTATATCCTTTGGTGGTCGGAGGCTCTCCGATTGCCAGGCCTACTTCCCTTTGCGCCATCGCAAACCTTGTCAGGGAATCCATGAGGAGGAGCACGTCATTGCCCTGGTCTCTGAAATATTCAGCGAGTGCGATAGTCAGAAAAGCTGCCCTGACCCTGATGAGCGGGGGCTGGTCCGAGGTTGCAACGATGACAATAGAGTGCCTGAGCCCGTCGCCAAGGTCCTTCTCTATAAACTCCCTGACCTCCCTGCCCCTCTCGCCGATCAATCCTATGACATTGACTTTTGCTTCCGTATGCCGGGCGATCATGCCGAGCAGAACACTCTTTCCCACTCCCGAGCCGGCGAAAATGCCCATTCTCTGCCCTCTTCCGCAGGTGAGAAGCCCGTTTATGCTTCGCACGCCCAGGTCGAGAGGTTGTGTGATCCGGCGTTTTTTCATGGGATTCGTCGTTTCCTGATAGATCGGGATTACCTTGCTGCAATCGAGAGGACCCTTGCCGTCCATAGGATTTCCCAGGCCGTCTATTACCCGTCCGAGAAGCGATTCGCCCACGGGTGTGCTAACCGTCTTCTTCCTGGAGAGGATCCGGGACCCGATCCCGATGCCCCGCACATCACCCAGGGGCATGAGGAGCGTTTTTCCGTCCCTGAAACCCACCACTTCGGCCGGTATGGGAGATGGATCGTCGAGCGGATAGATCACCGCAGAGTCGCCTACTGACGATAAGGGGCCCTTACCTTCCACGACAAGGCCGACTACCTGGTTCACGCGGCCGTAGATTCTGTAAGGATAAAGATTCGCAAGC
>MVRP01000065.1 GCA_002067405.1 Syntrophorhabdaceae bacterium PtaU1.Bin034 | reverse complement strand
CTGGACCGCTGCCGTGAATCTGTCCGGCGGGAAAACGGTCCATTACCTGTGCGACGAGGCGTCGGACTGGGTCCCGGATCTCAAGGACATGGAGGCCAAGATCACGAGCAAGACCAGAGGGATCGTGGTCATCAACCCCAACAACCCCACGGGCGCGGTCTATCCGAAAGACGTACTCGTCAAGATCGTGGAAATGGCTGAACGCCACGGGCTCATGATATTTGCGGATGAGATCTACGACCGGATCCTCTATGACGGCGCAAGGCATATTCCTCTCTCGTCACTCTCGTCGGATATCGTGTTCGTCACCTTCGGCGGCTTGTCGAAGTCCCACCGCATTCCGGGGCTGCGTGCGGGATGGATGATCGTGAGCGGAAAGAAGGCCCTGGCGAAGGACTACATGACCGAGGGTCTGGACGTGCTCGCGAACATGAGGATGTGCGGCAACATGGCCGCCCAGTTGGCCATTCAAACAGCCATCGGCGGCTACCAGAGCCTCACGGAGCTGATCTCTCCCGGCGGCCGATTGTACGAACAGAGGGCGGCGGCCTACGAAGCTTTTAGCGCCGTTCCCGGAATAAGCTGCGTGAAACCCATGGGCGCGCTTTACATCTTCCCCAAAATAGACGTGAAACGCTACAATATCAATGACGATCAGAAGTTCCTCCTTGATTTCCTTCTTGAGAAGAAAGTGCTCATGGTCCAGGGAACAGGGTTTAACTGGCCCGCGCCCGACCATTTTCGTGTTGTTTTTCTGCCCGGCGTCGAGGAGATCAAGCTCGTCGCCGCCCACCTTGCCGAGTTCCTGAAGGAATACCGGCAGTAAGGGTTTTCAGGATTATCGGGACTTAAGCCCGGAAATTCGATACCAATCTGTTTCGGGCGAAGGGCGGCAGGGCTCGCGGTCTGCCTGCATCTCCACCTCTTGACTTCAGAAGCCATCGTGCCTAAGGTCTTCAAATAAGGTCCAGGGAAGAAGAGAAGAAAGGAGGTAACCGTGCATATAATTTGGTCGATCATCATCGGTTTTATCGTCGGTCTTGTCGCCAGGTTCCTTATGCCGGGGAGAGACCCTGCGGGGCTTATCGTTACCACCATTCTTGGCATCGTCGGCGCGCTTATTGCCACATATGCCGGGCAGGCGATGGGATGGTACAGGTCGGGCGAGGGGGCAGGATTTATTGCCTCGGTCATCGGTGCAATGATACTCCTGTTTCTTTACAGGTTGATCATTGGCAGGAGACGCCGGGAGGTGTAAGGGACGTCAAGCGCACTCCGGGTAAAAAAATGGGTGCATTGCCGGAAGATGGGATACGCTTGCACATGGCTCTTTACGGGGCTTCGCAAGAACCGGTCCAACACGTGATCTCTCTCTTCGTGTGCAGTTCGTGATCCCGCAAAATCTTGAGGAGGGCTAAGATGGACGACCGCTTCAAACGTCAGGGTATGTTTAGCTGGCACGAACTGATGACCGACGACGTGGAGGGTGCGAAAAAATTTTACACCGAATTGCTGGGATGGACCGTACAGGAGTTCCCCATGGAAGAAGGAGAGACCTACTGGGTGTTGAAGGTAGGCGAGGAAGGAGTGGGCGGTATAATGAAGACGCCGCCTTCCGCCGAAGGCGTGCCTCCTCATTGGGGCGTTTACATAACGGTTGATGATGTGGATGCAACGGCAAAAAAGGCGGAGCAGCTGGGAGCGAAGCTCCTGGTCCCTCCCATGGGTATACCTAAAGTAGGAAGATTCGCCGTGTTGCAGGACCCGCGGGGCGCTGCATTCGCCGTCATCGCATATACGATAGAGATGTAAGAATACTCACATATATCCTTATTATTAGGCCCTCCGGCCCGTGGGGGGGATTTTTGCGGCCATATGAGCAGCAGCGCCAAATAGGCGATCCTCTCCGCATAAAGCCGTCAAGAATGGCGACCACCGCGTCCCGTGTGTAACCTGCATCGGTCGGATGAATGGATGCTCTTGAACCCCCTCCCGGCAATACATAGTTTCATGGTACACAGTACGTCACGGAGGTGCGCTGATGGCGGTCGCGTATCGGTACGATCATTTCAGGCGAGAGGTGTTGAAAGAAGAGTTGGGCTTCAGAGCAGGACCTGCTCCCGGTGATCCCTTCCCTGCATTCGATCTTGAGACAACGGATGGCGGAAGGGTCCGGAAGAGCGAATTTGTGGGGAAAAGACCGGTGCTCATCACCTTGGGATCGGTCACCTCACCGATGACCGCGAGTGCCGGGCCGGTTCTCAAAAGACTTTACAAGGAATTTGGAGAAGATGTTGAATTTATCACCCTCTATATCAGGGAAGCCCATCCGGGCGAGCGGTACCCGCAGCCAAAAAACTTTCGCGAAAAGCTTGTGAACGGACGGATTTATAAGGAAAGGGACAGGATTCCCTGGCAGGTTGCGGTTGACGACATCGAGGGGACCCTGCACCGTTCGCTCGACAGCAAGACCAATGCCGCTTATATTATTGATCTCGACGGTAACGTGGCCTTCAGGTCGCTATTGTCGAATGATTATGACACGCTCTACCGGGCGCTGGCGGAAGTCCTGACAATGAAGCGCGGGTCAGTGGGGCAAAGCGAAAAGGAAATCATCCCGATAATGCGCGGTCTGGGCGAGCTTTACGATACGCTGGATTTTGCCGGCAATGGTGCGAAAAAGGATTTCTTTCATGAGATGCCGGCCATGTATGGCCTGGCCCGGGCGGCCTCGTTTTTTCGCCCTCTTCCCCCGCTCGCTCGTGTTCTCTTTACAATGGCAGGCATCGGAGCAGTCGCGGGAATAGCGGCAGGCGTGCTGAGAAGGCGGTGTTACTGATGACGGCCATTGCGGAGGGGCCATAGGACTATGCACAATACGGGAAAAGTTGCCATTGTGACAGGCGGGGGCCAGGGCATAGGGAAAGGCATCGTGCGGCACCTTCTCGTTCATGGCATGCATGTGGTTATTGCGGATATCGACATCGAAGCAGGGAAGGAAACGGAAGCCGAATACGCGAGCCTGGGATCGATCCTCTTCACCGCAACGGATGTGGCCGACGAGGCGATGGTAAGGGAGACGGTTGCGAAGACCGCTTCGGAATTCGGGAGGATAGACGTGCTGATCAACAACGCGGGTATTGCCAATGCGGTTTCCGATCCACCCGAGCAGCTGACACTCGAGAAGTGGAACCGCGTTATCTCGGTCAACCTTACGGGTGCTTTTCTTTGCGCCAAGCACGCAGCTCCCCATCTCAGGATGCAGAAAGGCTCCATAGTGAATATAGCGTCCACACGGGCCTTTATGTCCGAGCCGAACACGGAGGCATATACCGCATCCAAGGGCGGGATTGTCGCCCTGACCCATGCCCTCGCCATGAGCCTTGCCCCGGAGATACGGGTCAACTGCATCAGCCCCGGCTGGATCGAGGTGAGCGAGTGGAAAAAACAGTCCCGTGCACACAAGCCGAACCTGACAAGGGAGGATAACGAACAACAGCCCGTGGGCAGGGTCGGGTCTCCGCCGGACATCGCGACCCTCGCGCTTTTCCTTTGCTCGCCGGAAGCTTCCTATATCACGGGCGCCAACTATATAGTGGACGGCGGCATGACGAGGAAGATGATCTATGCCTGACGCTTGAGTGCGGACGGCGCGCCGCGGCCGACAACCGGTCTAAACCTCGGGAGGGTCACCTCTGACGAGACATCGTCGAATACCACCTCTACCCGCATGCCTATTCTCAGTTCCTCGTTTTCGCAGCCGACGACGTTGCTCATCATTCGGGGACCTTCCTCAAGTTCGACGAGGACCAGGTTGTAGGGTACCTCGTTCTCGAAACCGGGGGCAGGACGGTGGCAGACGGTAAAGGAGTATACTGTCCCCCGGCCGCTTGCCTTTACCCATTCGACGTCAAAGGAAAAGCATGACGGGCAGAAATCCCGGGGGTAGAAGTGGTGCAGCCCGCACGACCGGCACCTCCTTATCAGCAGCTCGTGCCTCTTGGCACCGTCCCAGTAATCCTTCGTTTCGTCATGTATATAGGGCAACGGTTTTTTGTATTCTCTCGTCATATCACTCTACCCCCAGAATTACTGTTCCGCTCGATGCGAGCGAGCCACCGATCCCGTTGCAGAGAGCCGTTCCTGCCCCCTGGACCTGCCGCTCACCGCATTCACCGCGGAGCTGCCTGGCTGCCTCGATAAGCAGAAAAATGCCGAACATACCCGTATGAAGGAAGGAGAGCCCGCCGCCGGTCGTGTTCGTCGGCCGGGTCCCGCCGGGTGCCAGCCGCTGGCCCTCAACAAACCGCCCCCCTTCCCCTTTGGCGCAAAAACCGAGGTCTTCCAACTGAAGCAGGACGGTGATGGTGAAAGAATCGTAGAGTTCGAGAAGATCGATATCGGAAGGCCCGAGACCGGCCATGCGAAAGGCCCTTTCGCCTGAAAGCTTCGCAGGGGTCACGGTGAGATCGGGCATGCCCGTGATACTCCGGTGGGTATGCGATTCGCCGCAACCGAGCACCCAAACGGGCTTTTTCCGAAGATCTTTCGCCCGTTCGGCCGTCGTAACAATGACCGCCCCGCCTCCGTCGTTCACGAGGCAGCAGTCTCGCAGACGGAGAGGGGTGCACATCATGGGCGAGGCAAGGACGTCCTCAACCGTGAGAGGATCGCGCAAGGAAGCAGCAGGATTAAGACCGGCCCATTTCCGGGCAGCTACGGCAATCTCCGCCAGTTGCTCGCTCGTGGTGCCGTACTCGTACATGTGACGTTGGGCTGCAAGGGCGTAGGTGGGAATGGGAACCCAGCACCCGTAAGGTGTCTCGAACTGCTCTTCCGGTTCCTGCCGGGCGCCTGTGGCAAAACTCATTGCCATACCCTTCTTCCGATCCGACAAACGCGTTTCCGCATAGCAGATGAGGGCCGTTTCGCACAAACCTGCCGAGATGGCGGCCGCTGCATGCTCCACATGGAACTCGAATGCCGAGCCACCGGGCAGCGTGCTATCCGAATAGGCCGGTTTTATGCCGAGGTACTCGGCAACCATGATCGACTCCATGGTAAGCCACCCGGCCGAGAAAAACCCGTCTATATCATTTTTCTTCAATCCCGCATCATGAAGGGCGCGATCGGTTGCCTGCGCGATAAGCTGCAGCCATGTTTTGTCCGGTGTATACCCGACGTCTGATTCCGCCACCCCCACAATGGCTGTTTTCCTGGTCAATATACCCATCTGTTCGACACCTCCCTGTTCTCTCTGCTCGGTCAGCAACAAAGAAGAACTCTATTGACTCGATCGGGACAATAATAACCGAGAAAAAGGCGGGAAATCCAGAGATAACTATCGGCATGGAAGAATGCGCCTCGAGATACCCGAGGCCGGACCCACACCCACCCATTTGCGGTTATACTCTTTGGCTCAATATACGACGTCCTGTTTCGCCGGCCATGAGCGGTGCAGCCTGTTGCTCAGCCGGCAGCGTGATCGGCAGCCGTTGACAGACGTTGAAAAGGTGCCTATTTTCGCCATAGGAAGGCAGGCTGTTATGGAAGAAGACGAGAACGGCTACTGTGTACCGGAAAGCATTGTCCCGAATGAAGAAGCCCCCGAGCACGGGCCCTGGGTAATTCTTCTCGGCAGTGTTTTGATCATGCTCGGTTTCGCCGGAATGGCAGTGACCCTTGCGACGACTCTCGGTTCCGTCGGCATGATGGGGTTTTTCCTCCTCCTGGCGGGCCTGCTTCAGATCCTCCATACTTTTTCCCGGCATCCGCACCGCAATTTCACGCTGGATCTGTTAATCGCCGTGTTTTTTGTCACTGTCGGGATTCTGATCGTCTCTCATCCCACGGCCGGACCGCTCGAGATCGGCCTGCTCCTGAGCGCCTTCATGGTAGTCACCGGCATATTCCGCGTTATTGTGGGTACCGTTGACCCCGTTGACAGCAGGATATCGGTCATAGTCTCCGGTATGGTATCTTTCGGTCTGGGAATAATACTCTGGTTGATCTGGCCTGCAACGGGCTTTTTGATGATCACCCTTTTTATTGCGGCTGAACTGGTTGTTACGGGATGGAACCTGGTCATGCGAGGCATCATGGAACGGCGTGCCGCGAGAGAAGGCGTGCCGCAGACCGTCTGAACAGGAGAAAAGGCCACCCTCTGTCTATAACTGCCTTTTTCTGATCTCCGTGACCTGCTCCCCTCCCACGCCCCAATTGTCCGTGTCAACTTCATCGATAACAACAAACGTCGTTTTCGGATCCTTGCCCAGCACTTCCTTCAAAAGCTCCGTTGCCCCTTTGATCAGACGGGCTTTCTGCTCGGAAGTAACACCCTCTTTTGTCACCTTGATGTTGACGTAAGGCATATCCTGTCTCCTTCAGGTAGATTTGGCACGTGTAAACCCATTGTACACGCAGTCCGGAAGGCCAGCAACCAAAAAAAGCAAGCGTTACTGACTAAATATCTAACTCATACAGATCACAGCATTATTTCAATAGGTGCTAAATATTGCTTGAATATGGTATTGAGATTTGCTAACTATTGTCTGTTATTACGATCTTCTAGTGTAAAAAAGCTAACCACATCACAAGAAGGAGAATCTATGAACGTACCCAGATCAGTGCTGCTCTGTAGTCTACTTCTGTCCCTGTGCTTTGTTGTATCGTGTGCGAGCCACAAGACATCCTCGCTGCCCCCGCTGACCATGGACGTGAATGCCCAAAAGACCAAGCTGGAAGAAAAAGGTTTTGTGAGCATGGCAAAACCGATCTACAATCAAGCCGAGCTGAAGACATTTTTTGATCGTGACCTTATAGTCGACGACGTACTGCCCGTTCATATTTACCTTTTGAATAAATCATACGGCAAGCCGTGTACGTTTAACGTGGCGGGGATAAACTTACTGGACTCTTCGGGATCTCGGGTCCCTATGTTATCAATGGAGCAGTTGATGGACAAAGTCCAAAAAAGCCATTGGCGAAGTTTGGGGTGGGGGGCAGCTTTTGGTCTTCTTGGCGCCATTCCGTCATCTGTTAATGTGGCCAGGACTAATGAAAAGATCAGGGTCGACTATGAAGGACGGGTCCTGAAGAATGGAACGGTATTCCCAGGGGCTTCTGCAGAAGGTATAGCCTTCTTCTCCATCCCTGCCAACACCTCCAGTCTTGATGGCTGGAAGCTGACAACGGTAATTGCCGACCCCAGCGATTCGACAAACTTTAATATCGAGCATCTGCTAGAGGGCACGATCGAGACCAGGGAAAAGGAAGAGCAGGAACAGACACCCGCGCCAAAGTAAAGCAGCGGTCTATTTTTCAAATGAGACAAATGCCTGCGGGATGAATTAGCCGGCCAGGATATCCGCTAGTTCAGCAATGCTCCTTAACAGTTTTGTGCAATACTGTCGTCTCTGCACTCTCTTTCGCAAATGCTCGGCTGTTCGTTCCTCAACCCACGTCGCGGCAACGCACGATGTTGATCCCTTTCCAGCTCGTCACTGTCTCGCCGGTCTGGTTCAGCACTTCGACGAGGCCCGTGACCACCCCACGGTCGGGCTTTGATTGCGAGCGTCTTGCCTCCAGAATGGTCATTCTCACGGAAAGAACATCGCCGGGACGTACCGGCTTGAGCCAGCGCAGCTCATTGATACCGGGCGACCCGAGATTCGCCACGCGGGAAAGGCGATGGTCGACAAGCAACCGCATGGCGATGAGGACACTGTGCCAGCCGCTCGCCACCAGGCCGCTGAATGCAGATTTCTTTGCAGCCTCCGGGTCGGTATGAAAGACCTGCGGGTCATAACGCTTCGCAAAATCGACAATTTCCTTCTCCGTGACCCGGACCGCACCGAACTCGTACACCGAACACGGCGCATGGTCCTCGAAGTAAAGGATTCCGGCATCATGTCTTTTCTCCGAGTCAGCCATAGTGTCCTCCCGACGGTAATTCCGGTTTTGTCAATCTTTCTTCATCTATCTCGTCTGTCGGCATAGAGCCGATAAGATCGTTCTGTCTTAATAACGGTAAAGGCTCCCTTTTCAGACCCGCAGAATCCCCTTCTCTCGCGAACATTGCGGGAACGTCCGGGGTCCCCGGCTGAAGCATATGGAATGGTGCGCGACGCGCAGGGGGAGGACTGTCCGAGTATAGTCCGACGGCGAGAGGCGGGTACCCGCGCGAAGCGTGGGTGGATGAGTTCCGCACCCCAATGGAAGGAGCTTCACTCGCCGGGTCGGACGTGGAGCACTTGAGAGCGAAGAAGGGGTTCGGAGGGACTGCGGGACCAGTTATCCAAAACCGATGCCTTTTATGAGCCGTGATCTTCATTCCCCTTCCAAGCTCTGTTTTGTCTTCTCATTGCTTGATATTCATGCTCGGTTTTCATGAAACTTTTGACAATACCGTAGTAATTCCTTATTCGATACCCATCCTTACCGGCATACGGAAATCGTGGAACGGAAGAACATCCGGGCTTCGATCATGCCTTAGGTCCGCTTTGTCCCGTCCAGGGCGCTTCGTATTGATTTCGCAAAATCGCGCCTGACTATAGGTTTCATGACAAACTGCGTGACACCCGCCGCCTTCGCCTCCTCGGCCGATACCACTTCGCTGAACCCGCTGCAAAGAATAATAGGGATGTCGGATCGTATTGCAAGCATCTTCCTGGCAAGTTGAGTGCCGGTCATGCGGGGCATCGCCTGATCGGTAATGACGAGATCGTATTCATGGGGGTGCCTCTCGAAGGTCTCCAGGGCATCTATACTGTCCGTCTTTATCTCGACCCGGTAGCCCAGTCTGCCGATCATTTCTTTCACTATTTCCGCAAGGGCTTCCTCGTCATCGACAAAAAGGATACGCTCCCGACCTCCGGAGACGGGTGTTTCCCGCGCAGGCCCCATGGAAGGTTTTGAACTGATGTGCGGCAGATATACCTCAAAAGTGGTGCCTTCCCCGACCGTACTGCTCACGGTAATCGTACCTTTCATGTTCTTGACGATGCCGTGAACAACGGCAAGGCCCATTCCCGTTCCCTTCCCCGGCTCCTTTGTGGTAAAAAAAGGATCGAAAATGCGGTCGATGATCTGGGGTTCAATACCAGGGCCGTTATCCTGCACCGTTAATTTCGCATATTGTCCCCGGTCCAGCCCCGCAACAGACCCCTCTTCGGAAGAGGGCGGGATCTCAACATCTGAAAGGCTGATCTCGATAATACCGGGTTTATGGGCAATCGCATAGGCAGCATTTGCCACGAGATTCATAAGGATCTGCTGAACCTGGATAGGATCTCCCAATACCAGAGACGGCTCATTCGCGATGTTTCGTCTTATTTCGATGCTTGCGGGGACCGAGGCCCGAAGGAGCTTTGTGGTCTCCTCGACGATCGGGGCAAGGAGGAGCGGTTTGAACTGCTTTTCCCCTCGTCTGCTGAAGGTAAGAATCTGCCTCACCAGGTCTCTGCCCCGAATGCCGGAATTCAGGATATGGGCAACAAAGGGGGCAACGGGATGGTCCTTGGGAAGATCCTCAAGGGTAATCTCGGCAAAACCTATGATGGCAGCGAGGATGTTATTAAAATCATGAGCAATGCCGCCCGCAAGCGTTCCCACTGCCTCCATCTTCTGGGACTGGCGAAGCTCCGCCTCCAGGAGCCGCTCTTTCGTCACATCTCGTGAAACAGCGACAAATTCGACTACATTGCCTTCATCGTCCTTGACCGGTGAAACGGTCACTTCCCGATCGAAGAGCATGCCGTCTTTTCGCTTCCCCGTGAGGCACCCCGACCAGGCCCGGCCCGAGTTGATGGCGCGCCAGATCCGCTCGTAGAATGCCTCGTCCCCCGGCCCCTTTCCCAGTATTTCAATCTTCTTGCCTACCAATTCTTTCCTTTTATAGCCCGTCATCCTGCAAAAAGCAGGATTTGCATATCGTATAACGTAGTCCTTTGAGATAACGGTGAAGCCTTCAGCCGCGCTCTTTATTGCCGTTTCAAGCCGTGCCCGTTCCTGGCGCGCCTGTTTTTTTCTTCCTATATCGGAGACGAGCGAGAGCGATCCGGCACAGACTTCCGACTCTCCGACCTTGTTAAAGATAGGATTGGCCGAAACATGCATCCAGCCGGGAGAGCCGTCCTTACAAATAAAGCTGAAATCGAACTCCTCCTTGATTCCTTTTTTGAGCCGCTCGAGTCTGTTCTCCATCAGGGGCCTGTCCTCGTGTGCGACAAAATCGAGGCAATTCCTTCCCGCCATCTCGTCAGGAGAATAACCGAGCATTTCTGCCATTCTGGTATTGACGAGGATTGTCGCTCCCTCGGTATCCATAACCCAGATACCTTCCCGGGCAGCCTCGACAAGGTGTCGATAGCGCTTCTCACTTGCGCGCAAGGCCTCCTCGGCCTTCTTTCGCTTGGTAATATCCCGAAAATAGATCGAGAGGCCATATTTGCTGGGATAGACCCGGACATCGAGCAATTGTTGTGATCTGATGCTCTCTGTCTCGAATGCTACCGTCACCCGCTCATCCATTGCTTTTTTTAATTGGGAATGAATGACAGAACCGACGAGCCTCGATGCCACATCCTTCCACACGACCTTGTTGAGAAGCGTTTTTCGCCCACCCGCAAGGAGCCTGTCAGCTTCGGAGTTCACATAGGTTAATCTCCAGTTTTTGTCGACCGTGATAAATCCGTCGGCAATGCTCTCCAGGGTGTCGCGAAGCCTCTCGGCGGTCTCCCTGAATGCCTCCTTTGCGTCCCTGAGCGCAGTAATATCCGTAACCACCGAATGGACAAGATCCACGCCGCCATCTTTTTCTGCAATGCTTTCGACCAAAGCGTCGAAGGCCGGCCCTTCTTTCTGTTTCAGCCGGAGCTCGCACGCTTCCCGTTGGCCGCTACCTATTGCTTTCCGGCAATGCAAGAGGAACTCGTCCCGCCACTCCTCGACCACGAAATCCATGAAGGATTTCTTGATCAGGAGGTGAGGCTCCGAATCGAAGAGTGAAGCGGCATGAAGATTTGCCTGCGTGATTGTGCCATCTTCGGTGAGTGTAAAGCAGGGCACGGGAAGGGTGTCGTAAATCCGCGCGCATTTGGCCCGCACTTGTTCAGCCGATTGTCGCTCCCGGAGAAGCTCCTCTTTCTGCAAGTCGAGCATGATGCGGCAAAGAGCAAGTTCTTCAAGGAGTTTGGCTCTGTCGTCGGTCGGTTCGTTTCTTAAAAGTTCCGGGTGCCGCTCCAGCAGCTCTTTGGCGGATTGCCAAAGGCGATCGATCTTTCCTTCCACAGACTCCCCACCTTCCCCACTTCTTTTCTGCAGACGAAAACAAATGACCTTGGCCGATGCAACATGATGATGTGATCGATTATAACAGAATTATAAAGACGGAAGGAGAAGAAATTAGAAGAGTTGCGTTGTCTCGTGCTTTCCGCATCGATCCGCGAGCCTCGGGTATGAACCGGCCTTTATCCCTTCCGGATTCGAGATGGATTCGGCGGCGAAGCCTTTGAGCGGGAGGCAGTCGTCTTTTGAGGCTTGGCGACAGTGCGTTTGGCGGATTTCTTTACCGTTTGGGCGGCCAGCTTTGGGCTCTGGGAAAGGCGACTCTTCTTTTTCGGGCCGGCAAGGGTAACGACATCGTCCTGATGCTTTTGCGGCAGGCTTGCGAGCCTTCCCCGATGGGAACGCGAAGCGGTGGGCCTGTCCTCGGATTCTTCTGAAGCAAACGTCGTTGCATTCTTCTTTGCAGACGCGAAACGCGGGATATAGAGACACATGCCTTTGCGCGCTGAAACAGCATCATTTACCAGAGCAAGCTCGGATCGGGAAACATCGTACCGTTTCATGATCCTTGCCAGGGAATCCTTTTTCTTCACATAGTGTTTGACCACCCCAACCACTTGCCTGTCATTTATCAGGTTGGCCTCGAGCTTTTTGCCGGCGATATCGACCTCGGCGGTTCCCGGAAGCTTGATCTGGTATTGTTCGCGATTGGGAGGTGTGATTCCCCTCAATATCTCGGGATTCAGCGCTCTAAGCTCGGAAAGATCAAGGGAAAGAGTGCGGGAAATGCCTTTCAGGGGAATACCTCCGGGCACGTTGATCTTTGTCAGTTTGTACACCGGGGCGGAGGTGAGGCCGGAAAAGCCGTATTTTTCAGGCTCTTTTGCGATCAGGGCCGCAGCGATCAATTGGGGCACATATTCCTGGGTCTCCCTGGGCAGCGTCTTGTACTCGCGCAGCTTCCAGAAGTCCTTCGTGTCCTGCTTCTCCATCGCCTTCTTGACCCGGTTTTCTCCGGCATTGTAGCTTGCTGCGGCGAGCCACCAGCATCCGAACTGGTCAAACAGGTTCTTTAAATAACGCGCTGCCGCGACGGTCGATTTTTCAAGGTCGTAACGCTCATCGACCCAATAATCGACCTTCAGGCCGTACTGCTTTCCCGTCCCGTGCATAAACTGCCACGGCCCGCTTGCCTTTGCCTGTGATCGGGCCTTCATGTTGAAACCGCTCTCGATCATGGACAGGTAGACGAGATCTTCGGGCAGCCCGTTCTTCTTGAGGATCCCTTTGATGGTCGGCGCATACCGCTCGGCACGCACCAGCCACCGTGCAAAGATATCCCGCTTGGGGCCGGTAAAGCACCTTATGTGACGGTCGACCGCCTCATTAAGAACCACAGGGATATCGAAACCGTCGGGGGTATCCGATTCGTGGAGTGCCTTGCGCAACGCCTCGAGCACCTTCTTCGCCTTGTCAGTGAGACCGCCGTCCATATTCGGCAGGATGCCGGCTTCTTCTCTACCCTGCTTCGCGGAAGTCCCGGTTTCGGGAGTTTCTGCAAGAAGGGGATTGTCGGGAAGCTCTCCTTCCCCATCCTCTTCCTGCTGCTCGATTATAAAAGGCCTGCCCTTAAGCTCCCCGTCGACGTTTGTTTCCGAGGAGATGGCCTGCGACCAGCCAAAAAGCAATAGAAGAACGGCAAGAATTATGGAAGAAAGCGATTGTTTCATAAAGGGATTCTTGGAAGATAACAGAAGCGCGCCAGGAGTGCAAGAGAAAAAGCGGAAAAAGCGAGAAACAGATAAGAGGTGCGGAGGGCTATACACTAAGAGTGTCCGTGGTTGCTGAACGTGGAATGTGCAGTTCAGCCCGGCGTTTCTCTTCTGTCCAATACCCGTCTTATTGTCTCCGCCAGTTCCTTTCTGGTGGTCGGCTTCATGATAAATGCCCTGATACCCGCGCTTTTGGCTGCGGCCGGCGAAACCGCGTCACTGTAACCGGTAGAAATGATGATGGGAATGTCTTTTCGTGCCTCAATCATCATTTCGGCGAGCCTCACTCCGGTAATGTCCGGCATTGTTTGATCGGTAATCACGCAATCGAAGCGAGACGAGTCCTCCAGGAACATATTCAAAGCCTCGGAGGGATCAGTGGCGACAGTGACCCGGTATCCGAGCCGCTCAAGCATCATTCCCGTCATCTCTGCCAACGGAGCCTCGTCATCGACAAAGAGGATCCGCTCTTTGCCCCCTGATGTTCCGGTCGACCGCGCTGCTTCGGTATTTTCTTCCGAATCATGAAGGGGGAGATAGACCTTGAAGGTGGACCCCTCTTTCGGCCTGCTTTCGACGGTGATACCGCCTCCATGGCTCTTGATTATGCCATAGGCGACGGCGAGGCCCATCCCGGTGCCCTGGCCGGTTTCCTTTGTCGTAAAAAAAGGCTCGAATATCCGCTTTTGAACCTCCGGAGCCATCCCGGTCCCCGTATCCTTTACCTTCACCTGCGCGTAGCGGCCCGGAAGCATATCAAGATCGGGACGAGGCCGGTCAGGGCGGAACGTGATACCGGAAAGCGTTATCGCAAGCCGACCGCCATTCTCCCTCATGGCATAAGCCGCGTTTGTCGCGAGGTTTACGAGCACCTGCTGGACCTGCGTCGAATCGGCGACAATGCCGCTCTCCCTCGCTTTTATATCGAGCGTCATATGAATGGTCGTCGGAAGGTATGCCCGGAGCATGTCGTACGTCTCCCTGAGGAGGGAGGACAGGCTGACCGGTTTTCGCTGCGATTCGGTCTTCCGGCTGAAAGTCAGGATTTGTTTGATCAATTCCCTTGCCCTGTTGGATGCGGTGACCACCCGCTCCAAATTCCGCCGTACCCCCTTCAGATCAGATAAATCATCGAGGGCAAGCTCGGCATTTCCCACAATAATGGCCAGAATGTTATTGAAGTCGTGCGCGATCCCTCCGGCGAGAGTGCCTACTGCCTGCATCTTTTGTCCCTGGCGGCGCTGTTCTTCGAGCTGTTTATCCTCCGTGATATCCTTCACTATGCCCATGATTCTTCGTGAGCCACCGAGGTGCTCCATCTTTCCTTCGATCCGTATCCATCGGATCTGGCCGTCATCCCGGCGGATACGGCATTCTATGGGAGGGCAGGCGTCCTTTTCCAGGTCTTCGCGCCAGGACCGCCGAACCTCCTCCCTGTCTTCAGGCACGATGTAATTGATGAATGTATCGTACGTCCATTCCGAAAGAGGCACAGCCGGGCCGTAGATCACACGATGCCGGTGTGAGACCCAAACCTTCCCGGTGTCGGGGTCGAGATCCCATATTCCCAGCCCTGCGGCGTTGCACGCTATCCTTAGCCGTGCCTCGCTCTGTCTCAGCTCCTCGGTCGTTTCCTGCACATGCCTCTCGAGCCTCTTCCTGTCCGAGATATCCTGAACTATGCCTTCATGGTACAGCAGCTTTCCCTCGGCATCCTTTACCTGGCGTGAATCCACGGAGACCCATATTGTGCTCTGATCCTTTCGATACAGCTCTGTTTCAAAGCCATTGATCACGTCACGTCCGGCAAGAAGATCGTGATACCGCATCTTGTCTTCCCTGTTGACATAGACTCGCTTTTGGGCGGCGGTCACTTGCTGCTTCATCTCTGCGGGTGACGAATAGCCGAACATGCGGGCAAGGGCAGGGTTCACGCTTATGAGCCTTCCGTTGGGGGACATCTGATAGATCCCCGTGACCGCATTCTCGAAGATACCGCGGTACTTCCGTTCGCTGGCGAGAAGTTTTTCCGCCGCTTCTTTCCTCGAAAGGGCAATCCCGATACTCGCACCGATGCCTTCAAGGAACTGGATCATGCCGGGGTCGAATCGATCGGGCAATTTGTCGTTAAGTTGCAGCAGGCCGACCACCTCTTCTCCTGAACGCAGGGGGATGAGCGCGACCGACTCGTAGCCTTCAATCAGACACGTCCTTTTCATGCGCTCATTTATCATGTCCGGAGAAGCCGCGGACAGCCCGGACATGCAGTTTGTCCAGAAACTGCCGCCTTCCGTGAAAAAGGGTAACGACACGTCTACCTTGCCTCCTATAACGTTTCCGCACATACATTGAAGGTAGGGCTTGCCCAGCAAGTCATGGACGACCCCCTTGTCTTGATCGCGTACGCAAAGGACCCTTTCGGACTCAACAAACTCCGGACTGAAGCCGTCCGTCTCAACATACGGGAAATCGTCCCCCGACCGGATGCGGATGCCGAGGGCTTCAATCCCCGTGTATTTCTTGATAAGGAGAAGAATGTCCCGCGTCAGATCAGTGATCTTTGGAGGATTGTTCAGTCTTTCCAATGTTTTGGTGATCAGTTCCTGCTGTCTTTCTGCTCGCTTGCGGTCGGTTATATCCCTCATGTAAGCAATGGAGGCCGGAGATCCGCCGTACACAATGCTCGCGCTGGAGGTCTCGATAAACACGGTGGTACCGTCTTTCCTGATCCCTTTGAACTCGTACCGGGGAGGGGCTGATCCGCCGCTTTGCCTCCTCCGGTTATAATCCTTCACCATTGCCAGGTCGTCCGGATGCACCGTGAGCGCAGCCGTCTTTCCTATGACTTCCTCCGGTTTATCGTAACCGAAGATATCGAGGAATCTTTTATTGACATACGCGTGCCGGTCACCGAGGACAATGGCCACTCCATCGTTCGAGTTTTCTATCGCGACACGGTACCGCTCTTCCGATTCCCTCAGTTGCGCTTCGGCAGCCTTGCGTTTGCTGATATCCCTCAGGACGCTGTACAGGACATCTTTTCCCTTCACGGGTATCAGCTTGAGGGTCACTTCAACCCAGAAGTCGTTGCCGTCGAGGGTGCGATGGACCCATTCGAAGGAATTGAACCCCTCCTTCAACGCGGTATTTATCAATTCCTGGGCCTTCTCGGACGACAGCCGGCCGTCCGGCTGCACTTCCGGTGAGATGTCAAAAGGACGAAGCCCGATAATCTTGTCCTTGTGCGGGGCGCGAAGGATCTTCAGCGCAGCCTCGTTACAGTCAACGAACGCCTCTCCGTCGAAAACGAGAGTCGCGTCTGCCGCCTTGTCGAACATGATCCTGAAATTCTCCTCACCCGCAGCAATCTTGTCGGGCGGCGCCATTCTCAACAGTCGATCCTTCCAAGGATGCTTCATTGTTCTGCTCCGTCTTTTTTCATCGGTTTTAACAGGATGCGCTGGCTAATTGGGTCGTTTCATTGTATCAGACCGGTTCGGGGACGTAAAGAAACACATTGAGGGCATCCAGATCCCCGTGTATTTCGCTTGTAAAAAGTGCTATATTAGGGGACATTCCAAGGACAGGCGCAAAAATGGTTCGTGAAAAAATCGCAACAAGGGCGATATAATGGTTTATCGGGAAACGGCCATGAAGCGCGTCCTCACTGTCGCGGGACACGACCTTTCGAATGGAGCCGGCATAACCAAGGACCTTGAGGTCTTTTCGTGCCTCGGGCTGCACGGCATTTCCATCCCGACGAGTTTTGTTGTCCAAGGCCCCAAGGGTGTTGAGGATGTTGTTCCCGTCGGCATGCCGGTTTTCTCGCAGATGCTGAAAAGAGCCGCGGAAGACATGGACGTATCAGGGGTGAAGATCGGGGTTTTGGCGGATGCGCCTTATGTAAATGAAATTACGGGGTGGCTGAAGGGCCTCTCCGGGATTCCCGTGGTGCTCGATCCGGTTATCGAGGCGAAAAACGGGACAAGGCTGTTGACGGATGCGGGGCTGAAAGCCGTGGTGGAACAACTTTTTCCTTTAATAACGTGCTTGACGCCTAATATAGATGAGGCGGAGAGGCTGCTGGGAACGACGATCGATTCGGTCGAAGCAATGGAGCGTGCGGCTCGGGCAATTGGTGAAAGAGGGCCTGGCACGGTCGTCTTGAAAGGCGGGCACCTGGAGGGCGAACCTGTGGACGTGCTGTTCGATGGCCGGAACGTCACGACCTACGCCAAGAAGAGGGCTGAAAAGACGGTTCACGGGACGGGTTGCATGTTCTCGTCATCCCTCCTCTCTTTTCTGGTGCTTGGTTATCCCGTTGCAGAGGCATTCCGCGAGACGCAAGGGCTCATGGAACAGTTGATCTCCAGGAGTTATCAGCCGTCAGCCAACGGCTATTTCTATGCATTTCCGGCAGCGATTACGGGCCGGGCGACAGAGAGGCGGAGGGGTTAAAGGAATTATTGGCTGGCGGGGCTGACCGGCCGGACATGGTTACGATCGCGGGGGACGTGGGGAACGGGCCGGTGAAAGGCCTTTTTGGAGGAACCCGCAAGAACAATAAACAGGATTGGAGAAGACAAGACATGGATAATCAACTGATCGAGGCCCGGAAGGGCAATATCACACCTGTTATGCAGACGGTTGCCGGCAATGAAGGTATGGATGCGGCAAGGTTCCGTGACCTCATCGCAGAGGGCAAGGCCATAATCATGGCGAATAACAGGCACCGGAACTTCACGCCCAAGGGGGTAGGCGCGGGTTTGTCGGTAAAGGTGAACGCGAACATCGGGACGTCACCGGAAAGGGTGGACCTTGAGCAGGAGCTCGAAAAGCTGCGGGTGGCCGAGGAAGCGGGAGCGGACGCGATAATGGACCTGAGCACCGGCGGCGACCTGGATGCAATACGGAAGACTGTCATGTCCCGCGCCCGAATACCGATCGGCACCGTCCCTATCTATCAGGCAGCGGTCCAGGCGGTGAAAACAAAGAAGACAATCCATAAGATGGAACCGGACGAGCTCTTTGAGGTGATTGAAAAGCATGGGGAAGACGGCGTCGATTTTGTGACGGTTCACGCAGGCGTCACAAGGGCAGTGCTTGAAAGGCTCAAGAAACAGGGCAGAATCACGGATATCGTAAGCCGGGGAGGGGCCTTCCTCACGGAATGGATGATCGTCAACAACAAGGAGAACCCGCTCTATGAGCAATTCGACCGGCTTGTCTCCATTGCAAAGAAATACGATATGACGCTGAGTCTCGGGGACGGCCTGAGACCGGGAAGCGTTGCCGATGCCACTGACAGGACCCAGCTGCAGGAACTTCTGACCCTTGGGGAGTTATGCGAGGAGGCTCAGAGGAACGGCGTGCAGGTTATGATAGAAGGACCTGGGCACGTACCGTTAAACCAGATCGAGGCGAACATCGTGCTGCAGAAAAAGGTCTGCAAGGAAGCACCCTTCTATGTGCTCGGCCCGATCGTTACTGATGTGGCCCCCGGTTACGACCACATTACCTCTGCCATCGGCGGGGCATTGGCCGGATACTACGGGGCGGACTTCATCTGCTACGTGACTCCTTCCGAACATCTGGGCCTGCCGACAATCGCCGACGTGCGGGAAGGGGTTGTGGTTGCGAAGATCGCCGCCCACGCCGCCGACATCGCCCGGGGCAACAAGGGCGCCTGGGAGCGTGACATGCAGATGTCGAAGTACCGCAAGGCACTCGATTGGGAAGGCCAGATCAAAATGGCCATCGACCCCGACAAGATAAGGACCTTCAGGAAGGAAAGAAGCCTCCACGACGACGTGTGCAGTATGTGCGGAGAGTATTGCGCGATGAAAATAATAACCGAGTACTTTAAGAAATGAACTTTTTCCCCAATGTCCGGCGGGCCGCACAGGCGACGCGGGCCAGTAACCTGATGCCTCTTCCTTTTGTTGAGGGGGCGACCGGGGCAGGTAAAATGCCTTTTCCTCTTTATGAGCAGCTGTGTTCGATGTCAACAGATTTCATCGGGCACACCAGGGAATGTTGGTTCGGACCATGGCATTGAGGATGATAAGTATCTTATGCATGCAGGCAGTAAGGGCTACTTTGCGGAGCTTTCCGGCATGAATAAGGCGTTCATAGAAAGCCTTGATTACAGGATTATGACGAATGGCGCAAAGGGCAGCCATGTATAGGGCAGCTCTCACATCTGCCCTTCCCCCGAAGATGGTGCGCCTCCCCCGGTACTTCCCGCTATCGCGGTTCATGGGGGCAAGACCGGCGAGGGCGGCGATCTTCTTTCTGTCCAGATGCCCGAGTTCGGGAAGCCTCGCAAGAAGGGTGCAGGCATTGACAGGACCTATGCCTTTGAATGTCTTGAGGAGGTCTTCTTTTTCCTTCCACAGGGGCGTCTTTTTGATGAGGGCCCCGATGTCTTTGCCTACTTTGTCGATACACTCGGTAAGCCATGCAATAT
>MVRP01000064.1 GCA_002067405.1 Syntrophorhabdaceae bacterium PtaU1.Bin034 | reverse complement strand
CACCGAGCGCAGGGATTTTCAGCCGATGAACGTGAATTTCGGGCTCCTGGCCGACTACAGTAAAAAAGAGAAAGAGACGGTGATAAAAAGGGCGCTTGAAACAATGGCGGAATGGAAGCGTGCCACGGATGACCGGTTAGGTATTTCCCCGACATAAGCGATGCCGATCATTATCGAACCTCTTGCCTCTCTTGTTCGTCGGGAAAAGGGCGAAAAACGGGGTCGGGTTTATGGCGCTTCGGTGGCGGCACCGACCTGAAACTGGGCGAGCGCCCTTTCTGCCTCAATCAGAACGCGCCAGAGGTTTTCACTTGAGCCAAGACCTATCTGAACGAGAAAAGAAAGAATGCTCAAGTCGGCCCGGGCCCGGAACAATTCGATCTGGCTCATGAAATCAGGGCTTACGTTCCGGGCAGATGAAAGGTACGCATCGACAAAGACTTCTTCCGGGACCTCCTTTATGATCCTCGGATGGTCAATCAGTTGGTTTCTGAACTGGGCCAAAAAGGTACCGACGTCGAATGCGGGGAGCAGGCAATAGGAGTTGTCGAAATCGATAGCCGCTACAAAAAGGGTGTCGGGATTAGCGGGATCATCCTGGCCGATGTAAATGTTCTTGGGGTGGTAATCCCCGTGCACCTGAACCTGTTTGTCGGCGTGCTTCACAAGCAGGGCTGTTTCGGCCTTTCTGACCTCTTCTACGATCTCCCGAACGCGGTCGGTGTTCCGGTGACCAACCCTTTGAAAATGATCGAGATACTTGGCGAAATGTCTCTCTTCAACCTCCGGGAACTGCTCCGGCGGGGTGATTCGCAGCTTCCGGTTATGGAGGCGCGCAAGCCATTGAGCCGATAGCCTCACAAACAATCTCGCGTGATCCCTGTCCGCGGCGATGATCCTCTCAAAAAGCGAATTGCCCCGAAGACCTTGCTCAACGAGCGTCATATGGTTTCGGTCGTTTTCAATAGCTTTGGGCACGCGGTACAAGCCTCCCGCAAAGCCGTGACGCCGGATCTCTTTCATGATGAAAAACGCCCGCTCACCCGAAGCCCATCTATCACCATCCTTAAATTCCTTTATGATGACTTTTTCCCTGGTCTCATCGCTTGCGGTCATGCCGATCGTGACCTCGTCGATCCTGACGTAAGCCTTTGCCCGGGGAATCTCCTTAAAAAACGGCCGGCAATGACCCTTCTTCAGCTCATCTGCGAGTTCTTCTATGCGCTGTATGGGGTGGTCGAAGTGGGTCGGGTAAAGGCCTGCATAGCTGAGCGCATGGGTGTCTGTGCCGGCAATTGCAGTGAACTTGTAACGGTGCCAATCCCGCAGACCTCTGGCATTTCCTGAAACCGAATGATTGGAACTGAAGATTTCCACCGCATCCAGAAGAGGATTCAGCAGCCGGTCCCGTCCGGGCTTTTTCCCGTTCCTGTACGGATGAGCGAAAACAAGGGCTGCGTGAGGGTATCGCGTCCTAATTCCAGCCAGAGATATCCCTCTGGCGATTGCCTCCTCCGCTCCGTAGACCAGAATGTCCCCGTGGTCGGAGGTGGTGACTTCCTGCCCGGAAAGCATTACAAAAAAGCCGGGCACCTCTGCTGCCTGCTTGAGCGATTTCAGGTCTTCTTCAGACCACAAGAAGTGATGGTCCGTAATGATTGCCCCGTCCACGTTATTTCTGTAGATCTGTCTCACAAGATCGACTGCGCGGACAAAGCTGCATGCAGAATGTTCTATCGTGTGGCAATGCATCTCGAGCAGCATTTTCTGTCTCCCTGATCCGGCCCTCGGCTTGACGAGCCTTTGCTTTCCCTTTCATAATGTAGAGCCTCTCGTCCGTCTTTCAAGCACTGTGTGCTGAGATGCTTTTCATGGCTCGGTCCAATCAATACCTCTGAATACAGAACCTGGAAATCCATAGGAGGACTTTGGGGTGCATTGCTTCCCTTGCTTCCGGCTTGGCTTGACAACATATCTTTGGTAGGGTTTACTGGAACAGAGGTCTGGGACCTGGAGGACCGGGAGCCGCTCTTTGCTCAAGTCTATCCAACCGGTATTCCAGGATATAAATAACAAATAACTTTTCGGGAGGTGGCATGAAGATCGGAAATGTTGCTGTATTGGGCGCCGGAACAATGGGGCACGGCATAGCAGAGCTTGCAGCACTGGCTTCCTGGGAGGTCACGTTGTGCGATATCTCTGACGAATTGCTTGGAAAGGCGTTGGAAGCGATCAAAGAGAGCCTTGCAACAACGGAACGATGTCCGGACGATTGTGCTACCGTCATGCAGAGAATAAAATGCGTTATTTCTATTCGCGATGCGGTCGGGTCTGCCGGCCTCGTGATCGAATGTCTGCCCGAGGATCTTGAACTCAAGCAGAAGGTTTTCAGGGAGTTGGATCGGCTTTGTGCGCCCGATGTTATTCTGGCTACAAATACCTCCGGGTTGAGCCCGACGATAATCGCACGCGGTTTGGAACATCCGGAAAGGGTCGTGGTTGCACACTTTTGGAATCCGCCTCAACTTATTCCGCTGGTAGAGGTTGTTCCCGGTGAAAGAACATCCGGAGAAGTTGTTGATAGGACGATGGAATGGGTTAAGGCTTTAGGCAAAAAACCGGTTCGTATGAAGAAGGAATGCCCCGGTTTTATAGGCAACAGGCTTCAACTAGCCCTTTTGAGAGAAGCGCTTTACATCGTTGAACAGGGTTATGCGGACATTGAAGAAGTGGACAAGTCGATCACGTACGGCCACGGCAGGCGTCTCCCTGTCACGGGACCGTTTTGCAGCGCAGACATGGGAGGTCTCGATGTGTTTCACCGCATATCCGCGTACCTCTTTACTGAATTGTCAAATGCGACCAAGCCCTCCGGATTGATGCAGAAGATTGTGGAGGGAGGCAATCTGGGATTAAAGTCGGGCAAGGGATTCTATGACTGGACACCGGAAATGAAAGAAAAAATGATGAGGCTCAGAACTGAGACCTTGATGGAATTCCTCGAGAAAGACAGAAGAGATGATTGACAGTATTATGCGATGCTTTTTCCTGAGTGTAGGAACGACCGGGCATCAGGCGAAAAGCGGGAAGTTTGGCACTTATTCTTTCATATAGTCATACGCTACTTCGCCAGGTCCAATGGTCATGTCGCCGATAAAGTGAACACCGCCGATAATGCGCCTGACCGGAAGGTCGGCGACGGGCGCCATGCAGTGAGCGAAAAGCTGCAGAGAAGCCGGTCCGGTCCAGGCTTCCTTGATCGTGACGTTAATGAGATAATATTTTACCAGTTGACATATCTTTGCGCTGCAATCAACATCGGGAATTATCTTAAGAAGAAAGTTCGGGGTTGTCTGTACTGCTTCGCGGAGCGGTTCATTGCTCAACCGCTGCCATTTGTAAGCCATCGTAGCCCGGGCTACTTCCAGTTCACCGTATTTTAGGACCCCTATATAGCAGTCCTTGTTGATTTGATCCACCCGCAGTTGCGGATGAGCATATTTTTTTGGAAATCCCCATATCTCCCTGCCTCCCACAATGGGCGACAGATCGTCAAGATACATGGAATGAAGATAACTGCCCGACCCGCCCTTGAATTTCACCGGGATAACCTGTCCCGACTCCGCATAGGAGCCAAACCCGTCCGAATCCGGCATCTTTATGAATTCATACCTGACAATCGGCTTTTCTACTTCAAGGGGCTCCGGGACAACAGCCATGAGAGCATCCATGTCCGTTTCATAGTCGATGATTAAATATTCACGGTTACGGAAACGGTACGGCCCGGCTGAAAAAGAAGGGCTTGCAGCAGGCATGGCAAGACAGTTCTTCACCTCATCTATTTTCATAGGTTCTCCTTTGGCTGCGATTTCCGACTGCTGTAGTCGATCGATTCAGGTGGCGAAGCATCATGCGATGAGCCTTCCTTTGCCCGATCCTGACTCTTTGCCTGTTCTTCTCAACAGCATGAGGATCGCTTTCTCCAGGGCACTGTTGAATTCTTCAGGACGGTCCATCACCAGGAAATGATCGGCTTTCGGGAAGGCAAATGCCGTGTTAATTTTCATAGTCTGGCTCCTCTTTACATGAGTGGTGATAATTGATCACGAGTGTAAAGTCGATACGCGCGGCGCTCAATCAGCCCAATCGGAACCGTGACGTAAATCGCTGATAATTCACGATATTCTTCTTTCCGCTCCTTCACGTCGCGATGCATCTCCTTGTCTGATTGTCAAATATTTTGCTGTCATTTTATAATAATGAGCGAAGCTGGGTCAAGGAATTACGGCATTGGCTGGTTTCCGACATATCCTTGGAGCGTACAACAAGGAATACGGTTTTGAGGGTGAGAGACCAGGGTGTGGTCGTCTATTCGTTGCCCGGTAAGGCCGGCTTATTTCGGGGGCTGCGGGGAGCGGCTTTTTGGTGGGCGAACCTGCCTTCCGTCAATAATCGGCGACATATTCCTCAGCATATCCCAGGCCTTGTCTCTCTCAGCCGCCTCTTCCTTCCTGTATTTATCGTCAGAGCCAATAGAATACACCGTCTTCTCCTTGTCTCTCTTTACTTCAAGCGTGTCCTCGGCAAAAACAGACGACCACGATCCCCATGAAAGGCATGAGAAAAGCGCGGCCGTCCAGATAATCACCGCATAACACATATAGCGTATTGCCTTGTGGAGCAGCCTCATTGGTATCCTCCGTAATCGTGCATATATGCATTTATATGTTCGGCAGGCGTACATTTTAATTAAATCTTTGTCCCTCCACTTTTTGACTCTGGGCTTCACGCCCGGTTAACCGGAAGAAAAACCCTGACAAAGCCGGGGCAGGGAATTACATTCGCATAAAGAATTTATGGCCCATCCACTCCTCTCCCTTACCGACCGAAGAGCCCGGGGCGATTTTCCGGGCTCTTCGCGATTTCAACCGCTCTTGCGGGAAGGGGCAGAAAACGGGCAATCAAAAGGTGGTGCCCGGGAATCGGGTGTTTCACCGGCTGTATGGTGAGGATGGGATGTGATTGGCAAAAAAGCAATAGGAAGGGATGACATGGAGACGGTAGCTCTCCTTGAGTTCACAAAGACACTTCTCGAAGCAGACAATCTTTCATCTGCAGTTGCAACCATTTACCAAAAGTGCAAGGAAATCACCGGAGGGGAGTCCGGTTATCTGGTGCTTACGGACGACAGCGGCGCCGAGAACGGAATAATGTATCTCGATGCCGGAAATCACCAGGGATCGGGCAATTGGGATCTCGATATGACGTCAAGGTGTTTGGGGGCGGAGGTATTTCGTATCGGTGAAGCGATTTTTGACAACGACTTTTCCCATAGCCCGTACCGGCAGTTCGTTCCCGAAGGTCATCCTGGTATAGATAATGTCCTCTTTACTCCCATTAGTGCGAATGGCAAAACCATTGGGCTTTTGGGACTGGCGAACAAACGGGGAGGCTTCACGCCGGGAGACAGGCAGACGGCATCGGCTTTTGGAGCGGTTGCGGCTGCAGCGATAATGCAAAGGCGCCGGCAGCAAAGCGCCAAACAGCCGGACCACATACGGTTGGACAGGGCGATCGAGCGGGCTGAAGAGGGCCTGGGTATTGTATCGAGTAATGGCGTCATCGAGTATGTGAACGAGGCGCTCTGCAGCATGACGGGGTACGAGAGCGATGACCTTATCGGCCGGCCGTTCAAGTTGTTATGGAGCGATACCTGCGGGGAGGAGTTCCATCGAGCCGTACGGGAAACGCTCGAGGCAGGAAAGGCCTGGTCCGTCCGCGTTACGGGAAGAAAAAAGGACGGTACCTCCTTTGAGCATGAGGAACGCTTTTCGCCGATCAGGGACGACTCGGGCAAGACGATGAGGTATTTCCTGATCGCCCGTGATTTGACCGAAGACATCAAGACGGAGCGATACCTTCAGCAATGCAGAAAGATGGAAGCTGTCATTACGCTTGCGACCGGCGTAGCCCACGATCTCGCCAATATTTGCACTGCCGTCGTTGGTTTTTCCGAAATGGCGTTAAACAAATCCAATGAACCGTTAGTGAAAAGAAGAATAGAACACGCATTGAAAGCAGGAATGCGCGGCAGGGAACTGGTGGACCAGATACTGAGCTTTAGCGTGGACAAGAAACAGGAAAAAAAACCGATCAGATTGAGCGAAGCAATCGCCGGGACAATCGAGATCCTGCGTGTCTCCTTCCCTTCAAAGGTAGAAATCAGGTACAATATACGGAGCGAGTCGGGAAGTATTTTGGCTGATCCCGCTCAGATTAATCAAGTCCTTCTGGACCTTGCCTGGAACGCGCTTCACGCTGTTCAGGAAACGGATGGAATGATAGAAGTGACTGTAGAAGACTTTACCCTCACCCCAGCTTCCCGTCCTCCCCATCCCGATATGAAGCCGGGGAGCTACATAAGTCTCTCAATGAGAGATTCGGGGTGCGGCATGGACCGGTGCGTGCTGGAACAGGCCTTTGAACCGTTCTTTACGACCAGGAAGACAGGGGAGTCCAAGGGGCTCGGCCTTTCAAGAGTCTACAACATCGTAAAGAGCCATCAAGGAGCGATCACCGCCGATAGCGAGCCGGGGAAAGGCTCGGTTTTCACGATCTTTTTCCCGCTTGTCAATTCCGATGTGACGGACAGGAAGGGGCAGCGATAGGTCCTGATTGGTCCGATCAAGAGCGTATCGCAACAGGCAGAGAAGGACGGAAAACGGGACTGGAGGAAAAACTGAGTAATGGCGCAGGTTTTGATTATAGACGATGACGAGCTGATTTGCGAAATGCTTTCTCTGATGGTGGAGGATATGGGGCATGCGGCGTACTCCGCAACCACGTTACAGGGAGGGTTCGAAAAAGCGTCATCGGGTGATTTTGATGTGATATTCCTGGATATCAGGATGCCGGACGGAAACGGCCTGGACCTGCTGCCCAGAATTCGTGAATTGCAGGGTCATCCGGAGGTGATTATTATTACCGGGCTCGGGGATCCCGACGGAGCAGAGCTTGCAATCAAGAACGGAGCGTGGGACTACATCCAGAAATCATCTTCCACGAGGGAAATGGCATTGCCCTTCGTAAGGGCCTTGCAGTACAGGGAAGAAAAGAATGCGAGGAAGCCGCTTGCCGCACTCAAACTTAATGGAATTATAGGAAAAAGCCCACAGATGCAAGCGTGCCTTGACCTGCTTGCACAGGCGGCCCATAGCGAGACCAACGTGCTTCTCGGAGGACAAACAGGCACGGGAAAGGAAGTCTTCGCGAGGGCTATCCATGAAAACAGCATGCGGTCAGAGGGTAATTTCGTTGTGGTCGATTGTACGGCCCTTCCCGAAACCCTTGTGGAGAGTGTGTTGTTCGGACATGAGAAAGGCGCTTTTACGGGGGCGGACAAGGCCCAGGACGGTCTCGTCAAGCAAGCGCATCAGGGAACGCTGTTCCTTGACGAGGTCGGTGAACTCCCCCTCAGCATACAGAAAGCATTTCTGAGAGTTCTCCAGGAACATCGATTTCGTCCCGTGGGAGCAAAACGGGAGATAGAAAGTGATTTCCGCCTTATAGCCGCAACAAACAGAAATCTGGAAAAAATGGTACAAGAAGGGTCTTTTCGCTCCGACCTGCTCTTCCGGATGCGAACCCTCGCCATCGAGCTTCCTCCTCTCGCCTCAAGAAAAGAGGATATCAAGGAACTGGCTATGTTTCATATGGCACGGGTTTGCGAGCGGTACCAGATCGGGACCAAGGGCTTCTCTCCCGAGTTTTTCGATGCCCTCATGGTGTACGATTGGCCCGGCAACGTGAGAGAGCTGGTGAACGCTGTAGAGCGGGCCATCACTGCCGCTTATCGGGAGCCGACCCTCTTTCATAAACACCTGCCTCTTGAAATACGGGTAAAAGTGGCAAGGTCTTCCGTTAAAAAAGAGACAGTCGAGCCGGTTGAGGCGCAGTCTTCGCTGGTGTCTCTCTCCGACTACCGGCAGGCATTGGAGCGCCGCTATCTGCAGGACCTCGTGCTCCAGACAAAAGGGAACATAAAGGATGCATGCCGCATTTCGGGGCTTTCCCGCTCCAGGCTTTACGCCCTCTTCAAGGAGCATAACATCTCTTTCAATTCTTAGTTTTCCCTAGTCCCCCCTCCCTGTCCTGCTTTGAGGATTGAGTCCTGTTTTCAGGACGGAAAAGGCGCGAAAGCAAGAATCGGCTTTTTCTGCTTTCCCTGAAAAACCGCATAAACTGGGGACAAAATAAAACAGCAATGTCCGTCGTTGTCTGGCACGTTTCTTGTTATTGACTATTCTCAAAGCAAAAAAGAGATAACCAAGGAGGCCAGCGAATGAATGTGAAGGTTGAGAATACCGTTGAGACACCCGAAATCACCGATCCTTTCAGGATGTATCTCTACGAGATCTCCAAGCATCCCATACTGACCAAAGAAGAGGAAAGGGAAATTGCAGAACGCATATATTTCCGGAACGATAAAGAGGCGGAGCAGAAGATGGTAGTGGCCAACCTCCGGCTGGTTGTGAAGATAGCCCTTGATTATTACAGCTACCAGCTTAATGTGCTTGATTTGATCCAGGAAGGGAATGTCGGGCTTCTTCGTGCGGTCAAGAAATATGATCCCCGGAGAGGAACGCGCTTCTCCACCTACGCCTCTTTCTGGATTCGTGCCTATATCTTGAAATACCTCATGGACTCGTGGAGCATAGTGAAGGTAGGCACCAAGGACAGCCAGAGAAAGTTGTTTTTCAGTCTCAATAAAGAGAAGGAGAAGCTCGAGAAAGTCGGTATCACCCCCTCCGCCGAGATACTTGCCGGTAACCTTGACGTGTCGACCGAGGACATCGAAGACATGGAGAAGAGACTGTACAATGGAGACATTTCTCTGGAAGACCCGGTCTACGGAGGCGGGGAAGAGGTGATGGATACGCTAAGCAGCGATGAGGATATAGAGGAGACCGTGGCCGAAAAAGAGAAGAGGGAGATACTCAACAAAAGGCTTGTCGAGTTCAAGAAGTTGCTCAGCGAGAAAGAGAGGTTCATCTTCGAGCACCGGATCATGGCTGAAGAACCGATTACCCTGAGAGAGATCGGCGAACGCTTCAACACCTCAAGGGAGAGTATAAGGCAGTTGCAGGCCAGAATATCGAAGAACCTGACAAAGAGCCTGAGATCCAGCCCGCTCTGGTCATAGAGATGGACAGATAAAATCCGCTCGGTTCGGGCCCGGTTCCTAGTGACCTTGAAAGGTCGGGCCCGACCGAATATCATTTTCCGCCGGTTCGCCCACCGTTCCGTCTTTTGCACTTGTCTGATCAGGATCTTCTGCTGATCCGAACATACTTTCCTTCGCCATGTCTTGACGAGTGAGACTTTCCTATTTCCGTATGAGACATTTTCTTATAATACAAGACAGGTTAGACCAATCCTAGCAGGATTAGCATTTGTCTTACGCCATAAGTATCTGATATTACAGACTAATTAATAGAGGGTGTCCCGGCTTTCAACTGGCATAGTTTTTGTAATTCTGAGAAGATCACATTCATCGAAACATAATCAGAGTCCGATCAGGGGAGCTAAGGCAGGGGTTATGAGATAGTTCTACTATTCAGGGAGCACTTGTAATCTCGTAAGCGCAACGAAGATAAGGCGTTCACGTTGCCTGCAAGAACTACCCGGGAAAGGAGGCGAGCAGAAGGATAAAAGGGAAGGATTGACGGACCTGCAAATGCAGTGAGCAAGTAAAATTCATCATGTGGAGGCATAATGCTGCAGGAAATCTTCGTGTATGAGAGAAAAGAACCCGTGGTAAAGGAACCGGAGGAAAACGTACCGGTACCATTTGACCCATTGAAGAAGTATCTGTCTGAGATATCCAGGCACTCGGTCCTGTCGAGAGAAGAGGAGCTTGAAATCGCGGAAAGGGCCCACCGGTACAAAGATACCGCTGCCTCGCAGAAGCTCGTGACATCAAACCTGAGGCTTGTCGTGAAGATCGCCCTGGAATACTACAATACCTATCTCAACATACTCGATCTCATACAGGAAGGGAATGTAGGGTTGGTCCATGCGGTAAAAAAATACAACCCCTATAAAGGCACACGGTTCTCGACCTACTCGTCCTTCTGGATCCGCGCATACATACTGAAGTACATTATGGATTCATGGAGCATAGTGAAGGTGGGAACCACGCAGAGCCAGCGGAGGCTATTCTACAGGTTAAAAAAGGAGAAGAAGAAGTTGGAGGCAATCGGCGTCTTCCCGGCACCGCAGCTTCTCGCCAGTACCCTTGATGTAAAGGTCGGCGAGGTCGAGGACATGGAGAAGCGGCTTTCCTATACGGACATCTCTCTCGAACACCCCGTTTACGAAGAGGGCGAAGAGACCTTCATGGACATGATCCGGACGGATGACAACATCGAGGAAGTTGTAGCGGCAAAGGAAAAGAAAGAGATCCTTGAACGGAAAATACTGGAATTCAAAAAAATGCTGAACGACAAAGAACTTTTCATTTTTGAGCACCGCATCATGATAGAAGAGCCGCTCACCCTTCAGGAGATAGGTGAACAATTCAAGATTTCCAGGGAGCGGGTACGACAGCTGGAAAACAGGGTGCTTAAGAAGTTCAACGACAAATTTGAGCTGGAGTTCAAAAAACTCGACCTTTAGCCTCGGGTAACATGTTCGCGGACATACACCACACAGGTCGTGGACGCACCTCATGCGCGAATTCGCACGGTATGTTAGGCCTTTCCCTGCTACTTCTCTGGTCTGATAACGCTCACTTATTCTAGAAGGAGAGAATGGAGAAGAAGAACAAAATACCGTGATGCTGCATAAATTACGCCTGTCTGTGTGGAACGGCACTTTTCTTGCTATCTCTTGCCTTCAATGATTGGCCTCGTGCGGCTCCTCATACTGGTAGCGATTCTGTTGTTTGTCGGCGGCTGGTTAAATGGCGACCGGATCAGACAACTGGGAGACGCCGCCGGGTCGGACGCCTGCTACAAGGTAGCTGAATACGCCGATGCCATCAACGGCGAAATTGACCGTTTTCTGGGACATATTGAAGGATTTGCGAAGGAGAGGGCCGAAGGCTGGAGAAAAGATATATCCAAACCTGCCGAACAGCGTGATTCCGGCTTCGTGATCGATCTCGGTCAATCGAATAAGCCGGGCTGATTGTGTGACGAACCGGCAGGGAAGGGTTGACAGGACTCAAAAGGCAAATCAGGGTTCTTGCATCCGCAGCTTGTTGCTTTTTCTCTTTACTTTGACAAACTTCCGGTTCATTTGAACGATCAAGACGGACAAAAATTATACCAGATTCAAAGAGCCGAGTCCGGGGGGGGTAATGCATCCTGAGACGGACTCCTGTCGGGAGATTTGCATAGATGAGCGGAGATGTGTATTTTAATAGGCTGAGTCGGAAAAAACATGTTCCCAGAGAGGAGAAGGGCATGGAACAGTTGAAAGAGCTGCTCGCCATTTTTGAGGAAAGGCTGGAGCTGATACGCAAGACGATAGCCGAATTCGATGAAGGGATGGATTACGCGACCCATTGCAGTCTCCAGGGGTTTGCGGAAGCGCTTGAGTATGTGGTGGAAGAGATCAGGAATCGATTGAGCTGATACGGCTAAGCGCAAAAACCAAACTCGATGGGGCGTGGATCGATCCTAATCCCCGAGCAATGATGTCGCCTCCTCGCTTTCTCTTTCCTGTCTGCGAATTTCCTTTCGAGCCATTGCTCTCCGGAAACGGCGCTTCTGCTCTTCGGTCTCCAGGATAAGGGGCGCAACCTGTTTAGGTTTCGAGTCCGCATCGAGGGCGACATAGGTCAGATAAGCCGATGCGGTGTGGCGCACCTCCCCTGTGATGAGATTTTCAGCCTCAACCCGTACCCCTATATCCATGGAAGTCTTGCCTGCCATATTGATGCTTGCCTTGAAGGTGACGAGGTCTCCGATGAAGACCGGGTGGTGGAAACTCAAACGATCGATAGATACTGTGACTACATTGCTTCGCGCATGCCGGATCCACGCCCCTGCCTCATGTGGTGGATGGCGTTCGGGTCAAATCGTTGTCACCCGGTCGTGTTTACGATACAATAGCTTATTCGTTTCTCAAAAACCGGGGACATACAGGGTGAAATTCAGCAACACAAAAGATACGGCAGGCCGCGGGGTATCGATACGGACCGGACAGGAGGGAGAGGCTTATATCTCGATTGTCGGCTACATATCACTCGAAAATCTGAGTGAGGTAATGCGCGAGATCGGGTCGCTGTTCGAGCGGTCTTTACCGAAAGAGATAAAGGTTGATCTCAAGACCCTCGAATTCATCGACAGTGCAGGCGCTCTCCTCTTGCTGCAACTCGAACAGGACGCCCGTGCGAGATCCATACCCTTCGAATTCCTCAACATGTCGCCAAAGGTCCGGGCTATAGTAGACCTTCTCGACAGACACGCCCTTACCTCTCCACCTCTCGTGGAGAAGGACAGGTCGGCCGGTTTCCTTTACGAAGTAGGGTTCACAAGCATCGGTTTTTTAAATGATATCGTCCAATCCATTACCTTCAACGGAAGACTGATCGCCGAAGTGGTATTTTCGCTCCTCCACCCTGCCTCCGTTCGATGGAACGAGGTGCTCGTTTATATGAAGAAGGTGGGAGTCGACAGCGTTCCCATTCTCGGGTTAATCAGTTTTCTCCTCGGTCTCATTATCGCATTCATGTCGTCGCTGCAGCTCAAGCAGTTCGGGGCAAACATTTACGTCGCATCCCTCGTAGCCATTGCAATGGTGAGGGAGCTCGGACCGATAATCACGGCAATTCTGGTTGCCGGCAGGTCCGGCTCGGCGTTTGCCGCCGAAATAGGCACCATGAAAGTGAATGAAGAAGTGGACGCTCTCGTTACCATGGGGTTCGATCCCATCAGGTTTCTGGCAGTGCCGAAAGTATTTGCCGCAATCCTTGTGGTACCCTTTCTTACCTTCTTTTCCGACCTTTTCGCCATTCTCGGTGGAATGGCCGTGTGCATACTGGGCCTCAATCTGACGTTCTATACCTATGTGCAGCAGACCTCGTGGGCGCTGACGGTGTTTGATGTCGTCTCAGGGGTAATAAAATCGATAGTTTTCGCAATCCTTATTGCGGGAATAGGCTGCGAGAGAGGATTTCAGGTCCGCGGGGGAGCGGAAGCAGTCGGCAATGCGACGACTTCAGCGGTTGTCTCCGGTCTTTTTCTCATTATTGTGGCCGACTCGACTTTTGCCCTGATCCTCAACTATATAAGGTGGTAAATGGCGAGCGAGGACGAACGGATGAGGGGCAGGAAGATAATCACGGTCGAGGGCCTGTCCGTGCAGTATGGTGAAGACGTTATTTTGCGCGATGTGAGCCTGGAGGTGTACGAAGGCGAAATCCTCGTGATTGCAGGCGGCAGCGGGTCGGGCAAGTCAACCCTCCTCCGGCACATGATCGGTCTTGCCATGCCTTCAGAAGGACGAGTGGTGATAAACGGGGTGGACATAACAACTGCGCCTGAGGAACAACTGGTAACGTTGAGACGGGGGATAGGCATGCTCTTCCAGTCGGGCGCGCTTCTCGGTTCCATGACGGTGGCAGAAAATGTGGCACTCCCCCTGTCGGAGTTTACCGGTCTCCCTGAATCCATCATCGACAAGATGGTGAGGGTCAAGCTTGCCATGGTCGGGCTCGCGGGTTATGAGAATCATTTTCCCGGGGAGCTGTCAGGGGGCATGAAAAAGAGGGCGGGCATAGCCCGTGCGATCGCCCTCGACCCGCACGTGCTTTTTCTGGACGAACCGTATGCGGGACTTGATCCGATCACTTCCGCAGGTCTGGACGAACTGATAAAGAGGATCAATCAGGGCATGGGTACCACTATAGTGATCGTCAGCCACGAGCTGGAGGCTATTTTTAGCGTCGCTCACAGGATCATTATGCTGGACAAGAGCAAAAAGGGCATAATCGCCGAGGGTGATCCGAGGGTCCTGAAGGAAAAGTCACCCGATCCCCACGTGAGACATTTCTTCAACCGCCAGGCCGAGGAAAAGGCCGGAGCAGAGGAGCGAGGAGTGTAGATGCGGCAGAAGAGAATTTATTTTTTTGTCGGACTTTTCGTCATCATCGGGGTGATGGTAGGAGCGGCCGGTATTATATGGCTGGGCGCCTCGAAGTATTTTCAAAAGGGATCGATGTACGCCACCTACTTCGATGAGTCGGTGCAGGGGCTTCAGGTGGATTCAATAGTCAAGTACAGGGGCGTCGACGTGGGAACCGTACGGAGAATTTCGGTTGCCTCCGACCAGAAGCTGGTTGAAGTGGTGATGAAGATAGATGCGGCAGATTTTTCCGTAGACGGAGTAGTTGCCAAATTGACTCTCGCCGGGATAACCGGGATTGTCTATGTGGAGCTTGACCGGAAGGCGCCGGAAGAGCCGAGTTTGGTGCCAAAGGAGTTTCAGCCGGATTATCCCGTGATACCTTCGAGTCCTTCCAACATCAAGCAGATCGAAGCGAGCATCAATGAGGTGCTCAAAAGCATAAGACAGATCAATTTCAAAGGAATTTCCGACCAGGTCTTCAAAACCGCAAAGGACATAGACCGTTTTGTGAATGGCGAGAGAATGAACCGGATCATGAGGGATGCGGAGGCGACGACGGCACGGCTCGCGTCCATATCGGAGAAGATAGAAAAGGCTGTCGATGACGAGTCGATAGGCGAGATCGTCACCGGGGCCAGGGATGCAATAAAAGACGCGAGGACCCTTATCAGCCAGATCAGGAAGGAGATTGAGGACATGAAAATGGGCCACACTGCCGGAAGGATCAACCAGTTCGTTGAGGGGACATCGAGAAGGGTGCAGTCGACCCTGGCAGAGATCGACCAGACCTCGGAAACACTCAGGCGGACTGCGGAATCACTCGAAACGCTTGCAAACAGGCTCAATGTCGACCCCTCAGCTCTTATCTTCAGTAGTCCCCCTAAAGGAGAGTGATATGCCTCGGATCAGATACGCGGCAGTTCTTTTGGCCTTCACCGTCCTTCTCATCGGCTGCCTCCCCGGAGCGAAAGCCCCTTACCTGGTCGAACTCTACACGTTCGACTATGTTTCACCGGTCCTGACCGGTACGCCTTCGGATGAGGTCGTAAAAGTGGACAAGTTTGCCGCGGCCCAGTCGTACAACAGCGCTGCCATGGTATACCAGCCGGAAGCATACAGGATAGCTGTCTACAACCACCACAAATGGAGGGTGAATCCGGGAGATATGGTGGCTGATTACCTGCGCCGCGATTTCCGTGCCTCGGGTCTTTTTCGCGCGGTCCTGTCCTATCGTCAACCGGAGACAGCCAGGTTTGTCGTTGAAGGCGGCGTCGAGGAGTTCCTGGAGGCGAAGGAAAAAGATGGATGGAAGGCAATACTGGGCCTGCAGGTGACACTTCTCGATCTGACCCGGCCCGAGATCACGCGGAGGGTAGTCTTTCAGAAGCGGTACAGGGTTGCAGAGCCGATTTCCGAGGAGTCGCCGAAGGCCTTTGCGGCAGGAATAAGCGCAGCCATGGCAAAAGTGTCGGCCCACATAGTGGGTGACGTTTACTGCACGGTCAAAGAGGCGGGCAGGTAAGGGCTCTCCAGGTAAAGGTTCCTTAGAAGGCCGGCCCGTTGCGTTCCGTGCCCCAAACAAGTATTGACGAAGCAGACGGCTATCACTAAAATAGACATAGTATATGGGAACCGCAATCGAGAAGAGACACAAGTGGCGGGAGAAGATCGTTGCCTTGCTTCTTTCCTACGCCGGTGACGGAGAGCCGACGGGTACGCCTGAGGAGATGATCGACGAAGCCGCGCAAAGGGCATTCAAGATCAGTACCGCCCTTGGACTTATTCCGGGTCCGATCGGGCTCTTTTCCATCCTCCCCGAGGTAATGGCGCTCACGAAGCTTCAGATAGGGCTTATTCACCGGATCGCCAGACACCACAACAAACAGGAAAAGGTCAACCATCAGATGATCCTTCTCATATTGAGCAATGCAATGGGCGTCACCGCGGGCGGAGCGCTCATCCGAAAGATGGGTACCAAACTGGTAGTAAAATCGGTGAACACGAGGATCATAAAAGGCATTGCCGGAAAAATCGGGACCCGTATTATCGATACGGCAGCACAAAAAGCGGTCGGCCGCTGGATACCCATGATAACGGCGCCCCTTTTCGGCTATTTCTCGCGTTCGCTCACCAGGAAGATCGGAAGGGAGGCCGAGCGGGTCTTCTCACAAGAGATAGAGATCGAACCGGCTGACGGACACGCTTCTTGAAACAACTGGCTGCGACAGCTCTATTCGTTCTCTTCGTATTTTTCCCTTGTACGTTTCTCTATTCGGCGGATCTCAATAACAGCCAGATTGTGAAGCTGATCAACAGCTACAGGAAGAGTCAGGGTCTTGTGCCGTTCAAAGAGAACGCCAAGCTTAAGAGAAGCAGCCGGATCAAAACGGACGATATGGTTACAAACCGTTACTTCGGACATGATGACCTTCGGGGTGATCCATTCTATACGAACATCCGGCGGGTCGACTACCGGTATCGCAATGTGGGAGAAGTATTGGCCAGGGGCTGCAGGAACGAAAAATCGGTCCTCAGGGTGTGGCTCAATTCCCCTCCGCACCGCGCTGCCATCCTTGACCCTGTTTTCCGGGATATCGGGTGCAGCAACCGGCTCGGTCACGATCACGGCTTCTACGTGGTCTGCCATCTCGGCAGGACAGCCGGGAGATAACGGACGAAACGTTTTGAAAGAAAGAACGCCTGCCCTTTTTCGTGAGGGCAGGCGTTCTGATAAACAACTTCGTGAACATCTGCCTGCAACCGCAGGCAGATGTTCTTTCTACAAGCCTTGCTTAAAATGCATTTTCCGCAATTTCCAGTGCATGCTTGTCGGCTTTCTTTATTGCCTCGGCCTTGGCGGTCGCAAGGCTCACCACGTTGCTTATGAAGAACCGGGCGCCGGCCACTTTACCACTGTAGAAAGCGGCAATCGATTCCTCATCGACCAGCTTTGCAAGACTGCCTGCATCTGTCTCGAATCCCTTTTCCTTAGCCAACTCCTTCAGCTTCCGGTCAGCGATCACGGCCTGCCACGCGAGCAGCCAACCTACGGTGACATCGCCGAAAAGCTCAAGGTATTGATACGCATAAAGGGCAAGCGAGCGAAAATCCTTCTTTTGGAGATCGAGGAGAAAAGAAGACACATCGGCAAGGACGTCTGTCGCGACCTTCAGCATCTTGACATAAGTGCCGAGCGTTTCGTGGTTCGCGTTCTCGCTGCAGAACTTATTGATGTCTCCGAGATGCCCGTCAAAGAGCGCCTTGCTTGCCGTCCCGAGGGAGCGGCCTGCGAGGGTCAGTGCCTGAATCCCGTTAGTGCCTTCAAAAATGGAGTGGACCTTTTCATCCCTCAGGAACTGCTCGATCGGATAATCCTTGGTGTATCCATAGCTGCCGTATACCTGCATAGCATCCATGGTAATCAGAAAGCTCAAGTCAGACCCATACGCCTTTGCCACGGGCGTTAAGAAGGTAAGCCGGCCCTCCCACTCTTTTCTCTCTTCCGGGGTAGTCGCAATTTTTTCCCGGTCGATGCAATAGGAGGCGTACAGTATCAGGGCGCGAACGCCTTCGGTATATGCCTTCATCCTGAGAAGCATGCGGCGGACGTCCGGATGCTTTATGATCGGAGCCTGAGGGGCACCTTTGGGGGCGCCAATCTCGCTGCCCTGGAGCCTTTCCTTTGCGTAGCCCACCGCGTGGAGGTAGGCCGAACTTGCGACCGACGCGCCATGCCGGGCTGCGATCAGCCTTGATTCATTCATCATGGTGAAAAAGATCGGGAGGCCCTGGTTCTCCTTGCCTACGAGCTCGCCGATGCAGTTGCCGTTCTCGCCGTAATTGACCTGGCACGTAGGAGATCCTCTGAGACCCATCTTGTGCTCAATGGAAACGATGCTGACATCGTTCGGCTCTCCGAGAGAACCGTCGTCATTGACCCTGATCTTGGGAACGAGGAACAGGGAGAGTCCTGCGGTCCCGGCCGGGGCGCCCTTCACCCTGGCCAACACGAGATGGACGATGTTTTCGGTCAAGCCCGTATCTCCGCCTGTGATCCACATCTTCGTTCCCGAAATGGAGTACTTGCCGTCACCAAGAGGCTCGGCCTTGGTCTTGACTGCGTTGAGATCGCTCCCCGCTTCTGCTTCCGTCAGAACCATCGTACCGGTCCATTTCCCCGCGACGATCTTGTCCACATATTTCTTCTTCAGCTCTTCAGAGGCGTGAGTGGCGATCAACAGTGCGGCCCCCCGGGTCATGGCGGCGAGAGTCTGGAAGGCAAGGCATGCAGCCTCGAAGTACTCGTTGACTGCCATACCGAATACCGTGGGCATGCCCTGGCCATCGATCTCCTGGGGAAGATCGAGCCCGCGCCAGCCTCCGTCATTCCACTTTTTCCACAGGTCGTGCCAGACCTTCGGCACGCTTACCTTGCCGTCCTTCAGTATGCAACCCTCTGTGTCTCCGACGGAATTGGCCGGCATCATAGCGGTTGTCGCCAGCTTTTTTGCCTGGCTCAACACGGTCTTGTATGTCTCGACATCAAACTCCGCATAGAGTTCTGACTCGGAGAGCTTCTGAATCTCAAATTGATCGAAAAGCACGAACCTATGGTCTCTTTCATCCACCAACAAATCAGCCATAATCAAACTCCTTATAGATATTTTTCCTAATCCCAATGGGGAGAAGTCAGCCACCTGAGCAATTGGCCGGAGGGTTCAGACGGGAATTTCCGGGGCACGGGTTTCTACCTCTATGAATACCATGAAACGACCAATGCCGGGCGTTGCGTGTTGATTATATCTCGCCATGGACCAATCGGTCAAGCGCAAGGTATCATGTATCGTTACTACAAGCCCTCGCAAGCCTTTCCTTTGCTCACAAAATATAAACTGCTATTTTCAGAACAGAGTCAGGGACTCAACCGGCCGCCGGGTTTGTGATCATGGTAATGAGGAATTGCTTTCAGCATAAATATGGCGGCAGAAAGGATGATCGGGAGCACCGCATAGCGGTAGATTTCCCCGATTGGCATCCTCTCGGCAAGGAAACCGACGGTGAGCGACGCGACCCCGACACCCAGATCGTAGGAGGTTAGATAGGTAGAATTCACCGAGCCTCTTTCGTGTGGTTTGACAAGACTGTTCACTGCAGCCTGACTTGTGGGCATGAGTGTTCCGAAGCCGAGAGCGCAGGTCGTACCGGCGAAAAGAAAATGCACGGGATTTTTTGCGTATCCAAGCCACAGCAGGCCAACCGCAGAGAGCAAGTGACCTGAGAGAAAAAGAAGGAGGATATTACCTTGATCGTATAGTTTCCCGCTAAAAAACCTGGATAGAACCATCGCGACCGAGAAGCAGAGGAAGAATTGAGCAACGTTGGAAAAACCTCTTTGCACCGCATAGATCGTCACGAAGATGGATATCGAACCGTAAGCTGTCATGACG
>MVRP01000063.1 GCA_002067405.1 Syntrophorhabdaceae bacterium PtaU1.Bin034 | reverse complement strand
GTGCCCGCTTATTATCGTTGCGATCTCCGTCGTCGTTCCCTGGTCATAGCCTGCTTGGTGCAGGATCTGCCGAGCAATCTTTGCTCCTTCTTCCTCGTGTAATCTCATGAGCTCCTTGTCGGCATGCGGCCCCCAGGCCCTGGCGATGATATCTTCCGGCAAGGTGCTCCAGCCGACGTCGTGGAGCATTGTGGCCGGGATCACGATCTTTCTCTCGGCTCCATACCTCTCAAGCAGAGGCATCGAAAATTCAACGGCATTCCACGTGTGTAATTCATTGTCCCTTACCTGAAGGTAAGGCAGGGCAAGTCTGAAGATCTGTTCTTCGATGGGTGTCAGCCGCAGTGGTCCGGAATCATTTTCTTTCATTGAAGGTCAGTATCGCAGCTACCGGTCTGCAATGTCAAGAAAGAGCAACAATGAAGGTACGGTTCTCTTTTGGCAGCACCCGGACGGCCGATAATACTTAAGGTTCGAATGCACTTTCTGATTCTTTTATTTAAACGGTCTGTGGTAGGATCAAGTGATTTTGTAAATGACTGAGAGAGGGCAATATGGATTCCTTGAGCAAAAAGATTGTGGCACGAAAGATGGTGTATGGAATCGTTGTTGTGACATTTGCCTGCGCATTCCTGCTTTTTCCCGGATGTGGAAGGGAGAAGGCCACGGCGCCCGAGCATCCTGCCGTTGAAGTAACAGCGGTTACCGTGACCAACAAGGATACTCCTGTCTCATTCGAATTTGTGGGTCAGACCGAAAGCTCCCGCCAGGTAGAGATCCGCGCCCGGGTCGACGGGTTTCTCGACAAGCGGGCGTACGAGGAAGGCACTCTGGTCAAGGCGGGGGCGGTGATGTTCCAGATGGAGAAATCGCCTTTTGAGGCGACGCTCCAGCAGGCAAAGGGGGAACTCTCGATGCAGGAGGCAAGGCTTGCCCAGGCAAAGGCCAATCTGGCCCGGATAAAGCCTCTTGCAGCCAAGAACGCCATCAGCAAAAAAGACCTCGATGATGCGCTGAGCAACGAACAGGTAGCCCAGGCAGCTGTTTTCGCGGCCCAGGGCAAGGTGCAGGAAGCCGAGCTCAACCTGGGATATACCACCATCAAATCGCCTGTTACCGGTATATCGAGCAGGGCCAAGAAACAGGAAGGCAGCTATGTCTCATCAGGCCCTGACGGCCTGCTCACGTACGTGGCCCAGCTCGATCCGATATGGGTGAATTTCAGCATTTCGGAGAATGAGATACTTCGTCTTCACGACCAGGAGGAGAAGGGGCTTGTCAAGTTCCCGCGCGACAAGGACTTGTTTATCGAGGTGATCCTGGCCAACGGTTTTGTATTTCCTCATAAAGGACGGGTCAACTTTGCGGAGCCGAACCTGAACATCGAGACAGGCACTTTTCTCGTCCGGGCGGCTGTTAAGAACCCGAAGGGTGCGTTGAGACCGGGTCAGTTTGTGAGGGTCAGGATCCTGGGTGCGGTTCGACCCCGCGCAGTCGTCATTCCCCAGCGCGCCGTGATGCAGGGCGCAAAGGGCCACTTTGTATGGGTAGTTAACAAAGAAGGGAAGGCGGAGTTCCGCAGCGTCGAGGTGGGAGACTGGTTCGGCGACGACTGGTTTATCACGAACGGCCTGAAGGTAGGGGAACAGGTGGCGGTAGATGGAGCGATCAAGCTTGCGCCCGGAGCGCCCGTGAAGATCGTGCAGGCCGGGGCTCAGGGGGGCGGCTCAAAAGTTCAGGCTGAGGCGAAGCCCGCGCCGTCTTCCCCGGAGAGTAAAACCACGAAAACCCCGGCAAAAAAGTGAGAGGAGGAAGGCAATGATCTCCCGCTTTTTTATCGACCGGCCCATTTTCGCAGCCGTTATTTCCATTGTCATTGTCCTGGCCGGGCTTGTTGCCATGGTCAAGTTGCCGATTGCCCAGTATCCGGAAATAAGCCCGCCCGTCGTGACGGTCTCGGCTGCGTACCCCGGCGCAAGCGCTGACGTGGTATCGCAGAATGTCGCTGCACCGATCGAGCTTCAGGTGAACGGCGCCGACAAGATGCTCTACATGGCATCTACCAGCTCAGCCACCGGCTTCATGACCCTCAGTTGTTTCTTCGAGATCGGCACCGATCCCGATCTGGCCCAGGTAGATGTGCAGAACCGGGTCAATCTCGCTCTTCCCGTGCTTCCCGAATCGGTCAAGGCGCAAGGAGTCCAGGTCCAGAAGCGCTCCTCGAGCTTCATGATGGTGATCGCCATCTATTCACCCGAAGGCCGGTATGACGAAAAATATATCGCCAACTATGCAAACCTCTACGTGCTCGACGCATTGAAGAGAGTCCCGGGTGCAAATCAGACCTCGATCCTCGGGGCACCCGACTATGCCATGCGTATCTGGCTGAAGCCCGACCGCATGGCGCAGCTTGGAATTACGGCCAGCGACGTGGCAAAATCGGTCAGTTCCCAGAACCAGCAGTTCGCGGTGGGCCAGATCGGTCAGGCGCCCACGGAAAGGCCGGTTCAGCAAACCTTTCCTGTCACCACAAAGGGGAGACTGACCACCCCGCGGGAATTCGAGGACATCATTCTCAGGGCAGAGGGCGACGGCGCAGGCCTGGTCCGGCTGAAAGACGTGGCCCGGGCAGAACTCGGCCTGAAGGATTATTCTCTCAGGAGCAAGATCAACGGAAAGAATGCGACCCTCCTTGCAGTGTATCAGCAACCGGGCGCCAATGCCCTGGATGTCTCCAGCCAGGTGAAAAAGACGCTTGAGGAGTTGAAAAAGAGTTTCCCTGACGGCCTCGACTACGTTGTGGCGCTGGACAGCACCAAGTTCATCAGGGCATCGATAGGCGAGGTCGTACGGACATTCTTCGAAGCGGTTCTTCTCGTCGTCATCGTGGTGTTTCTGTTCCTCCAGACCTTCCGCGCGACCCTTATCCCCATCCTGGCAGTGCCCGTCTCCATTATCGGAACGTTTATCGGCATGACCGCCCTCGGCTTCTCGATCAACATGCTGACCCTTTTCGGCATGATCCTGGCTATCGGTATTGTGGTCGACGACGCGATAGTGGTGGTGGAGAACGTGGAACGGAACATGAGGCAATTCAATCTGTCGCCGAAGGAGGCAGCCAAGCGCGCGATGGACGAGGTAACCGGTCCCGTGATCGCGATCGTGCTCGTGCTCGTGGCAGTCTTTATTCCGGTGGCATTCATGGGCGGGCTGACAGGTCAGCTCTACAAGCAGTTTGCCATTACCATCGCCATCTCGGTCGTCATCTCCGGTATCGTGGCGCTTACCCTTTCTCCTGCCCTTGCAGCCCTCCTTTTGAAACCCGGCCACGGCGAAAAAAAGAACCGTTTCTTTGTGTGGTTCGAGAACAGCTTTGAGCGGCTGACCGCAGGCTATACGTTCGGGGTGAAGCTTGCGATCAAACGGGCTGCCGTTGCGCTCATCATCTTCGCGGGCATACTCGCCCTGACCGGCGGGCTTTTCAAGATAGTGCCGGGCAGCTTTGTCCCACCCGAAGATCAGGGATATGCCTACGGCGCCGTTATCATGCCGGACGCAGCCAGCCTTGACCGCACGGAAGCGGTGACAGACCGGGCAGGTGCTGTCTTCGGCAGGCAGAAGGCGATCAAGGACGTGGTGACGGTATCGGGTTATAGCCTGATCGACGGGCAGGTGAAGACAAACGCGGGAACGTTGTTTGTTAGCTTCAAGGACTACGAGGAGCGGAAAAAGAAGGAAATGGGCGCTCCTGCGGTGTTGGCTGCGGTGTCGAAAGGATTCGGGGGCATACGGGAAGGCGTTGTTCTTGCCATGAATCCGCCTTCGATTCCCGGGCTCGGCACTACGGGAGGGTTTGAATTCTGGGTACAGAGCCGCGGCGAAGGCGATACGGCAAAAATTGAAGCCGTGACAAAGGACTTCATTGCCAAAGCAAGTAAAAGACCGGAGCTTCGGGCGCTTTCATCGACCATCCAGGCCTCGTCGAGGCAGCTCAGGGTGGATGTGGATCGCGAGAAGACGGAGTCTCTCGGCGTACCGGTGGCAGACGTGTACGATGCCCTGCAAACAGCCTTCGGCTCTCTCTATGTGAGCCAGTTCAACAAGTTCAGCCGCCTCTGGCAGGTGATCCTTCAGGCGGAATCGAAGTACCGGTCACGACCGGAGGATATCGAGCAGATCTACGTCCGCTCCGTCAAAGGGAACATGGTCCCCCTCAAATCGGTGGTAAAAGCGACTTACTGCACGGGACCCGATCTTGTCACCAGGTTTAACGGATTCCCGGCTGCGAAGATCACGGGTGACGCGGCGCCGGGCTACAGTTCGGGGCAGGCGCTGGCGGCGATGGAAGAGGTGGCTTCGAAGGTGCTGCCCAGGGATTTCGCCTACCAATGGAGCGGCCAGTCATTCGAGGAGAAGAAAAGCGGCAGCACCTCGTTCTTCGTCTTCATCTTCGGCCTCATCATGGTGTTCCTGATACTTGCGGCCCAGTATGAAAAATGGAGCCTGCCTTTCGGCGTGCTCATGGCCGTGCCTTTTGCGATCTTCGGCGCGTTGCTTTCGGTGTGGCTCAGGGGCATCGATAACGACGTTTACTTTCAGATCGGCCTCACCACGCTCATCGCCCTTGCTGCCAAGAATGCCATACTGATCACCGAGTTTGCCGTCATGAAGCACAAGGAAGGCCTGTCGGTCGTGGACGCTGCGGTAGAAGCGGCGAGGCTGCGTTTGCGGCCCATTGTAATGACGTCCCTTGCCTTTATCCTGGGTTGCGTTCCCCTCGCGATCGCCACAGGGGCTTCGTCGAACAGCCGCCACTCTATCGGAACGGGCGTCATCGGCGGCATGCTCGGGGCGACGCTCATCGCTGTCTTTTTTATACCGCTCTTTTTCCGGCTCCTTGAGGGGGCGAGCGAAAGGCTGTCGTCAAAAAAGGTGACGAAAGCACCTCCGGGAGAGAGCGCACGTGCCGGGGAGGGAAAGAAATGAATAAACTGATCCTGAGGAGCGTGGTCCTCTTCCTCTCTGTCCTTGGCTGCGCCATAGGCCCCGACTACCGGCGGCCGGCGGTCGAAGCGCCCCCGAACTGGCGTTTTGCATCCGATGAGGCAAAAAACCTGGCGAACACGGCCTGGTGGGAGCAATTCAATGATCCCGTGCTGAACAGTCTCATAGAAACGGCCTTGAAGGAAAACAAGGATGTGAAGATCGCGGCGGCCAGGATAGAAGAGTTCCTGGGACGGTACTGGTCGGCCCGCTCCTCGCTCTTTCCGCAGGTTAATGCGACGGGAGATGCGGGAAGAGCGCGTGTCTCGGAGACCGGCACCAGCCCGGTTCCCGACGGGGTGAGGAACCCGGCGGGTTTTTACAACACGGCGCTCAACGGCAGTTGGGAGATAGATATATGGGGCCGACTAAGGCGCGTATCCGAGGCTGCCCGCGCGGAGTTGCTCGCCACCGGGGAAGGGAAAAGGGCGGTGATACTCACGCTCGTGGCATCCGTTGCCAACGCGTACATTAATCTCCGCGACCTTGACGAACAGCTCGATGTGGCGAAAAGGACGGCCAAAAGCCGGGAGGATGCGTACGCGCTCTTCATGCTCCGGTTCGAAGGCGGTCTTATTTCCGACCTGGAACTGAGCCAGGCCAGGTCAGAGTATGAGCAGGCGGCATCCACCGTTCCCGCAATCGAAAGGGCCATAGCCCAGCAGGAAAATGCGCTTTCCGTTCTCCTCGGAAAGAACCCCGGGCCGATCGAGCGGGGAAAACCCATTGACGACCTCGTATTGCCCGCTGTTCCCGCAGGCATCCCGTCCGATCTCCTCGAACGGCGACCCGATGTGCGGCAGGCGGAGCAGGATCTTATAGCCGCGAACGCGAGAATAGGAGCTGCCCGCGGCCTCTATTTTCCCTCCATTTCCCTTACCGGCAGCTACGGCTGGTCGAGCGCGGACCTTTCCAGGCTCGTGCGCGGCGCGTCCGAGGCCTGGAACTGGAGCGGTTCCTTTACCGCGCCCATTTTTACCGGAGGATCGATCAAAGGGCAGGTGAAGGCCGCGGAGGCGGTACAGCAGCAGGCGCTGTTCCGCTACCAGCAGACCATCCAGACAGCCTTCCGGGAGGTGGAAGACGCGCTGGCAGACCAGAACCGGACGAGGGCGGAACTCGAATCGCAGCGCAGACAGGTCAAGGCGCTTCAAAACTACGCCCAGGTTGCACGGCTCCGTTACGACAACGGCTATACGAGCTACATCGAGGTGCTGGATGCAGAGCGAAGCCTCTTTAATGCGCAGCTTGCCTACCTGAAGACCCAGGGCGCCCTCTTTCAGGCACTCGTGAATCTGTACAAGGCCATGGGCGGGGGCTGGGTAGTAGAGGCAGAGCGCATGACCGCGGAGCAGGCGGCGGCCGACAGGTAACGGCAAGACCCGTGGAAGTGAGCGTTGTCGGGGCCAACACGACGGAGCGCACCCGGGCGCACCCGGCCGATCCTAAAACAGCAAGAAGAAGAGCTTGACAGATAACAGCGCCGTCACTAGTTTTGGAGCGAGGGAGAAACCTCAAAGGAGGCTGTTATGCTCAAGAATCTGCACTACGACATGGTCGAGGAGATCGCGCAGCTTTCGCAAAGCATCTCGAGGATGGATACCTACATCAAAGACTCCAAGGGTTGACGGGAGTGCCAGCAGCTCTGGACAGAGCTGAAGAAACGGCAGGAAGAGGAGTTGCGTATGGTATACGACGAGTTCGAGAAGCACGTGAAGCAGGGAAGCGTCGCCGCATAGACTGCTTCAGGCGCGCCGACAAAAGAATAGCGGATAATCGCAGGACCCTTTGCCGCAGAGTTACGGGAGGTTCAGGATGCGTGTGAACGGAACAGCCGGTGGGCTTCTTACCCTGTTCGCTTCTCTCGCTGTTCTCCTTTATCCGGCGTGCGCTTCTCCAAGTGGATTCTTTGTCAACGAGCAGGGTGCGAAAGCGGTCGGCATGGGTGGGGCGTTTGTCGCGCAGGCGGATGATCCTTCCGCAATCTTCCATAACCCGGCGGGTATCGTGCAACTACCCGGTACGCAGGTGTCCGCAGGGGTAAGTTCGATTCTGCCGGGCACCACCTTCAACAGCGACGGTAACCCGGTGATGGGCAGTCCTCCCGGCCAGACAGGCCATATGAAAGATCACCTCGGGATCATTCCGGGCGCTTATGTGACGAGGAAATTGAGCGAGAATATCAGTGTAGGCCTTGGCACTTTCTCTCACTTCGGGCTTCAGACGGACTGGCCGAGGGACTTCGAAGGCCGGTTCTCAGTAGGCGGACTTCTGACTTCTGCGAAAACGCTGACCATCACTCCGGTAATCGCGGTGAAGCCGATCGCATCTCTTTCCCTGGGCTTCGGCCCCTACTGGCAGTATCTTGATGTCGATCTGCGCAACGTGGTTCTTGTGGCGCCTCCGTCTCCGCCTCTTTCGCCGGAGAGAAATGCCCAGTCAACGGCAGTAAGCAAACTTACGGGCACCGACTGGGATATGGGGTGGAATGCCGGTATCCTCTGGCGCCCTGTTGATGCCTGGAGCTTCGGCGTATCCTACCTGAGTCAGATAAAGCACGACATCCATGGCGGGAAGCAGCGGCTTACCCGGATGACGGACGGCTCCGTCGTCCTTGTGCAGCGTGCTTCTTCGCGCGTGACGTTCCCCGCTATTGTCCGGTTCGGCGCTGCATGGAACTGCAATCCCTGGACAATCGAGGTCGATGCGCAATGGACTGAATGGCAAAGCTACCGGACCTTGCGCGTCGACCTCGCCAACGGGACATCCATTGCATCACCCAGGAACTGGCATAATACGTGGACGCTCAGGTTCGGTGGCCAGTACAAGGTGAATAGGCGGATTGATGTCCGGGCAGGCTTCGCATGGGATGAATCCCCCATACCCCGGTCAACGGTCGACCCCATGCTTCCCTCGGGAAACCGCACTATATACTGCCTTGGCCTCGGGGTCCACCTGGATCCGGTGACATTAGATCTCGCGTACAATTATGTCGACGATTCCGACAGGAGATGGAATAACTCCGGCGGAGACGTGAAAGCGGGGACGACCACGCTCACGCGGGTCACCGGAACATTCACCGACTCTTCAGGCCACGTCGGCGCAGTTAGCGTGACGTATAAGTTCTAACGACACGGCCCCCCCATGGCCGCAGTTATTCTGATCGCTGCAAGGGGCATATTCATTTCTCCTTTTGGATAGTTGACGGGGCCAGTGCCTGAGAGAGTAACCCCTTTGATAAAAGAAGGACCGGCAGGCATTGGTTCATGCAGCCTGATCAAGGACCTTTCGGACGGTTTCCCCCAATTCCCGCTTCGTGAGCGGTTTCATGACAAACTCGCGGATGCCTATCTCCTTGGCCTTCTCTGGAGACATTGCATCACTGTATCCGGTTGCCAGAATGATAGGAATGCCGGGCCGTATCCTCATGAGAATCTCAGCGAGGGCGGCGCCGGTCATATCCGGCATCGTCTGATCGAGAATAATAAGATCGTACCCCCCGGGGTCTTGAGAAAAGAGCTTAAGTGCCTCCACACCCTGGGTCGTTGCAGTCACCCTGTATCCCATTCTCTCCAGGATTTCGGCGCCGGACCGGACGATGGCCGACTCGTCATCAACAAAGAGTATACGTTCCTTTCCTTCCGGAGCGGGCGCTTCCACCACCTCTTCGGCCACCACCTGTTGGGCTTCCGCTTTCGGAAGGTAGACGGTAAAAGTGGCGCCGTGCCCGGTTGTGCTCTCAACCGTAATCGTTCCATGGTAGCTTCTGACGATTCCGTAGACGACTGCTAATCCCATGCCGGTGCCTTGCGGCTTCGTCGTGAAGAACGGCTCGAAAAGCCGCTTTTTGACCGCTTCCGTCATCCCTTCGCCGGTATCCCTCACGCGGATCGCAAGGTAGTCGCCCGGTTTCATGTCCGCTTCCGGCATGTTCACCCCTTCGTTAAACAAGGCGTCCGTCAGCCTTATTTCGAGAAGTCCTCCCTTTTCACGCATGGCAAATGCCGCATTCGTGCAGAGATTCATGAGCACCTGCTGTATCTGCACCGGATCGGCAAAGACCGTATCCGTGCTTGAGGTGAAATCGAGCTGAATCTCGATGCTTGCCGGAAGGGAAGCCCGGAGAAACTTGATGGTTTCCTTGATGAGGGGCGTGAGCCTGAGAACCTTTTGCTCGTGTTCTCCTCTTCTGCTGAAAGTCAGTATTTGCTGCACCAGGTCTCTTCCGCGCAGACCCGAACGGACTATCTCTTCAATGTTGTCACGCGCCCTCATTCCCGCAGGAATGTCGTCGAGGGCCAGTTCGGCGTTTCCGATCATGGCAGCGAGGATGTTATTGAAATCGTGTGCTATACCGCCCGCAAGGGTGCCCACGGCCTGCATTTTCTGCGCCTGGCGCAACTGTTCCTCAAGCCTTCGTTGAATCGAGATATCTCTGATTCTTGTCACGTAATGCGTTATTACGCCCTTGTCGTCTATGACCGGGGAAACGGCAACTTCCAGCTCTGCGGGCATCCCCTGATCTTCCTGCAACCTTAAGTAGCCCTTCCATGCTGTTCGCCCTTTCATGGCAGCCGCATTCGCCCTGAAGAACTCCTCTCCCCTTCTGTTGCCTTTCAATACGGCAATATCTTTTCCCTTGATTTCATCCAGGCTGCGCTTCATGCCGGTCTCGAAGGCCTTGTTCACGTACTCGATGATGCCCCTTTGGTCCGCGATCATCACTGAGTCGGGAGATTGCTCGACGGCCGCCGCAAGCAGCCTTCGGCCTTCCTCGGCATATTTTTGTTCGGTGATGTCCCGCGCGATGGCGAGCACGAGCTTCGGGCGGCCGTCCCGGGTGCGCTCGAAAACCGCATTCCTCGAGCTGAACCAGCGCCGTTCACCGTGCTTGTCCTTCATCCTGTACTCGATAGCGACAACCTCTCCTTCCGGCGCGTGTTCGAACTTTGTCTTTAACTCGTTGCAGAACTGCGCGTCAATGCCCATGCGCTGAACAAAGGCTTCTCTTCCCATGCCCTTGATGTCCGACGCACGGATTCCGGCAAAATCCTCTGCCTGCTTGTTGCCGTAAACCGGGATACGTTCGGTGATATCAAAGATATAGATAAGGTCGGGGCTCGTATCGACCACGTGTGTCAGGAAACACTGGCTTTCCCTGAGCTGCTCCTCAAATTTCTTCCGCTCGGTCATGTCCCTGATAACGGCCATATAGCCAATGAGCGACCTGTCCGGCAATCGGAGTACGGATAACACAATCTCCGCGGGAAAGACCGTACCGTCCTTCTTTTGAAAGAGCCATTCCTTTCTAAAGGTGTTTTCTTTTTTGATGGCCGGGGCCAGGAGCCGTCCCAGCTCTTCAAAGCTTTCGTCGGAAGTGTAAAAGACCCTCGTCGATTGGCCCTCCACATCCTCGGGGTCCAGGCCGAAGAGGGTCAGAAGGGCCTTGTTGTATGAGACCACCCGGCGATCGAGGGTGACCATCATGATCGCGTCTGACGAGTTTTCCACCAGTGCCCGGAAACGCTCCTCCGAGCGCGCCAATTCCTGCATTGTTTTCCTGGCTTCCGTGAGGTCTATGGCAATTCCGCTGATGCCGACCGGCTTGTCCATTCTGTAAAGGGGTGCCGCGTAGGCCCGAATGGGGAAAACAGTGCCGTCCTTGGTACACGCCTCGTACTCGTTCCCGGTGTCTTTGTATCCCGTGAACAGCCTTTCTATGTTGCGTTGCGCCTTTTCGTGCTCATAGCTCTCAAGCATCTGAAATATGTTCAGGCCCTGCTCGAAGTCCTCTTGAGTGTAGCGGAACTTCTCGAAAGCGGCGCTGTTGGCGAAGGTGAGTTTGCCCGTGATGTCCGTTTCGAATATCGGCTGGGGGACAATTTCAGCCAGTTGTTCGTATTTCCTTTTCGCTTCCTGTAACGCTTCTTCGACCTGCCGCCTCTTCTCCAGTTCTTCATCCGCCTCAGAGCACACTTTTACCTCATGGAACACCGCACCGAGATATCTTTTCCCATTTGCAGATATCGGACTGAGCTTCACCCGGACGTTGAAGACATTTCCGTCTTTCCGCCGGCAGCGCCGCTCGCCCGAAATAGTCTCTCCCTTCCGTGCAGCCGCAACGTCTGCCTCCAGGATCGAAGGTTCCGCCGGTATGTCATAGAAGGCGAGCCGGTTCAATTCATCGCCGGAATAGCCGAAGAGGTTCGTAAAAGCGGGATTGCAGTCTATAAAACGCAGGCTCTCAGCATCGAAGAATGCCACACCGTCGGCTGCCTCCTGCATAAGCCAGCGGCGCAAGCTTTCGTTGAGGTCACCCATCCGCCCGGCTCCTTACCGGTCAATTCCGCACATCCTCACTCGGCCTTTTTCTTCTCTCTTCTTCGGCTGGACGACCGATAGTCCAGAGCGAGCACGACTATTTCAAGTTCCAAACACAATAAAATACAGCCCGTTTCATCTGTCAATAGCGCTTGATTGTACGGAAGCGACGGGGAAACACAGCCTCGCCGGTTTCCGGGAATTTCTTTACAGCAAAGTGCCTGCCATGTTATGAATAGCGATACTTTTGAACACTCGAAGTCAGCGCTTCAAGAGAATCATCGGTCAGTCCGGAGATGACAATGGCATCAGACAAATTGTGCGCGGGTATCATCGAGAACGTCGCCCGGGTAATGGTGGGCAAACGTGAGTCGATCGAGCTTCTCCTGGTGGGGCTGCTGGCAGACGGCCATGTCCTTCTGGAGGACGTGCCGGGATTGGGCAAGACCCTGCTCGCCAAGTCACTGGCCGCGAGCATCGGGGCCTCTTTCAAGCGGGTCCAGTTCACGCCCGACCTTTTGCCTGCAGACATCACCGGCTTCAACATCTATAACCCTCACTCGGGTGAATTCGTGTTCCAGCCCGGACCGGTAATGACCCATGTGCTCGTTGCAGACGAGATCAACCGGACGATTCCGCGCACTCAGGCGAGCCTGCTCGAGAGCATGGAAGAGCGCCAGGTCACGGTTGACGGAAAGACCTATCCGTTGCCCCACCCGTTCTTTGTCATGGCCACCCAGAACCCGATAGAGCTTGAAGGAACGTTCCCCCTGCCGGAGGCCCAGCTTGACAGGTTCTTGCTGCGCATACGCCTGGGATACCCCGACCAGAAGGAGGAGATGGGTATTCTGGAGCGCTTTCAGGAAAAGGAGCCCCTGCAGGGGCTCGAAGCCGTTGCATCGCCGGAGGTGGTCTCGGAGTTGCAGAAAAGCCGGAAGGCAGTCGTTGTCTCCCGCCCCGTGAGGGAATACATCACGAGCATCGTCGGAGCCACCCGCGCTCATCCATCTCTGCGTCTCGGGGCGAGCCCGAGAGGCTCTTTGGCGCTCATGCGGGCGAGCCAGGCGCTTGCGTTGCTGCGGGGCAGGGAATACGTGCTCCCTGATGATGTGAAAGCGCTGGCGGTCCATGTGCTTTCGCATCGCCTGATACTGAGGGAAGAAAAACGGCTGCAGGGCGAAACACAGGAATCCCTGGTGCTGGAGATGGTCGCGCAGGCGCCGGTGCCAACCCCGGCCGGGTAGAGGGACGTGATGCGTGAGCGGGTGCGCAGGGTTTCGAGCCTTTTCATTACCGCTCCCTTGCTCTGCATGGTCGGGCTTTCTCTTTTTCTCGGGCTGCTTTACGGACAACGGGATCTGACCATTCTGTCCTTCCTTGTCTTCGCTGTTGTCGGAGGCCTCCGATTATGGGCATCGGCGAGCTTCTTCAGACTCCATGGGCATCAGGCTCTCGACAGACACAAGGTATTTCCCGGTGAAGAGGTCAGTTTTGAAGCGCGGTTAGAGAATTCGAAATTCTTGCCGGTTTGGCTGGAACTGAGGGTTTCGCTGGAGGGCTTGAGGCATGCCTCGCGGCGCAACGGAACGGAACTGACCGGCGAGACGGGCCTGCTCTGGTACCAGGCGGCTGGTTTTCAATGGGAACTGACCGCCGAGCGGCGAGGCGTCCATCAGGTAGGCCCGCTCTCCATCGCTTCCGGGGACCTCTTCGGTTTCTTTCCGAAAGAAAAGGAAATCCCCGGCTCGTCTCTCGAGGTCATAGTCTATCCCCGGCTCGTTCCTCTCGGCAATTTGTCCATGCCGAAACGCGATTTTTTCGGCACGCCGGGCGATGAGAGCCCGGTGAAAGACCCTGTCTACATCCTCGGCACCACCGACTATCATCAGGGCAGGCCGGCAAAATACATCCATTGGAAGGCGAGTGCCCGTCACCACCGTTTACAGGAGAAGGTCTTCGAGCCGAGCCGTCAGGAAAAGGTCCTGCTCGTAGTGGACGTCGGTGGGTTTACTGAAGAAGGGGCTGCGGGAGAGCCGTTCGAGCGAATGCTTGAGGTGGTTGCGTCCCTTGCAGTGCAGCTCGATCGCAGGGGCTGCCCGGTCGGCCTGCTCACAAACGGTTCGTTTGCGGGCGAGGGGAAAGGGTTTTTACACGTGGCAAGAAATAGTGCCAGCGTGCCGGACATCCTCGAAGTGCTCGCGAGGCTTCAGCCAACGCCGAGGTCGTCCGTGGTCCAAGTGGTAGACGCCGTTCTGCCCCTTTCCTGGGGGGTGAGCTGCGCCTACTTCGCCTTTGCCGAAAACCCGGGGACCCACGCAACGGTTGAGCGGCTCAAGCGTCTCAGGGTGCCCGTCACTTTTTTCACGCTCCAGAAGATAGGAGATATGACAAACGGCATGTCAGGCTACCATTTGTCCGACCAGGGCACCGCCGCGGAAGCAGGGGCCGGGGAGGCCGCATCCGCGTGAAAAGCAGGATGACCATAATCCTGAACGCAGCCGGTTCATGCGTCGAGGTCTCGTGGCTTTATGCATGGGCGATCGCCACGATGCTTGCGGCAACCCATCGGCCGTTTCCTTTCGTGGAAGCGCTGTCCTCGTTTATCCTGGCCTCACTGATCACCGGTTTTTCGGCCGGCAAGGGGTTCCGGGTTGTCTACCTTGTGGCCTTTCACGCGGCCGGTTTTGCGTGTATTGCCCTGAAAGCGGTCCATGTTACCGGCTATTCCGCATACCCTTTTTTCGACACGGCCTGGCTCGGGAGTCTCTTCAGTTCCCCCGGGGGTTTCCCGGAGTGGACGCGGCTCATCCTGGTCCTCTTTTGGACCCTTATGTTCTGGCTGAGCGGAGCCGCGCATGCAAGGAGGGCAAGAACCTACTACGCTGTCTGTTCCCGTTTCGATATCGGGCTCGCTGCCTTTTTCTGTCTTTTCCTGCTGAAGCTCGCGTTGCTGGTAAAGGGAAATCAGAAGATAGACGACGGCTTATCCGCCATTCTCGCTCCGGCATTTTTGTTCTTCAGCCTCTTTGCAATCGGCATATCAAAAATACAGGGTGACGGACTAAAAGGTTTTTTGCCCGGTTACCGCGGGATGGGACTGATCGCAGGGCTCATGTCGTTAGTGCTTTTTTTCTTCGGAGGGCTTGTCCTCTTTTTGATGCCGGCCCTTGGTGCTGCGGCGCAAGGAGCAAATGCCGCAATCAAGACCGTCGCCGGTTCGTCGATGCCCTTTATCGAGTGGGTGCTGCGCGTGGTATTTCGCGCCGGCGGAGTGAGACCTGAGCCTCCCGCCGCCCCGCCCCGCGGGACGCATGAATGGAGTTTGTCGCCGTGGTTTGAGGGCAGCCGGTGGGCCGAGCTGGTGGAAAAGGCACTGGGCTGGGGCATGATGGGGATGAGCGGGGCGCTGCTCATCGGCGGCCTTGCCGTTGCCGTCTTTGTCGTGGTGAAGTGGCTGTGGTCAAGGACCGGCAAAGACAAGGCGGGGGGTGAGCAAAACAATTGCTTTTTTGACCGGCTCAAGTCCGGCTGGGATTTGCTGATGTTAACGGTCTTGCGGGCAACACGGTTCGTGAAGGGCTACCGGGGAGCAGCGGAGGTTTACGGTGTTCTCCTTCGGTGGAGCTCGCGAACCGGCATTTCTCCGATGACAAGCGAGACCCCTTCGGAGTTCGGGCACCGGCTTCAAAGCTTTTTCCCCCGGCTCGGCCCGGAAATAGACCTGATCGTCAAAGCCTACAACAAAGAGGTTTACGGGGAAGAAGGGGCATCCGGCCTCGTCCTCGCAAATGTCGGCCGGGCAGTAAAGATGTTGCTCAGCCCCGCGTATTGGCCGTTAAGGCTTAAAGCGAGGTTTCTGGGGGTCGGGAAGGCAAAGACGGGTTAAAGAAAAAGAAAAGGTGGCTTTGCCGGCGGTTCCGCATGTGCTCCTCTTTGCTGAAGCCGGCACATAAAGCCCCTGTCGAAGACTCGCCCCGGTATGATATAAATGACCGGAATGACTGGGAGGAAGGGCAAACAGATGGGCAAATACGAGTATGTTAAAGGATCCATGACGGGCGGATGGTTGCTGCAGGTACGAAAAGGGCCCTCTCACAAAGGCAATATCCGCAAAAACCGCACTACGGGGAGATATCAGTTCTTTCGGGGCTCCCGCAACGTGGTCAGACCTGCACTTGAGGAATCTGATTTAGAAACACTGAAAGAGAAAATCGAAGAGCTGGATCTTTAGGGGTGAGAGATTCAAACGGCCCCTGATGGAGCGTATTAAGGCACGGCTGAACAAGGAAGGAATTGACCTCTAAGCTGAACGACCCGGTGCGCCGGATTGGCGGACGGGGCAACCTCGCTGGCTATCTCGTTTAACTGATAGCAAGCAAATCTTGGCGGGATCAGGCTCTGTCATCATTACGATGTGTAAGAAAATATACGGAGAGAAAAAGCGAGGCGCATCCTTTCAGGAGGTTCTCGCGGAAACCGTCGTTAATTAACTTTTCTTGTCATGCGATCACACAAGAAACGTAGGAGAAGAAATGTTATCTTACAGTTTAGAGATCGCAGTGTTGGGCGAACGCGGTCAAATTATCGAATGAGGGGTGAGCGACATGATAAAACGCAAGGGAGTTTGCGACGTCTGTACCAGGGAATTTGAATTGGATGAAGGTAGTTTCGGCATTCGGATAAGTGAAGATAATGCTGGCGCCTCTTCCAAGAAGTGGGTGATTACCGTCTCGAGTTGCGTTGACGGTTGCCTGGACGAGGGATTTTCTCACGTGTGCGGCATGGCCTGCCTGTATGAAGCCATCAGCGAGGCTATCGAGAAGAAGACAGAAGAATCGGATTTCAGGATAGTCGATTACGACGGTGCAGATGACAGTAACACCCGGGTTCTCGATCTCAGGGACAAGAAGATCAAGTGATCGTTGTACTGTTTCTTCGCGTCCTCATACATCGGGGTACGGATGGCGGGTTCGGGCACAGATTTACACGGCGCCACGTCAACCTTGAACAGGTTAAAGTACTGGACGAGGAGAAGGGAAGACCGTATTCTGGTCGCTTTACTGTCTCTTATTTACTCCCCGCATCCTTCATCTTTTCCTTAGTTGTCTTTTCTGCCCCCTTCGTCTTCTCTTTGGCTGCCTGTCCCGTTTCTTTCGCCTTCTCCTTACCTGTCTGCCCCGCTTTCGTGGTCTCTTCCTTTGCGGCGCGACCAGCCTCCTTCGCCTTCTCCGTTGTTGTCTGGGCCATGCCCTGGGCTACAAAGGCAACGCCGAAGAACAACGCCAATGCTACCACAACGAGTCTTTTCATCTTTTGGCCTCCTTTGTTTAAACAGTACTCTTAGAGCGTCCTTTACCGCAGATCACCATGGATAAGCCGTTTTCATCCGCCTTTGTCCGCTCTGTAGCTCGTCTAAATGAAAGGACGCCGCAGAAAAATGTCAAGGGGGAGGACCCGGGTGAAGGTATGTCGCGACGGCTCTTATTGACAAAGAAAAGCCGAATAAACAGGTTCTATTAACACCGAATTCAAAGGAGGCAACAGAAATGGCGGAGAGCAAGAAGACGGGAGACAAAGCGGAAAAGCAAAGTCGCAAGGATGTGGCTATGAAGTGCATGGAGGGAATGGACTTCATGAAGGACTGGAATACGTGGCGGAAATCGGTAAAATCGGCTATCGAACAAGCAAGAAACGTGGGCATGAAGGACGAAGAGATAAGAGACACCGCACGGGAGGTCTCGAATTACCTGGCCGAGAAGGTGTGCGCGTCAACACCTGAAGAGCGACTCCTGAAGGAGATGTGGCAGGCCGGGACGGAGCAGGAGCGGAAGGCGATGGCGTCGGTGATCTTTAAAATGATGGCCCAATGACAGTGCGGGCAGGCTGACTTCGGACTGCGGGCCGTAAGTCGGGCACCTTCCTGCCCGTGGTGATTCCGGGAGCCGGACGCGAAAGACCCCGACTGGGGGTGATCTTGTACCGTGCGACTATCTATTGTCGGGTGCGACTACGAAGGCCGAAGGATAGTCCCTGACCACTTTGGAGTGTGCTTTATTGGCGGCGGACATCGATTTGTAGGGTCCCAACTCCACTCTCCAACGAATCTCACCGTCTCTGTCCGATTTGATCACTTTTGTAAGGGAAGTCTTGTACCTGAGCGATTTCATGTCTTCGAGCAGGTAGACACAATCGGCCTTTTTCTCGAAAGAACCGATATGAACGAAAAACGGTCCGGTCAGGTCGTTGTTTTTCTGCCCCTGGATATGCCCGGAGGTGTGAATGGAAACCCTGGCCAGGCCTTTTTCAAGGAGGCCCAGGCATTGTGCTGCTCCATACGATAAGTCGAGTACTCTCCCCGTCACAAAGGGTCCCCTGTCGTTCACCACGAGAGAGATGCTCTTTCCGTTTTCGAGGTTGGTCACTTGCACCCTTGTATGCATTGGAAGGAGCTTGTGAGCTGCGGAGACCTTGTGCATATCGAATACTTCCCCGCAAGAGGTTCTGCGCCCGTGAAACGAGGGTCCGTACCAGGAGGCAATACCTTTTTCCTCATAACCATGGGCCGTCAACAAAGGGTAATAGGTCTTGCCTTTAATCGAGTATGGCTTCCCCTTTCTGTTTTTTCTGCCTGATCTGTAAGACTCCTGTGCCGGTTTTGGCGGTTCGGGAGGAATAATCCCGTCAGGTTCTTGTTTGGGTGGTTCTGGGCTCCGGCTCGGCGGGCAAAGAGAAGGTTGTTCTAACGGTTCCGGTTTCTGATTGTATGACGCGCAGCCGAACAAACATAGCAGCACGAACAGAAATGTGTAGCGGACGATAGGCATCTTCACGTCAGTACGGGAAGTCCGGAACTGACGGAATGGGAAAACCCTTTCCAGGAGACAGGGGATAAGGCGTGGATTCCATTAGCACCTCCTAGCCGGTGTTGTCCTGAATGAGTTAAATCAGCACTAGGGAAAGCTTCGCCTTGGGCAAAGTGTAATTATCACGCTGAAATGACTCATGTCAACATATTTTTGGGATTGCCGGGAGCAGGTGGGACCGGGACGACATTTTTTTCGGGAGCACGGCACGATGGCCGGCGAATCAGACTCCGTGAGATTCAGATCTCAGTCTCTACGCTTTTGTGGCTGTGCCACCGGCTCATGTGCTTCGCGTGCGTTTCGAGGTAAGCGCCGGGGCTGAAGAACGTGTCGTAGAACTCGAGATCTATATGGTGCGCCTGAAGATAGGTGATGACGAACATCGAGGGGACCGTTCCGGGGAATTTCCCGAAGGTGTCGAAGACGTATTGGGCCTGAAGCGCGACACACTCTTTGAAATCCTCGCTGTGGACCTGGGCCGCGGAGCGCACCTTTGGCGAGTCTTTCCAGGGGCCCGGAGTATCGGGGTGGAAAGGACCTCCCGGGCCGAACTTTCGTTCGTGTACTGCGTCCACGGCAGCCCTCATATTCACATAATGGGGAGGGCAGTACCCTTCCATGATGCCGGCCAGGCCGGTAGGATTGGGGTAGGGCCAGAGATCGTTCGTGTCGTAGCGGAACCTGAGACCGGGAACGGCCGGGTCGCCGCTTGCCCCAAGAACGCTGAATGGATCAAGACCGTTGAACATCCAGCCACCCAGGCCCATGGCCTGAAGCATGAGGGCCCCCGCATAACAGCTTGTGGCAAGCTCTGCCGTTAATTCGGCCATCGACCATTGTTCTACAAAGGTGAGGGGCCAGGTTCTGTCGTTGTCCTGAAGAGATTTGAACCTTTCGATTCCCGGGATGGCCCGCCTGTTGACGTCATCGCTTAAAACAAGACCGTTTTGAAGCATGTAGAAGATGTTGAGGAGGACATGCTGGGCAAGGTCGCCCACAGGGATCACAAGAAGCGTGCCGGGTTGGTTCGCTACCCAGGTATTGTGCGGTTCCGTGGAGGGGACTTTTGCCGGCAGACCGAGACGACCATCCTCAAGCTTTTTGACACGATTTCTTACGCCTTCCAGGATGAGGTCAAGGCTAAGGCTTCCATCCTCCTCCCTTTCGGCAAAAGCAACGGCATCCCGCGCATCGAGAAAATAAACACCTTCGTCATCGGTAAAGAAGGTCTGACTCGTATGAAAGCCGGCCGCCGAGGGAAAGGTCCGACCCCCGGCTGCTCCTGAGTAGTTGGAGAGGTAGGGCGCATAGCGCCGGGCGCGGTAAATAAGATGGTGCCAGCTTGTGTTACTCCCGCAGGCTGTGACGACAATCATTTTTTCCAATTCGGACAAGGGAAAAGGATCGTGCTGCGATGTGAAGGCGAGTACCCCGTCGGGGATTTCGGCGCCGAGAAAGAACCGGCGCGAGCGACGGCCGAGAAGCGCTTCGACGAGACCGAAAGAGGACAGGTCGTGAAAACCGGGAGGAATGGACATAATGATTGTATAAGCATTTCTCGTCAGGCCGTCCACCTTCGCCCATTCCTCGGTCAAACGCAATGCCGTTCCCGCCGCCCGCTTTCCGGGGCGAGCCCGGGGCGTGAGAGGCGCTGAGGCTGAGTTTAACCTTAAGCTCTTCTATGCAAAGAGAGCCTGAGCAAAGTTGGATCACGTTGTGATCTAAAAAGGTCTAAAAAGATAAAAACTATTGGATTTCGGTTTATGGTATTATCTCTGTGGTTTGATGTAATACAGACCTTGGAGGAAAGCAGATTTCCCGACGAGAAGTCTCATGCAGTCGTCATGAGAAAGCTAAGAAATGCGACATACTTCTATAGATGACTGGTCCTGTAGGATGTGATGGAGGAAGGCAAGGATAAAAGTAGTGACGAGCTTCTCAGCGAGCTTTTGAAACTCCGCGAACAAGTTGAAGAGCTACGGAAAGCGGAGGTCGAACACAGAGAGTCCGATCAGGCGCTTCGAGAAAGCGAGGAAAAGTTCCGGCTTCTCTTCGAGAAATCAGCAGACCCCATCCTTCTGTTGGATGCCGAAAAAAACACCTACATAGATTGCAACGAAGCAGCATTAAAGCTGATGCGCTGCTCCGACAAAAACCGATTAATCGGACTTGGTCCGTCCGATCTCTCGCCTCGAAGGCAGCCGGACGGCCGGCTG
>MVRP01000062.1 GCA_002067405.1 Syntrophorhabdaceae bacterium PtaU1.Bin034 | reverse complement strand
ACCCAGCCCGTTGTGGGAGAGGCCGTGGCCGGAGCCGGTTTGTTCTCCGGAACCGCTGCCTGAAAGAGCAGAGATGATCATATCAGTGTTGGCAAGGGCATTGGAGAGATAAGAAGCGGTCATGTCGCCCCCTTCACCGATGGTATAGCTTTCCGGGTCGATGAGCCAGGTACCGTAGGCGCCGTAGGCGGACTTGGTGGTAATGAAGGCGGTGCCGGCAACGTTGACCTTATTCCCGGAGGTCTCGATGAATCCCCCATCCCCTGTGGTAGGTGCGGAGGCGTCGAGGGTGCCGTCTATATTAGCAGTGCCGTTATAGGCATAGAGTTGTATGTTCCCTTTCAGATCGTCGATGGTCCTCGCCTGGATGATACCTGAGTTATTGACCTGGGCACCTAGAAGGTCGTCTGCTGCCTTGGCGGTGAGGATGACTCTACCCCCATCCGCATAGATAGCTTCCCTGTTCTCTACTAAGGAGTTCAAGGTACCTTCGTCGATGGTGAGGTTGAGTAAAGAGTCGCCGTTGAAGTTGAGGGTGATCTTATTACCTGAGGCTAACGCAATGGTACCTTTGGTGGCGGCAATGAGTCCCTGGTTGGAGACACTATTGCCTAGAAGGGCAACATAGCCTCCTTCTTTGGCGGTGATGGTGCCCATGTTGATGACGGAGCCGGAAGAACCATTGCTCTTGAAGACATAGTTCCCTGCGTTGAAGTCCTCGTCCGAGAGGTTGAGGGTACTGGCGAGGAAGCCTGCGGTGTTGACCGTTGCACCCTTGCCGATGAGGACCCCGTTGGAGTTGAGGAGGAAGATCCTTCCGTTTGCATTGAGGGCCCCTTCCAGGACACTCCGCTCACTGCCGATGACCCTGTTGAGGGTGATGGAGGAGCTGTTGGGTTGGTTGAAGTTGACCGTTTCATTGGGTTTGGTGCTGAAAGCCTGCCAGTTGATGGAGGCCTTCTGGGCAGACTGGTTAATATTGGTCACCGTACCTGACTGGGTAATGGCGGCAGTACCGGGGATGACTACGGTGCCGCCCTGGGGTGCGGCAAGGGCGGGGGTGACTAATAGGAACTGGTATGTCATGGATGTGATGATGGTGAGGGATGTAATCTTCTGTTTGAACGTGTTCATACCGCTGAATCTCATGCCTATCATGTTCTCCTTGCCTATCCGTTCTTATCGTTGTAACGATTATGCCCTTATGCGTGTCATACGGTCTTTGTAGGAAGACCTTCGATGATATATCAGACGTTATTACTTTTCTACTATAACGAGTGAGCATTATATACCATTCAATATAACGTTGAGTCAAGACTTTTCTTAAGTTTTTCTTAATGTTTTTGTTCAGCACGGTAACATTTTGCATGCCGGGTGCGGCGTTGTAGCGGCATATTGAGACATTGCGTTCATCATGATGAATAGAGGTGAAAAAAACCGATTTCTTCACATGTTCCGATAAGTGGGAGATTCATCTAAGGATAGGACATCCCGAGATGCGATATCTTCCGTCCCTACTCCTCGGCCGGTAGAAAGGTTTGAACCGAGGCCTTCTCCCGCACCTTGGCGATATAGGCGTTCGCTTCCTCCTGTCTCTTTTCCTGCTGTTTTTGGCGTCTTTTATGTTTTTGTTCAGTACGGTGATATCGGATATCGGGGATGCCGAACGGTTACCGTGTCCTTGCCGAGAGTATAAAGGGCAGTGAGGAATCTTAGCCTCATCTGCCCTCTTTCTCTCGGTATAACTCTTAAAAGAAGTAATACGCGCCGAACCTCACGCTGTTGAAGCTGCCCTTGTTCGAAATATCCGGGGTCTCGGTGTGCCCATATACCGTGGTCACGTAGTCGTACTCCAGGCCGAACCTGATGGCCGGGCTGACATCGTACATCACGTTCACGATGAAGTTCTGGATCCTTCTCACCGCCGACGTGTTCTTCGGTTGGGCTGCCAGGTACTTCCCCGACAGGGTGTTGTACTGGGCGCCATAGAGCGCGTTCATGAAGATCCGGTCCGTGAAGTAATAGGTCCCCTGCATCCATCCGCCCTGGGTCTGGGCATAGGCAAGGTCCGCATCGGCTATGGTTGTGGTGGCCCCGGAGGTCACCACCGCGTCGTTGCTCAGCCTGTTGTAGGCACCTGTGGTGTAGGCGGGCAGATACGTTCCCATGCCCTTGCCGGCGAAAACGTGACCGGCAAAGCCGAGCGCGCCGGCCTTGTTACCCTTCTTCTCGGGAATGATCGGCACGTACCAGTAGAGCGCCGCGCCGTACCGGTCGAGCTTTTCATCCCTGTAGGAGGGGGTTGCCGCCGCCGACTCATTGATCAGATACTTGTCCTTTCCGTAAAAACCGCCTATGCCTATCTTTAAGGGGAACACGCGGATTTTGCCGCATGCCTCCGACGTAAAGGAAAGATCCATTGTGACATCGGGCCACAGACCGTTCGCCCGTGCGTCAACGCCAAGGTTCCCGTTCGAGCGTGTCTCGTAGGGGGCCTGAACGGCGAACGCGCCGGTAAAGTTCTTGCTGAGGGTCTGCGTGACCCTTATCTGGGGCACCCGTGTGTAGCCTCTGTTGAAGTGCTCTTCGCTGACAGCCAGGATGGTCTGGGCCGGCATCATGCCCCATGCCTGCCAGGTATGCCCGAAGAGGAGCGTCGTCTTGGGCCAGATCATCTGAAAGTAGGCGTGCCTGAGGGCAAAAAGACCGTACTCGCCGCCCGATCGTCCGCGGAACTCACCTTCCACAAAGGCGGATGTCTTGGCGCCTGCCGCCTCGGGACCCTTGACGGCCCAGTTGAGCCTTGTTTCTCCGCCTGCCCAGGTGAGGTTGCCGGTTGAATCGGTCGCCACATCAATATTCCCCTTCGACTCCCTGTTCGCGGTCCTGTTATCCGTGCCGACCGCCTGGGTCGCATAGACCACATCAAATTTCACGTAGCCGCCCAGTGTCATGTCCCATCTGCTCGTAGCGCTCCCTGCGTGTGAGACCGCGGGTAACGCCAGGAGCAAAGCAACTACAAATATTAAACCTTTCTTCATGTTCTTCCTCTCCTTTTCATATTTTCCTGTCTCCCTGCCGAAGCAGGGTTTTTGTACGGTTGCGAACGGGTTGATCCCCTCCCCTGGCAGCTTATCCGCCTCGCTTTGCGGGTACGGAGGGATATCAAACAGTCCGCTGAGCCGGTTGTGGCGGTCCTTTCGATGCCTGGCCGTTTGGCCGTCTCATTGATGAAAAGCGGGCAACAACAAGCTCCGGCTCCTTTTCGGTTTTTTGCCGACTGTCAACCTTCTGCGTCAGGCCGCCGGTTCCGCTTGCTCGCCCCTGCCGGAACATCGGGTCAACGGCAGATTCATCCCTTCGCGTCATCTTGCGTTCTATCGCATTCATTATGAGGAGCGCCACAATGAAAACGAGCGGGGAACTTCCCAGGATCAGATACGATATTTCCATTTCAATCCTCCTTATCTGCTTCCCTCCGCCGCGTTTCACTTGCCCGACTTTGCTTCTGCCGGGCGGCCTGCCCACTGGTGTTATCCTTTATTTCTCAGGCCCGTAACATCACCTCCTTTTGCCCTGCCGGAAGCGCGTCTGCCGCACGCGCTCTTTATGAAAAGACCTTGATGATATGCCGGGCGTTATTATTATTATGCTACAACGATTGCATTATATATCATCTGATATAACGATGAGTCAAGAGTTTTCTTAATATTTTTTAATGTTTTGTTCAGAACGGTGATATAGGGGGGGACGACGCAATCTTGACCATAGCGACAAAAATCGCTAGAATATGGATGAATGTCGGAGCAGGAGGTTCTTATGCGCACAACTATTGAAAACATACTGGGTTTAAGGAGCAAGATCAGAACGCCCCTCGATCTTGTTGACCTCGGCAACAAGGGCATATCCAAAAAGCAGATCAAGAGTCTCGCAGAAGCCATGTGTCTCTCAAGTAATGCCATAGCCCCGCTTCTTGCCATCAACGTAAGGACCATACAGAGACAGCCGGAGAACAAACACTTCGACCGTAACGTTTCGGAACGGGCTATCAGGCTTGCCCAGTTAACGGCGAGAGGTGTTGATGCTTTTGGGACAAAGGAAAGCTTCTGCCAATGGCTCCAAACACCGTCACTTGCCCTGGGCAACAGAGCACCGATCAGCCTTCTCGCCTCGTTTGCCGGCATAGAGATGGTGGATGACGAAATCGGCAGGATGGAATACGGCGTGGTCGCGTGATCGTCTACAGGATCAGCAGGGACATTTACGCTTCCGATCTTACGGGAGCCGGTGCCAAGATGTTCGGTGGACGATGGAACCCCAAAGGGGTTCCTGTTGTCTATGCATCACAGAACAGGTCCCTGACTGCACTTGAATTCTATGCTCATCGGGCGAGCAGCATGGGTCTTTCAGGCCTTACCATGGTCTCGATCCTGATACCGGATGATGCTGTCGTCCAAATGGTCTCTCTTGCGTCTCTGCCGCCTGATTGGGACAAATACCCTTACACCTCCGCAACGGTCAATCTCGGTGCTGAATGGCTTGAGTCCCGGGAATCACTTCTTCTCGGCGTTCCATCCGTTCTCATACATGAGGAATACAATTACCTGATCAATCCGGAACATCCGCACATGAACAGAGTATCGATAGCCGGCTGATCCGGTTATGCAGTGGTTATCTGACCTTTTGTCTGTATCTGCACCGCAACTCTCCGGCAACCTTGTCCAGTTTCTTGTCGAGCGTCCATAGGGAAACACCAGTCAGGAGAGCAGATGCAAGGAGATGGACATCTATGTAGCCCAGCCCCTTTCCCATGATTTTTCGGGCCTCAATAAAGGAAAGCGACTCTTCATGATCCACGACGAGGGCAGTGGGCAGGGCTTCCAGAAGAGCAATGATACTCGCTCTGTTTTTGAGGTTTCCACACGCTAACTCTCCGATGATGAACGGATGGCACGCGACCTCTCCTTCATTCAGTAGCTCTACCAGATCATCATTGGTTTGTCTGAAATGAGAAACCCATACCGATGTATCGACGAGAACCACCTAAACGCTCCGTCTTCTCGGTACTCGCTTCAACTGCTTTTCGGTACCCCCCAGCTTGGCGAGTCTCTTTCCGCTTTCTCTTGCGATTAGTGCCTCCAGCCCTAGTTTTACCAATGTGGTTTTTTCCTTAATGCCTGTCATTTTAGATGCCCGATCGATCAGGTCATCCTCGATATTCAGGGTCGTTCTCATGGTGCCACCTCATAATATAATATGCATAATTATGACATCATGATGCATATGAGTCAAGTGCTCCTCAGATAACAAGAAGATGAAGTTTCCGCTTTTATCCGCCTTTATGGAGCGAAACGGACGGCAAAATAAGGTCTTTGACAAAGCCATACGGCTCCCCCGGCCGTAAGCTATGCCGTGATATGGGGGAGGAAAATCGCTGAAGGAGATAAGGTTTTCACCTCGGATAAGGGCCGGATACCTTTGTTGACTCTAAGCCGTTTCATGTAACACCTCTGGTATATATTACGTACAATAGCTTTGCAGTCAATAGCGCGCGGCTGGCGATTTACTTGCAGCCCTCCTTGATCATAGTAGAAGCATTGCAGCATGCAGTGCGGTTTTGATTGTTAGATGACAATTGCCGGAATATCATTGACACCCATCGTTTGCCGAGCATAAAATGCTCAAGCTCAGGTATATCGCACAAAGGGAGCGTATGCGGCTCTTACCTGCCAGCCCAATGCCGACAATGAAATTCCGATGGAGGATTCTCATGAGTTTTGCAACGAATCGAATGAAGCCTACTGATCTCATCCCCCTTCTGCTGTCCGTACTCTTGCTGCTTGCCGGTTGCTCCTCAAATGATTCCGGCTCTGTTGTAACTGTCAGCAAGCAAACACCCAACCCGTACCTATCATCTTCGGTTTACGCAATCACACATTTTGATTCCTCTCAAAGCGATTCGACCCCTTACGGACCGCCCCGCAACAGCTTTACCTCTGTGGACCTGGCGACAAAACCGATCGCTTACGGAGGGCCGACAAATATAATCACGGTGGCCTCGACCAATGCGGATTACATGTGGCAGGTCGGAACGGACCGGGTCAGCTACGTGTACAAAGGGGGCGGGCAGTGGAACACTGTAGCCAGCTATCAGGCGCTCGCTTACCAGTCCGGCGGCCTGTACCCTGCTATCCCCGATGCCAATTTCCGCACGTTCGGGCAGGCATCCGCCGTGGGCATGAACGTGACCTCGATGGACGCATACCTGCAAAGCCTTTTCGGCAACAATTATAGCGGGCGATTCGGCAATGCATTTTATGTCCTTGTTGATAACAATAATGTGCTTTATACAAATTACAGCACTTCCCTTTACGGTTTTGCGTTGACCGATCCTGCCAATCCCTCCGCCGGCATAAGCATTCGCTATGTGCTGGACGATATTATCAAAGCTATCCAGGGCTCGTCGCCCCCGGGTGCACGGCTATTCGGCCTTTCCATGACTTACGATGGACATCTTATTGTCACATTCAGCAATGGAGTGGCGGTTATTGACCGGGACCTCAACCCTGCTTCCAGTATCTTCTATCCGTTCCCCGTCACGGAGATGGTGACAAACTCCATCGCTGTCGATGAAAACAACGGCATATACGTTGCTACCGGGCCCGTGAGCAGCACCATCGGCAGCAGCGTGATGCGCAAGCTCGTCTGGACCGGAGCCGCTATATCAGACAGGGAAAGCGACGGGGCCTGGTCGTGCCCCTACGACAACTCCCTGCCGGATACGCCTCCGATCATCAAATTTGGCTGGGGTACCGGGTCAACACCGACCCTGATGGGGTTCGGCAACGACCCTGACAAGCTCGTGGTCATAACCGACGGCGCGAAGCAGATGAAACTCGTGGCGTTCTGGCGCGACGCAATCCCGGGCGATTTCGTCCAGAAGCCGGGTACGGCATCAAGACGTATTGCCGGGCAGATCCAGGTCACATGCGGTTTCTCGCCGCTTCCCGAGTGGATACAATCGGAGCAGTCCGTGGTCGTGCATGGGTATGGGGCTTTCGTGGTGAACAACACCCCTCAGGTGGTAAGCCCCGAGATCGCCTCAGTCAACAAAACCCTGCAGATGTCACTCATGGGTCCGGCATATCCCTCCGCCTATGGGGCTCAGCGCTTTGAGTGGAACCCGAGCGCCCGAGAATGGTCCTCCGTGTGGGCGCGCTCCGATGTTTCTTCGACGAGCATGGTCCCTATCCACAGCCAATCAGGTAACATGGCGTTGATCAACGGGTATACGCCGGCGGATGGCTGGCACGTGCTCGGACTAGACTGGTATTCCGGTGTCACCGTGCACCAGACGAAGTTCGGAAATATAAATTTCGGAAATGGCGCCTATGCAATCCTCCAGTACCTGGAAAACGGGGACCTCCTCTTTAATTCTTTCGCCGGTGTGCTGCGTGTGGGATATGGTCCGTAGGCAGGTTCGAGGAACGACAGGGAAAGGGCTGAACCGTCTTCCTTTTACCGCAGCATGACCATACCTGCGGTAAATCCCTCATGCCCTCCGGGCAGGTGAGAGTATTTCCGCCGGAGGCCGGAATCTGAGGGCCGGCACTATCGCCGTCACTCAGCCCTCTTTCTTTCATGGCCTTTATCTGCCTTCATCGAGCGTAAGCGGGCGACAAAAATAAGGTCCTTTTATTTATACGACAGCATAGGAAACTGTTTTAAGCATTGCTGCCGAGTCTTTTATTGCAGCGACCGAAGACAGAAAGAAGCTTTTTGCCACAGATAACGCAGAGTTAAGCCGCGAGCTTGCGAGTCGGCTCAACGCCTTGACAACAAGGGGAGGTCTTATAAGGGTTATCCTTGTTCTTCTGGCTCTTCAGGTAGCTGAGCGCTATGCCATACAGCTACGATCCAAGCAGTATCGCCCTTGATTCTATAGAAGAACCGATAGGGCCTTACAATCACCTCTCGGAAAGGCAGATCGGGAAACTCAGGAATAAGCCTGCCCGATTCCTGATACTTCTTCAAACGAGAAAGCGCTTTCTCTGCCTTCTCACGGAAGCTAACCGCGGCAGAGGGATTGTCGCGATAGATGTAGATGATGGCCTCAAGAAACTGAGTGCGACCCGTGGGCGTGAAGCGGACCTTCACTGTTTGGAAACCCCGAGAAGACGGTCAGCCTCTTTCAAAACCTCATCCAAATCATAGCCGACGCCCGCTTCTATTTCCTTCTCACCTTTCGCAAGTAAACGCAGAATATCCATCTCACGTTGGGTTTCTTCATACGCTTCCATACTCACCATGACTGCTGCGGCCCTTCCACGCTGAGTAATAAAAACCGGTTGCCTGGTCTTAGAGACGTCTTTGATCACATCGCTGGCATTTTGCCTTAGATCAGAAATGGGGATTATTTTCGGGGTTGATGGCATTGGTTGTACCTCCTACGATAGGGTTAATAGTACTACCAATGGGGGATATAGTCAAGATAGAGGGCCATTTCTTTTCGGATAACAAACGAATTCAGCCGCCCGAGCAAGGCCGAGCCGAAAAAAAAGCTCAGCGTTCTTCCGGGTCGGCTGCACATGACGGGTTATGAGGTCTTTTGGTAGTGTGAAGCGTACCAGTCCACTACCTCCCTTATCATCTTTTGGTACGAGGTCTTATGCTTCTTTACCTGTTCCTTAAAAAAAAGCGATGCTCGATTTCTTCAAAGTGTAGCGACGCCCCATCATAAGTCAATTTTCTATGCACAACTTAAGCATAAAAGCGGATAAGAACTGATCCGTCTTCCTTTTACAGCAAGGTGACCATACCTGCGGTAAATCCCTCATGTCCTCCGGGCAGTGAGAGTATTTCCGCCGGAGGCCGGAATCTGAGGGACGGCACTGTTGCCGTCACTCAGCCCTCTTTCTTTTCATGGTCTTTATCTGTATTTATCCGTCTTTATCGAGCGTAAGCGGGCGGCAAAATAGAGTCCTTTTGACAAAGCCATAACGATTAACAGAAGGCAGCGATTGAAGGTGGCCGGCATTGCCCGTTCTATCGCAATGGTCGCCATTCACGCAGAAAGCTCGGACAGCCATTGACCGGCATCCTTTACCGAAATGCCGTGAACACTCTCCTCCTGCCTGAGGTTTTGCACCAACTGAAACGCCTTGGCCTGCTCCAATCGTGTGCTGAAATAGCGCAGTCCGGGGTGGACCTTATTGTCGCTCAGTTTGACTTCAATCAACATGTTTATGCGGTCTTCACAACACAAAGCGAAATCAATCTCTCTGCCGTCTCTCGTGCGGACATAACACAGCGAAATATCGGCTCCCTGCATGTCCTGGAGATAGTGGACATGCTTGAGCAGACAAACGGCACACGTGTTTTCCAACCTCATCCCTTCGTCTCCCTTCACATACCCGGTATCAAAGAAATATACCTTTGGTTCCTTGAGTACCGCCCGGGCAATATTACTGTGAAAGGGCCGCACAAGAAAAATGATACAGAGGCTCTCCAGGATATCGATGTATTTCCGCACCGTATTTGGGGCGACCTGGAGGTCTTCCGCAAGGGATGTGTAAGAGATGGGTGATCCTACCCGCTCACGCAGCATTTCGAGGAGCAGCCTGATCGTCTTGATCTCATGAATCCGTCCGAATTCCAGGATATCCTCACGGACAATATCGGTAAAATACTGTTTACGCCAGCGGTTAGCCTCTGTATCCGAACCTGACAGGAAGGGCTCGGGGAATCCACCGAGCCGGTTCAACAACCGTAAAGCCTCGCGGGAATCCATTGAGCCCTTTAACTCTTTGACCGAGATAGGATCCAAACGGAAGGAGAAATAGCGGCCGGCAAGTGATTCTCCGCTTTGGCGGAAAGCGTCTAGACGGGCGCTGCCGGTGACGAGTATGGACTGGCCTTCCGGGCGCGTATCGTAGGCGCCTTTGAGAAAACCCTTCCAATCCTTCATCTTGTGGATCTCATCCAGAACAAGCAAACCGGCATCAACGGCCCAGGTCTGGTTCCTGATGATCCTCGCATCGGTGATACTGTCGTAATTGAGATACTGGGGGCGGTTGAAACGCTTCATCAAATCTTTCGCCAGCCAGGTTTTTCCAACCTGCCGCGGACCGGTAAGGATTACCATTTTTTTGAGAAGATCCCGGTGAATGTCGTTGGAAAGATAACGGTCCATAACCAGCTATTTATTACGATGTTGCATAAAAGTCAAGACTATCGTGCAAGATAATGCCTTTTAGCCAAAATGGTCACCTCGCGCGATAGCGTCGAGGCCCTTCTTCACGAGCGTCAGTAATTACCCTTCAGGTGACGTGCCCCGCAGCGTCCGCGAAGCGGTTGAATGTTGCCGGGGAAGGGGTGGTTATCAGATCGAAGCCATCGGGGGTCAGGACAAAGCCCCTCCTCCTCAGCTTTGGCAGAAAGAAGCCTTTTTGTTTTTTGCCGCAGATAACTACGGATAAAAGCGGATAAGAACTGATCCGTCTTCCTTTTACCGCAGGTGACCATACCTGCTCTAAATCCCTCAATGCCCTCCTGAAGACATCACCTTTCATGGTGAAACCGTAAAGGAATTGAGGGCCGACTTCGAGGCCGCGGTCGATCACTACATAGCAGACTGCAAGGCTACGGGTCGAAGGCCATTAAAGGCGGCATCCGGGAAGATGATGCTCCGTGTTTCTCCTGATGTTCATGCCAGGGCACTTGCGACAGCAAAAACCTCAGGAAAGAGTCTCAATCAATGGGCCGAAGAAGTCCTGGATAAAGCCGCGAGTTGAAGTGGTCGGCATTGCATTCCGGTCACAAGATAATCCATCCATCCGCCTCCGGGGGCAAGCTTTATCAGCGGCCGTCTGCGTTCATCTGCGACAAAGAATGCAGTTGTTTGGCGGATTTGTGGGGCATCTTGACATGTTTCCATCTTGGCCCTTGGCTGATATGGTTATTGTCATCTATAACCCCCTGAATGTAAGGTCATCCGTTCTTTGAGGTTAAGTCCCCTTCGATATACCGGTGAATTATGCCTGAAATAAGTGTCTGGTAGGGGATGCCCATTTCCAGGGCTTTCTTCTGAATACCCTGGAAATCATGTTCGTAGAGACGTATGGTGATTCGTTTGTCTTTCACCATAGTCTTCCGTGCAGTAGCCTTGATAGCCTCGATCTCCTTCTTTGAGGGTGTGGACAAGGACAGTTTCCCCTTCTTGTATGCGTCGAGAATGGATTTTTCTTCTTTGTCGTATTTCATCCTTACTCCTTTTCTTCTTTTTTATAGTCCCTCGTTACCTTTCTGCTCGGGATAATGGTCTTGAGGAATATGTAGTCTTTTTCAATAACATGAGGGACAAGATAGATGTACCCCTCCACAATGACAAAATATATCTTCTGGCCGGGGTACGTCTCCTGGTCCGGGTGATCAGCAATTTTCCAGACGTCGCCCTGGGCCAGATGAAAAACGATTACCTCAAATGAGATATTCCTTTCCGTCTTCAACCACACATTCTTTGCAGGATCCCACTCGTATCTCATATTTCGATTGTACATTATATGTATGTACAGTTCAAGTACGTGGCCGGATCGTTAAAGCCGATCGCCGATGATACCGGCTCCGGCTGATCCGGTTCTGATCATCTGCCAAATCTCCTGTCTGCCTCAGCAAGAGTATTCCGCCGGAGGCCGGAATCTGAGGGACGGCACTATCGCCGTCACTCAGCCCCCCTCTCTTTCATGGCCTTTATCCGCTCTTATCCGCCTTTATCGAGCGTAAGCGGGCGGCAAAATAAAGCCCTTTGACAAAGCCGTACGGCTCCCCCGGACCGTAAGCTGCGCTTGGCTCGGGGGAGGAAAATCTAGAATGGAGAAAGGGCAGCGGAAAGAGGAGTACCGATTTCTCTTTTGAGGAAAAGATCGAAGCCATCGGATATAAGGTAGGGGGTAAAGGTTGATTTGCCTCTCGATATGTGTTATCAATAATTGATAACTATTGATAAGGAGACTGAGTCATGCCATCCAGTTATGCCGTAGGCAAGCATTTTGAAGACTTCATCAGGCAGCAAATCGAAAGCGGTCGGTACGGCAGCGCAAGTGAGGTCGTCCGCGACGCATTGCGCTTATTGGAAGAACGTGAAGAGCTCAGGGAAATGCAAATCAAAGTTCTTCGCCAACAAATTCAAGAAGGCAAGGAAAGCGGTCCGGATATTCCGGCCGATCGCGTTTTCGACCGACTTGAAGCGAAATATGGCGCGCTGACAAAGGAACCCTGACGATCTTCATGCAATGCACATTTTCCCCTCTTGCCGAAAGCGATCTCGAAGAGATCGGCGATTTTTATAGCCCGTGACAATCCGCTTCGGGCTGTTTCTTTTGTTCGGGAGATTCGGGAACGGTGCGCCAAGATTACTTCCATGCCGCTGGCCTCACCCTTGCGTCCCGAACTTGGCGAGGATGTTCGGATGCTCGTTTTTGGGCAGTATCTGATTTTCTATACCGTCAAGTCCAAGAATATCCGTGTTGAACGTATCTTGCACGGTGCTCGCAACTTTCGTCATCTGTTCGACGCATAGACGCATAATTGGATACGAGAATTACCGCCACAACCTCTCGAACTATGCCGCTTCATGTACCGCCTTTACTGGCTGTCGGCGGTCAGGACAAAGCCCCTACTCCTCAGCTTTGGCAGAAAGAAGCCTTTTTTGTTTTTTGCCACAGATAACGACTGATAAAAGCGGATAAGAACTGATCCGTCTTCCTTTTACCGCAGGTGACTATACCTGTGGTAAATCCCTCATGTTCTCCGGGCAGTGAGAGTATTTCCGCCGGAAGGCCGGAATCTGAGGGACGGCACTATCGCCGTCACTCAGCCCTCTCTTTCTTTCATGCCTTTATGTCATGGCCTTTATCCGCTCTTATCCGCCTTTATCGAGCGTAAGCGGGCGGCAAAATAAAGTCCTTTGACAAAGCATACGGCTCCCCCGGCCGTGAGCTGTGCCGTGACACGGGGAAGGAAAATCGCGGAAGGAGATAAGGTTTTCAGGTGGGAGAGGAGCTATTGAACAATTGCAAGGATGTTTCCTTTGTCCCGCCCTAATCACGAGTTCCAGTTTTGCGAGCAGCTATCGTATCACGTACTTTTCCTTTAGCCCTTAGCCTATTTCTCTTTGCATGAGATGCTCTAAAGCCAGCCCTTGTCGCTTCAAGTCTTTTCTCTGCAAGCGGTTTTATCTGATCAGGCGGAATAATCACGACTTGACCCGAGCGGTAAACAGCAATGGGGTTACCAGCAATCCTGTGCTCTTCAATGGCTTCTGCAACGGCCTCCCTAAGCCCCATCTCCGCCTCCTCGCCGAGAGTCAGCTTTTTTGGATATCTACTCTTTCTAAAGGGATTTTTCATAGGCCTTTACCTCCTTTAGTATACCGTCGTACAGTCGTCTGTTCTTGATCTCGAATCTTCCACCTTCAAAAGAAGCAACAAGTTGGGAAAGTTCTTCCTCTGAATTGTCATAGATGAACCAATCATCGGCTATCCGGCGATACAGATTATGCATATTGTAAATTGACTTCAGATACCTTCTTCGCACGTCGCGTTCAGGCACAAAATGACCGCCCTTTTGATGTCGCTCAACAACTCGTTGTACGGCGAGATCTTCGGTCCTGAGCCATAGAAAGAATAAGATAATTCGAAATCCGTTTCCCTTCAATTCTCGTAGGTACTTGAAATGCCAATTTGCTGTTAGTGTCGCTTCAAACGCAAAATCTATTCGTTCGTTCTTCAACTCCTCAAGGCGCCTCAATACCTGTTTTCCCGCAGCTATTGGTACTTTTTCCGGCGATTTCTGGCTTAATTCCAAGGCTATGACATCAGCATTAACAAACTCGATCGATGGAAACTTCTTGGATAACCATTTTGTAAAGAACGTGGTTTTTCCTGATCCGTTCGGCCCTCCTAGAACACAGACTGTCGGTTTCTTGGTTGTTATCCCTTTTTCCATTATAAATTCCGGCAGCCATTCATGCAATCGCTTGCGCGCCGTAACTCTTGAGAAATAGAGTAAAAACTCTACTTTATACCCGTTATCTTTCTTTATGTCAAGAATCGGTGGCTATTAAAAAACCGCCCAAAACACTGTCTGAGCGGTGGGGGATTTGGTGGAGAAATCAAATAAAGAGCATCGATTTCATGCGGTTTTTGTATAGTGTGACCACACCTGCGGTAAACTCCTCATGCCCTCCGGGCAGTGAGAGTATTTCCGCCGGAAGGCCGGAAACTGAGGGACGGCACTATCGCCGTCACTCAGCCCTCTTTCATGGCTTTTATCCGCTCTTATCCGCCTTTATCGAGCGTAAGCGGGCGGCAAAATAAAGTCCTTTGACAAAGCCGTACGGCTCCCTTGGCCGTAAGCTGCGCTTGGCTCGGGGGAGGAAAATCGCGGAAAGGAGATAAGGTTTTCAGTTGGGAGAGGAGCCATTGAACAATCGAAGGATGTCCCACGTCCCTTCCCAAGGAGGTGGAGGAGCAGTATTGCAGCGGCTTATTGAAGGGCGAAAGGCGGTAAAAGCTTGCTCATCCCCGGTACTTGACGTATAGTTTTAAAAGATAAGGGCCAGAAATGAAAAACAGAATAGCAGTGCCAAAAGGCCAAATTGAAGGACGTCCCTCGTCCTAATCCCCTTTCCTTTCGAAGGTGTTTGTTCTGTATTATGATATAATTTATACCGCTACAATAGCGGGAGGTGACGAGATGCCAACAATCAGGCCGATTTCTGATCTAAGGAATAAGACAGCGGAAATCGAAGAGATATGCGTAAAGGAGCAGAAGCCGGTTTACATAACCAAAAACGGGGCAGGTCATCTGGTGGTGATGAGCCAAAAACTCTTTGAAGAACAACAGGCCCTTTTGAGGCTCTATGAGAAGCTTGACGAAGCTGAAGAGCAGAGCAGGGCAGGCAAGCGCCGTCCATTCCGGAAAGCTATGGTAGAACTGAAGGCCCGCATAGATGGTGAAGAAAAAGTATAGGATCGATCCTCACCGAAGCGGCAGAACGGGACTTGATCGAAATCGGCCAGTATGTTGCCGCCGATAGCGATATTACCCCCTTTCTTTACCCTCTTTTGTTGTTATTACCCTCTTTCTCCACGGTGCCCCGCGACCGCGCCCCACACACTCGACACGCCCTTCTTTTTGAAGGTCCTTGAGGACCTTGCGCAGCATGTCGTGGCTCACCCCGGGAACAGCGCGCTCGAGGTCGGTCAACGTGAACTGATCGGCAAAGCGATTGATTGCAGAGATAATCATCTCCGTCTTCGACCCCCGTGGACTTTTTGTCGCGTCGAGGCGCATCTCAAACTCACGATACACACTTTTCATTGTGTAGAGTATGTAATTCACATAAGGCCAAGGATCATTCTTGCCTTCGTGCCACCCTACGGAACTTTGTTCCAACGTCTCGTAGTACCGCTCCTTGCTCTCCTCGATAAACCTTTCGAGACTTATGTACCTGCCGACCTCGTAGCCGAGATGGTAAGACTGAAGAAGCAGAAGCAAGCGTGATACCCTTCCGTTCCCGTCCCGAAAGGGATGAATGCAGAGAAAATCAAGATTGAATGCTGCTAAAGCGATAAGGGGATGGATCCATTTTTCACGAAGACAGCGGCCCCACATGTCAACGAGTTCGGTCATAGCCTGCGGTGTTTCTTTCGCCGTGACGGTGTGAAACCTGACTCTTGTCCTCCCGTCCGGGTACTTCTCTATGATATCTCCATCCTTTTCCTTGTACTTTCCTGCGTCCCATATGTCACCACGGCACATGTGGTGCAACTGTAAAATGGTATCCTGTGAAACGGGAAGATCCTTGCCCTGATTGTGAATGAGGTTCAGGGCATCGCGATATCCTCGTATTTCTTCCTCATCTCTGTCTCTCAGGGGTGGTCTTCCGAAGATCACTGTTGCGACGCGCTTCTCGTCCATGGTTACGCCCTCGATGCGGTTCGACGACACCGCGCTCTCGACAAGGGCATGCTCCCGAAGTGCCTTCAGCTTTTGTGGTGACTGGTGTGTGTAGAGTTCCTGCTTTCCTCGGGACTCGGAAAGATCGGCGATATACCATGCAGTCGAAGCAGGAATATTCGGTGGTTTCAGTGAAAGTTGTCGAAGCGTCATCATGAGTCGAATCCTCCTGAAACCGTCTCTCGAAGTTGTTGGATAGTCAAGCTCTGAAAGGGGCAATAGCTCCATTAGCCCGCAGAATAAGGGAAAAACATCTGATATCATTATAACAGGAACTGGAGCTAAATGACTACCCCCTTATAGATATTCTCATTAATCTCTTTGGTTTCATTAACGGCGCGGTCGGAAAACTCGACCAACGCCGTGTCTGTGTCCGAAAAAAATACTTGATTTTCATGATAAAGCTTGCCTCGGACTTGACCAGGGGGCAGATGGATTATCTTTTGACCGGCTATAGTATAAAAACGGTATATCCGATCAAGGCCATCACCTTCAGGTGACATGCCCGCAGCGTCCGAGAAGCGGTTGAATGTGGCCGGCATTGCCCGTTCTATCGCAATGGCGGCCACAACACCCTCTTATCTGCGTCAATCCTTACAATCCGCGTTCATCTGCGTCAAAACGCTCTTTTTCATGCTCTCATCTCTCCTTTTCCTTTCAAAGAGAGATAGGCCCTCTCGGGGAGAGCGTCCCCTATATCCGCCATAGATCCGCCGAAGAATGCAGTAAGAGATTATGTGACGGAAGTATCGCCGAGATATGGAAACGGTTTTGCGGTACGTGATATAATCCAACTAAAGGGAGATGACACATGCCGATAATCTCCATGTTTTACGGTATCATCGTATCGATGTTCTACTTCGACAACAAAAAGCACAACCTGCCACACGTTCACGTGGAATATGCCGAATACTCGTCGATTGTCAGCATTGAGGACGGCGCAATCCTTGAGGGGAGCCTTCCGGCAACGAAAATGAAACTAGTGCAGGCGTGGATTGAAATTCACAAAGACGACCTTAAGGCCAACTGGAAAATGGCCGTCGTCGGACAACAACCGTTTAAGATCGAACCGTTGAGGTGAAACCATGGTCAGGGTGGTATCAGTAAAACCTGTTGGCGGCTACAGACTGAGCATCGAGCTATCGAACGGGCGGAAAGGGATATTCGATGTCGCGCCTTACGTGGACAAAGGCGTGTTCACCGAGCTTAAAGACCCTGCATACTTTCGCTCGGTCCGTCCTGCATTCGGTGGCATCGTGTGGCCGCACGAACAGGACTTCAGCCCGGAGACGGTAGAATACGAATTGCAGGAGTAATTATCCCGAAGGCATCTGACTAACGTTTTCCGTCATCCGGATCTAAACTCAACCGGGTTCGTCTCCCTGTTCGTTTTCCTACAAGGAAGCAGGTAAAATTATAACCCGGCATCAGAAAAACGCTCCCGGCGCTCCCCCGGCCGTAAGCTGTGCCGTCCCCGTTGTCCCGCCCATTCCCCAAGACCGAATCGGCAGGTTGATACAGACTGAGACTGGAAGTATAATGGGGACATGCCGACAATACTGCTTATACTTGGATGGAGACTCTTCTTCTATTCAAATGAAACAAATGAATCTGTTCGAGGAGGCTTACGCATTTGATTTGTCCCCTAAAGACAGGCGTGAAATAAGACGAATAATCTTCCAGCATTTTGAGTATATTGAAGAGCAGTGGGATGAGTTTCAAAGGAGGTTGCAGCAATGAAACCTTATCATGACATTAAAAATGTTCATTTTAGCGAAGAGTATCTTGTGCTAACCATAGATGGGGAAGAAAAAAGAGTCAGGATCAAAGACATTTCGAACGCCCTTGACCGTGCCTCCGAAAAAGAGAAGAATACATTTGAAATCTCTCCTTCCGGCTATGGTATTCACTGGCCCCTCATAGATGAAGACATAGCTGTAGACGGTCTGCTTGGGATTGTTCATTCAAGAGAATCGAAAAGAAAGACAGTATAAGAATGTCCCCTTCTATCACATGAGCATCCGGGAGATGAAAAACAAGCCCGATATCATGTCGCGTCCGGTGCAATGACAGTTATCCCGCCTTTATGCTGCGGTCTTGAGAGTCACATGCATTCCAGCTTTCGTGGCAAGAATGATCAGCATTTCAAGACTGAATTTTTCCCACTTGCCCCTAATAAGATCGGAGACTCGACTCTGACTGACACCCAAGACCTCGGCGGCTTTGGCCTGGGTCAGCTTCTTTGCTTTAATGAACTTACGAAGATCGGCCATAAGGTCAGCGCGCATTTGAAGAATGGCGGCTTCGTCGGGAGAATAGCCGAGATCGATGAATACGTTTTCAGATGAATTGACTATAGGCTCGCTCATAGACTGCCTCCAATTTGTTTGAGTCGTTTCCGGGCTAACTCAATATCGTTCTCGTTCGTCTTCTGTCCTTTCTTTTGAAAGGCGTGAAGCACGTAGATGGCATCGGACAATCTTGCCACGTAGATTACTCGCCACTCGCCCAACACGTGAATGCGAATTTCCTTTACTCCCGAGCCTATCGACTGCATGGCCTTCCAATCTCGGGGCTCCAATCCGTTCTGGATAGCCCGGAGTTCAAAGCCTGCAACTCTCCGGGCTTCTTCAGGAAAGTTTCGAAGGTCGTCGAGACTTGACCCAACGAATTTCAAGGCTTTTTCAATCATAGAAGTATTATATAAGTTTTGATATATTTCGCAAGCCTACCGGACTGATTGTATCCCGTAGGGAGGCACAAGTTAAGCGATTTTCAATGACCAATTCCAAGCTGACCTATGTCGGGACGATAAAAAAACGCCTGCCCAGTTTGAAAGGCAGGCGGTTTACATTTCTAGACTACTTAACCGTAACTGTAGTCCCTTCCGTCCCGAGGAGCTTTGCGTATGTAATGAGCGCTCCACTTGCTTGGGTATTGCCGGGGGTAGATGATGACCTCGTTTGTGGCTGTCTTCTTGGCAATGCGTACGGGGTACTCGAAAGAGTTATCGTAGATAGTGGCGGTATCAGCAATACTAAACGCCTGCCGCAGCAATTCCATGCTCCGCTCATACCTGGTAAGGGATCGGCTTGCCGATCGGATAGCCTCTTCTATTCCTTCGCGAATGACCTCTGCCATGGAAACGCCACTGATCTTAGTGGTCTGCCCGCTCCTCAATCTGGTCATCTGCGAAATCTTCTTCTGCCTCAGTGAGAGTATTTCCGCCGGAGGCCGGAATCTGAGGGACGGCACTATCGCCGTCGCTCAGCCCTCTCTTTCTTTCATGGCCTTTATCCGCTCTTATCCGCCTTTATCGAGCGTAAGCGGGCGGCAAAATAAAGTCCTTTGGCAAAGCCATGCGGCTCCCTTGGCCGTAAGCTGTGCCGTGGCGCGGGGGAGGAAAATCATGGAAGGAGATAAGGTCTTTATACGGGGAGGAGCTATTGAACAATTGAAGGATGCCCCGCTATTCACGGTTTGTCGTCCCGGTTGTCAACAATTGCCAATTTGAGCTGCCATAATACAGGGAAGAGAAGTTGGAGGTATTCCATGACGATGAATATCAATCTAACTCTAGAAGCATCGGCGGCTGGTCGGAATTGAAGCACCAAAGGCAGCGGGTAAAGGGAGCTATCGGATTCTGGGAGATAGCGATTTTGTGCTCAGGGTTCCCACAGAGGCTGAAGACCACTATGAGCAGCGCACGCTGATGAAGGCAGCTATCGCGGCTTCTGTCAGAGTCGCTCCTTCCTGCCGACTTTGGTCCGTCCACATGTGCACGCTTTCTTCTATGCCTTAATCTCGTCCACCGGCAGAATCTGTTTCCCGTGGCGAATGGTGACGATTGAAATCCGCTTTTCCTGCAGCCTGTAGATTATCCGGTAATTGCCGTATACCAGTTCTCTTATAGTTTCGTTACGGGTCTCCGGCACGATAAGGCCGCTTTCCGGGAAGGTCGTTAGGAGGTCGACTTTCCCGAAAAGCTCATTTACCCATCTTTCGGCCGCATCAACATTGTCCCGGGCTATGTATTCGGCTATCTCCGATGCCCTCTCGATTGCAAGAGGAGACCAGAGAATCTTCACTTCTTGATTCGTCTCAGCACGCACGCTTTGGCGTCTGTATGGTCGATTCCCTGGCTGGCTTCTATCTGGCTCACGGATGTCTGTATGTCCTGGAGCAGCTCCAGCTTCTCCTCCATAGCCTCATATTCCCCCGCGTCCACCAGAACCGCGACGCCCTTTCCGTGCTGGGTGATGACAAGGGGACGCTTGGTGTCGCGCACCTGTTTCACGAACGAGGCTATTCCCGTTCTCACCTCGGACAAGGGTCGGATATCTTCGTTGACTCTAAGCCGCTTCATGGAACACCTCTGGCATATTACGTACAATATAACGTACTGTAGCTTTGCCGTCAATAGTGGTTGGCGACTTACCGCAAAGCCGGTGAGAACCAAAAAGACAAGGAGACGTCCTTCAATTGTCCATAATCCGGCAATCAAGATTACCG
>MVRP01000061.1 GCA_002067405.1 Syntrophorhabdaceae bacterium PtaU1.Bin034 | reverse complement strand
TAACATTTTACTTTTATTAGTCAACGATGATAACATGATTTTGTCCGTTCTTGTACTATTCCCTGTATCCTTTTTGATATGTTATTGTAGGGCTCGCCAAGGATAGGTAGGGCTGGCCGTTCTTGCCCTTAGTGAAACCGCCTCGATGCCGACGGTTGTTGTTTATTAAAGAATGGGCCGTCTTGAGTTGTCGATCGTAATACCGATGATTATCATGTAGGTGTTGGACAAGGGCGGCAACGCCGGTAAAGCGCGGAATTATCGGTCAGCGCAGTCCTTTGTTTCCCCAAGATGTTAAAAACTACATGCCTGAAGCCGGAGGTATTTGTGATAAGGGCTATCCTTGCAGTTTGTCTCGTTCTTCTATGCGATCCGGTCGCCGCTCATGAGATTTTTCTTGATACAGGTTTGGTTCAGGACAGCCAAACAAATACCGGACGGCTTCAATGGTCGATCTCTTATCTGCACGAGATCGAGCAACACACAGCCTTCAGCCTTACTTATATGAATGAAGGGCATCAAACCGACAACCACAGGGATGGAATTGCCGGCCAGTTTTGGCTGCGTACCAGGAAGGTTTCCTCCAAAATGGTCTTCGGACTTGGAGTAGGTCCCTACTTCTACTTTAACACCCATATACATCCGGACGGTTCTCATCATGATCTGCATGGAATTGCCGGCCTTTTGAGTGCAACCGCGACGTGGTACGGGCTTCGTCCGTTCCTGCTCCAGGGTCGCGTTAACTACCTGGCAGCAGCCCAGAGTTTTGATACTGTGTCAGCCACCGCGGGCATCGGGTACGAACTTGATAGCGGAAGCTCCCGAGAGAGACCGAGCGCATCGGGAAAAGAAGAAACATCGAACGAACTGACGGTATATGCAGGCGAGGCAGTCCTCAACAGTGCCAGAAGCGAGCGCCGGACCGCGTGGAGCATCGAGTACCGGAGGCATCTTCTGCCCCACATCGACTGGAGTGTAGCCTGGCTTTGGGAAGGCGACAGGAGACCGCTGGACCGCTACGGTATAGTAACGCAACTATGGATGATCCAGACATTCTTCAATGATCGTCTTGCCCTATCGGCCGGCATAGGACCCTATCTGGCTTATGACAAGTACCGACAATCAGGAGGCGGGGTAACAAAGCTGGAAGGTGACGCCACATTCAGGGCTAGTTACCGCTTTTTGGGCGATCTGGCAGCAGTTGCGTCCTGGAGCCGTATTTTTTCTACTCATGATCGGGACACTGACGTATTCCTGGGAGGATTGGGTTACCGCTTCTAAAAGTGCAGAGGGCGTCTGCAACACCGGGCCACCGGGTGTGCGTAAAGGAATTCTGCACATAAAGGGAGGAGAGACATGGTTCCGGAAATCAGAAGAATTCTTTATGCGACTGATCTGAGCAAGAACTCATCTTATGCCTTTTTTTATGCGGTTGACATGGCAAAAAAATATGGGGCATTCATCGTTATTTTACATGTCGTAGAACCTGGCCGTCAGATATCCTATGCAGGGCCCCGTATCGAGGCGATGATGAGAAGTTCAAAGAAGGAAGAACAGGAGACGGACTTCGAGGAGATCAAAGAAGGGCTCCGGGAATTCTGCAAGACAATGGAGAATCGGGTCGGCCATCCATGTGTGGACCTGGTAGCCAAAATCCTTGTTCCTGTCGGCCATCCGGTAGAAGAGATCCTGAATGCCGTAGATGAAGAACTTTGCGATGTAATTGTCCTTGGAACCCATGGAAAGGGATTCCTGAGACAGACATTTCTCGGAAGTGTGGCCGTTTCCGTATTGGAACGAACGCGAAAACCGGTTTTTATTATCCCGTTGCCATCAGAGAAAACCTCTATCGATAATTGGGATGAACTCTGACGGATTTATGCGCTACCGAGTCAGGACACAATATTCAAAACTGGCAGGATGGAGGCTAAAAGCTGAACAAATCCATGGGTCCTCTCCATGTGCTCCTGCCGTTAAAGGGCTGGTCTGAGGCAGACAAATCGGGCATGCCTCTTTTTGATCCCGAGGTCAACCGAATCTTTATCGACAGACTGAAGAAGCTTCTCAAACCCGCCATTCCGGTGGAAGAAATGAACCTTCACATATCCGATCGCGCTTTTGCGGCAAGGGCTGTTGAAGCGCTTCACCACATGATCGAATCATCCAAACCAAGAAGGTGCGGCAATACGGCCTAATACCTTGCCCGGTATTCCTCCGAATGTTGCCTGTGCTTCTCCCAGTTATCCACGTAGAGCTTTGCCAGTTCCCTCGAGTAAAGGATGAGCAGGTTCTCGGCGTTCTTTTCTTCCGCGGCCTTGGTGAAATTGAACGATCCGGTTATCACTGTGGCCCGGTCGATCACCATTACCTTGTTGTGAGCTATCGCGTGGGCATCGTCTATGAAGGTCGGTATTCTCGCATTGGCCAGAAATGTGGCTGAGGTGTATTTTTCTTTTCGCTGGCTCTTGTCCAGAATGGCCGAAACTCTCACCCGCCGTTTGTGAGCATCAAGAAGCGCTTTTGCAATGGGAACCGATGTGAAGGAGTACGCCTGTACCAGGATCTCGTTCCTGGCTTTATCTATCTCCTTGATGATCGCCTCGGTGCAGCCTCCGTTCGGGCTGAAGAGGACCTGGGTCCGGGTATTGTTGAGGATGATATCGGCAGCCTGAGCCGGCGGGGCCAGCAGCCATACCATTGAGACTACGAGCAGTCCGAGCATAGATGTTATTTTTCTCATTGGTGGCTCCATGTGTTTTGTTGGTCATCGGGAAGTCTCCCTCTGCACGCTCGGTGCCACATCGCGTCTTGTTTCCAACTGCCTGGTTTCAAAACAGTTGGACTCTTTTAACCCCGCTCCCGGCTGCCGGGTCAACGACACTACTGTCGAGGTTGCGAGCCCCTGCCCGACACTTTTGGATGTCGGCCTTTGTGTATTCAACCTTGTTGCTCAAAGGACAGGGCCGGCGATGGAAAGACGAAAAGCGTACCGGCTGCGACAATGCTATTGACAAGCCAAGCCGATGAGTTGTACAAATGAGCGGTGAAAATGGCCGCTGATACGAGCCATTTCCGAAAATATTCTTGAACGGAACAAACGAAAAACAGGGTGTCGCTATGGCAAAACATTCACATGATTTTGTGGAAACGTTTGACGGTTTTCTGGGGTATGGTCTTGACAGGCAGGCTGATGAGAACACAGTACTGGTATATCTGCAGAAATTTTCGGATGACCGTTTGATGAAGACAGTTCTGAAACGGATGACCGATGACGATTTAGCCGAGGTGTTTGAGGTGGTGAGTAAAATGCTAAAAAAGTATCTGAGTGAGCCTGAATACCATCGGTTATTTCTCAAAGACGAGAGCGACGAAGCCTGACGTCACGTTCCCGGCAGATCGAGGACTTCCCTCACTTTCGCTACCAGGACGTCAGGAGCGACGGGCTTGGAGAGGAAATTCAGATTCTTGTCGGAAATCCCCTTCTCATTGATGATGTCCGCCGTATAGCCGCTAATGAACAACGTCCTTATCCGTGGTCTCGTTTTTGTGATATGCTCATAAACTGCTCTGCCGTTTTTCTTCGGCATGATCACATCGATTACCACGAGATCGATATTGTCCCGGTGCTCCTCAAACCGGTTGACCGCGTCTTCTCCGTCAACTGCTTCTATCACTGAATATCCGTATGTTTCGAGCACCTCCTTTATAAGCGCCCGTGCCGCAACATCGTCCTCGGCGACAAGGATCGTTTGGTTTCCTCCGACCGTCCTTCCCCTGGAGGCGGCAGCCTTCAGGTTGCCCTGATCGCGCGCATCAACAAGGGGCAGATATATCCTGAAGATAGTCCCTGATCCAGGCTCGCTGCAGACGTCCACATATCCGTTGTGCTGCTTGATAATTCCATACACTATCGATAGGCCGAGACCCGTGCCTTTCCCCACTTCCTTCGTAGTGAAGAACGGTTCGAATATGCTCTCCACAGTCTTCTTGCTCATGCCGATGCCTGTATCCGATACGGTTATCAAGGCATAGTTCCCCGGCTTTTGGTCGGCTCGCGTTTGAGAAGTCGTTTCGGGAAGGACAACGATCTCAATCGTGATGGAAAGCACTCCGCCTTCGGGCATGGCGTCCCTCGCGTTCGTGGCCAGATTGATGAGCACCTGTTCTATCTGCCCCTGATCGGCGAAGACAGTGATGGAATGGGGTGGACAATCCGTCCTCAACTCTATGTCCTCGCCGATGATCCGTCCAAGGAGCTGCTGTACATTCTTTATGACGCTGTTCAGGTCAAGGGGCTTGGGCGCGATCACCTGCTTCCGGCTGAATGCCAAGAGCCCCGTAGTCAAATGGGCGGCCCGTTCAGCCGAGGCAAGCACCGAATTTACATAGCTCCTCAACGGGTCCGTTCGCGCCATTTTCATCTGAATGAGGCTTGCGTAACCTATTATGGCAGTGAGAATGTTGTTAAAATCGTGAGCCACTCCTCCGGCGAGCCGACCGATCGCCTCCATCTTTTGTGACTGGCGCAACTGCTCCTCGAGACGTTTCAATTCGGTAAGATCGAGAATAGAGCAGACCGTTCTTTTGGATGCGGGTATCACGGCAACTGACAGATAGGTATTGTGTACATTGCCTTCCCGATCCAGGAGGCGGACTTCGTAATTCCCCGGGGCGGCTTCCGGATCGGAATTTCTCAGGTCATGGTAGTGCTTCATTTTGGGACGGTCTTCCCCGAAACAAAAATTCATCCAGCTTTTTCCCTCCACTTCTTTTCTGCTGTATCCCGACCATTTTTCAAATGCCGTATTCACCAGGGATATCGTTCCGCTGTCATCCGCTATGAGACTTGGATTGCCCGTTGTCTCAAAAATCGTCCGGTATCGGTGTTCAGACTCTACCAGGGCTTTCTCTGCGCGGAGGCGTTCGGTCAGCTCTTGCTTGAGCTGGTTGTTGGCCTCACTCAGCTGGGAGGTTCTCTTCTTTACCAGTTCTTCCAGGTGCTTTCTGTACAATTCCAGTTCCTCGTCCCGCGCCTGTATCTTTGTCAGCATTTCGTTGAAACCATGCGCGAGCGACCCTATCTCGTCCCTGCCGTAGATCTTCGCTCGTATGGAATAGTCTCTTTTCCTGGAGATCTTCTCCATGAGGCCCGCAAGGTTCAGAATCGGTTTTGTCACTATGAGCTGCAGCTTCGCCAGCATGAGATAGCTCGCCAGGAGAGACAAACCCATTACTCCGAACAGAATAGCGATATAAACGGCCATTCTCGAATAGAAGAAGCTTAAATCGGATGTTACGGTAACGTTTCCGATGATTTCTTTGTCGAGAATGATCGGCTGAGAAACTTCGACATGATTCACACCGAATCGAAAGGCGCCGTGCGCGAGTGGCAGGGTATCAGGTACGGAGATGGTGCTTTCCCGACGATATGAGGCAAACATTAGGCCGTTTCTGTCATAAACGGCCGCGCGAGAGATGGTGGGAACGGAATCGAGAGTGGAGAGCGTTTCCTCTGCGCTTTTCTCATCGTTGAAAGCAACCGCTCCCTTCACGTTCGATGCGACCGTTCCGGCAAAGCTGAAAAGGTTGTTTACCAAAGAACGGCGCAGGCTGATGAACTCCGTAGAGATGAATACCACGCTTGTCAGGAAAAGGGCGGAAGCAGTGGTGATGGTGCATATTAAGATGAGCTTGCCCTTTATCGACAAGTCGAAGGGCGAGAACAACCTTCTCATATTCGCCTCATTGTTTGCCCCGTGTGATCCTGGCGACCTTCAGCAAATGGGAGCTTATGGTCAGATTCGATTGTCTTGCCCTGTCTGCGTCTATTTCCATGCGGATCTTTCTTCCTTCCATGTAAAAATTCACGATGATGCCTTGCTGTGCATACCCCTCCGTATCCCCGATGGTCAATATGCCCAAATCCCTTATTGCCTCGGCAATCCTGGAGACGCGCGCTTTCTCTGATCTGCTGATGAACAGCATGTGACACCCTTTTGATTCTTTGACAGATCTGATACGCTTGGTTCCCAGCCTTCTCCCCCCCACCAATCTGCCTTCTATTTGATCGAATGCTTTACCGAACGGGTCGGAACCGAGAATACAAAGGTCCAGTGAGTCCCTCGTATCGGCCCTGTTCTTTTCGGGCCATTGAACGAATTTTGCTATGTGATAAATGAAGCCTGCCTTCACTTCGTACTCACTGAACCCGTGCTCTGCCGCTTTTGCGAAGATGGCGGTGACTAAGGTGAAGGCCAGAATAGCAAGCGCAAGAAACCTGAGAGGGCCCAAGATCTTTACATCTCCATACTAAAACCGGTACGTAAGCTTTATCCTATAGGTTGTCCCGTCCTGTACGATTATGTTCTTCCGGTGTTCGCTGGACACCGTGTCTCCGTGCTTCTTGTTAAGAATGTTGTAATAGTCGGTTCCGGACAATCATCAAAGCGTCTCTCCTTGCCGACAAATTTTTGTGAACTTCTTGAGAACGCCTCAGTGACGCAAGAGGAGGCGAGGTGCTTTGGTACCAAGCATACTATCATGATCCGCGTGCCTTAAAGCAAGCCTAAAACCTGCCGGAGAGCCGTTGTTGTCGCGTTCTTGTCCGGGCCTTATCTCCTGCCCGGCAGACAGGCATACCCTTTTATCGGCATTACGGCCGGATTTATAATAGAATTCCGGCATTTTTTTGAAGAGAGATGTTGCGGATGGGCGTGGCCGAAGCAGCTTTTACGCCCGCAATCCGGTATAATGATCCGAAAAGGCACGACATGGATGAAATGAATGAAACCGGCATTCTTGATCTTCCGATCGATGGTATTCTCGATCTGCATACGTTCCTTCCCGGTGAAGCGAAGGAACTTGTGGCGGATTACCTGTCAGAGTGCCGCGAACGGGGGATTCTGACCGTTCGCATCATCCACGGGAAGGGCAGGGGCCAGTTGAGACGGACGGTTCACGCCGTTCTCGCCCGATTGCCGGAGGTCGCATCTTTTCGGCCGGCAGGAGAAGATGCGGGCGGTTGGGGCGCAACCATAGTCGAGCTGAAGCTGAAAGGATTAAATGGATTAACGGAAAGGCAAGAAGAGGGTTAACGTCCTTTTAGAGGAATGAGGATGAGGAGAGGGTATGAAGATCTATTTTGCGCACCCGGCGTTTACTGACACACAGAGGGCGTTCAAAGCCCGTTTTTTGAACGAATTCGAGGCGGCCCTGAAGAAAAGGTGTGCGAACAAGGGTACTGGCGTCCCGGCGATTATCGACCCTTTCGATTATTCGCCGACCATCGAAAAGGACCCGCAGTATAAAGAACGGTTTTCAAGGTCGGTAGCATCCCTCTGCTGCCGGCTCCTGCGTGACTGCTTTCTGGTCGTGGCAGTGGCGGACGACCATGACAACGGGGTGGCGTTCGAGCTCGGTTTCGCCCATGCGCTCAACATACCGGCGATCACGGTGTCTGAGGGTGGCGCAGCGGACGAAACAAATGCAATGCTTTTCGGCACATCGGAGGCCCGTATCTCACATGTGCTCGAGCACGAGAGAATGGCCGTGCTGGCCGATATGGTTTACGGTTTCAGCATGTGCGCAGGATAAAGGCCGGGACCATCCAGCCAAACGGTCCGTCACCACATATCTCGACTACCGCCCGGACAGTATTTGACTCCAGTTCCTGCACAGCGTACCTACCCGTAGGAGAATGAGAGGGGGCGCAATCTCTTCCGGTATAAGGAATACCTTGTGGTCCCTGGTCCACGACCCGACGCTGTTCCGTGACGAGATGCAGGAAAGCGGAATGGAGAGCACGAGGCCGGAAACAATAGGCAGGAACAATAAAAGCAGCATTACGGAGATCTTCGCAGCAAAGACGGCAAAGGTGATACCGATCAGACAGTGGATCCATAGGCCCTTGATTGCCTCGGAAACGGTAATGCCTTTGTCGTCGCGCTGTTGGGTTTTCCAGCCGATATCCTTTTCGAGAAAGGTGCTGATGACGAATCCGCTCTGAAAGAGCATCATGGTAGGCGCAAGCAAAGCAGAGAAGACCGTTTCCAGGACCATGCCGAGGAACGCCCGGTAATATCCGCCGAACTTGGGGGCCAGATCCTTGTAGCGGAACAGGAGGGCAAAGCTGAGCAGCCTAGGCCCGACCAGCATGCAGATCATGGCCACGAGGAGCGCAATCTGGAACGAGCTTGCAGGGTCGGCATGAAAGGCAGGGGAAAGCCCGACGCCCGACATGCTGAATGACTGAATGCGGATGTACTGAACTGCCGACACGAGGCCCGTCATCAGGAAGGCGAGCCACAGCAGGGAAGATACGTAGGACATGATGCCGACGGCCAGATGGACGCGGCTCACGGGATGAAAGCCCCGGGCGGGAAGGATGCGGACATGCTGCAGATTTCCCTGACACCACCTCCAGTCCCTTCTCACGTAGTCAGGAATGGTAGGCGGCGCTTCTTCATAGCTTCCGCTCAACTCTGGCAAAAGAAGGACGGACCAGCCTCCGCGGCGCATCAGGGCCGCCTCGACGAAATCATGGCTCCTGATGTACCCCCCCAGGGGCGGACGGCCCGGAAGCTTCGGCAAGCCGCAGTTCTCGACAAAGGCAGAAATGCGGATGATCGCGTTGTGGCCCCAGTAATTGCCGTCCCCCATCTGCCAGAAGGAGAGGCCGCCGAATACCAGGGGGCCGTACAGCCTTGCCGCAAACTGCTGGATTCTTGCGAAAAGCGTACTGTGGTTGACAGTGAATGAAGGAACCTGAATTATCCCCACCCGCTTGTTGATCTCCATAAGCCGGGCCAGCGTCACGAGCGTTGACCCTGTCATGAGGCTGTCCGCATCGAGTATTACCATGGAGTCATAGCAATGGCCCCACTTGGCGCAGAAATCGGCAATGTTGCCCGCCTTCTTGCCTGTATTCTTGCGGCGGCGTCGATAGAAGATGCGGGGGCTTCCGCCGAGGGTGCGGCACAATTCCTTCCAGGCCGTCTCCTCTGCCACCCATAAGCCTGGCTTTGTTGAATCGCTGAGAATGAAAAAGTCAAAGGCGGCGAGATTGCCCGTCTGGGCGAGCGATTCGTAGATCGCCTGAAGACCTGCAAATACCCTTGCCGGATCTTCATTGTGGATAGGCATCAGGATAACGTTTTTCGAGGTGAGTTCTTCGGCCCCTTCGCTTTTGGTCTCGGGCCATTCGATGCCTTCCGTCTTCCAGCCGAACCATAACTTGAGAAAGCCGACCACGGCGTTCCAAAACAGCGAAGAGATCCAGGTGAAATTGATAATGAAAAGAAAGGCAGCCGTCTTTTCTATCCAGCCGGACGGACCCCAGAGCCTGCCTGTCATGCCGATGATTGCCGCCACTATTGAGCAAATGACCGCGCCGAGCACCATCGTTCTCCGGGACTTCAATGCGTTCTTCAGACCCGGACCGTGCCATTCCGACAATGAGCGGGCAACATCGCGGAAAGAAGGCATCTCGATGGGCTGCTCTATCATGATAGACTGGGATACATCTTTTGCCGGTCCTCGCGTTACTGTTACGGTGTCCATTGGTAACTCCATGTCTCGGTGAGCCTCACTGCCCCTCTTTTCAGGAAACAGCGCATTTCTATGAGCTTATGGTCCAGGGTCAGGAGGTCGAAGAAGACCCTGTACCCTCCTGCCGGCAGGTTCTTCTGGACTACGATATTGCTGATCTCCCCGGCCGACGCTGTCACGACCGCCTCGGCGTCGTTTTCCGCATCGCCTGCAAGCTGTCCTTTATGGAAATCGATCACGAATCTTCTCGCTCCGGGGAGGTCGCTCCTGCAACTCGAGGTGACGGCGACCTCGCCGCCTTTGTCTCTGTCCGGCGGGTCAAGGCACCAGTGCAAACGGTACTTGATGCTCCGTTGCTCTCCTTTTTTGAATACCCCTTCCGAAGCCCAGTAGGCGACGATGTTGTCGTTGTACTCGACATCCGAGGGGATTTCGAGGAGGCGGACCGACCCCTTGCCCCATCCCTGAAGAGGTTCCACCCACAGGCTCGGACGCTGCTCGTAGCGGGATTCAAGATCCTGGTAGTCCGTGAAATTCCTGTTCCTCTGCAGCAGGCCGAAGCCTCTGGTGTTTTCGTCAAGAAATACGCTCACCCGTGTCTTTGGCGGATTGGCAAGCGGCCGCCAAATGCGCTCGCCCGTGCCCGTGACAATGGAGAGGCCGTCAGAATCGTGCACCTCGGGTCGGAAGTCATCAAAACGGGAATCCTTCTTTCCAAAGAGATACATGCTCGTGAGCGGTGCGATGCCTATCTTCTCCACATCCTTGCGGGCGAAAAGAGTGGCGGAGACATCCACGACGGTGTCCGTGCCGGGATGAACAGTGAACGTGTACGCACCCGTAGCGCTGGGGCTGTCAAGAAGGGCATGGACAATGATATGTCTTGCGGACGGCAACGGGCGCTCCAGCCAAAACTCGCGGAATAGGGGGAACTCTTCTTCGCCGTTGCGCTTTCCGTCGATCAAAAGCCCCCGGGAAGTGATGCCGTAGTGCTGCCCCTGACCGACGGCGCGAAAGTAACTTGCGCCGAGAAAGACGATCACCTCATCGAGGTATTCGGGGTCGTTCAGAGGGTAATGGAGGCGGAAACCGGCAAAGCCGAGGCCGGATGAAGAACGGCTCGTGCGGCCGTTTCTTCCGTAGTTGAAGTAATCAGGGGTGAAGTGCACCTCGCGTGTCGTGCGGCCTGACACCTCGTACACGCGAACGGGATGCCTGAACACCCAGCCGGGATGAAAGAACTGGACCTCGAAAGGCAGCTTCTTATCTCTCCACAGCGCTTTTTCTACCAGGAATCGTATGTCCCGGTGCTCGTCATATGTCAGCCGGGAAACGGCATCGAAGGAGACTGCATCGGGTGGCTGAAAGGTGCTTTGCGACATCGCTTTTGCCCTCTTTATCAGCCAATCTGCGGAAAAGGCCGTCTGTCCGGTCCCTTCTTCATTTTTGGATACGGTCCCGGCGTTGCAGTCGGCAAAGGTGAAGGCGAGCAGGAGCGCGGTGAGCAGGATATGTAGTAGCATGACGTGACTTTAAATGGATTTGCATCAAATCTAGGTCTTGCTTCCTCCATTTTCAAGACCTGTCCTGTCGATCGTAACACCCGGAATCTACTTGTTGATTAATTCTCCAGTTGTGATAATTAACTAGTATGAAGACGCAGCAGTCGAGGTGGCCTTACCTCATTGACACAACCAAGACGAGACTGGTCTATGCCGAGGTGAAGACGATAATCCACCTGGTCCAGCCCGCTTTTCGGTTCACCAGGCTCAGTCACCTGTTCGAGGACGTGGTCAGGCTTTACCGGGGGTACTATCCGGGCTACAGGCCCTGCAGCACCTGCTACCATAATCTCTCCCATGTCATGGACACGGTTCTTGCAATGGCGCGCTTGATGCATGGGGCAACGGCTTTCGATCACCGGTTTACTACAAGAGGCATAGGCCTCGGCATCGCGGTCGCGGCCCTCCATGACACGGGCTATATTCAAAAGAATGGGGACAGGTCGGGAACAGGAGGGAAATATGCGGGCAACTACCTGCAGCGGAGCATCAAGTTCATGGAAGGGTACTTCCTGGAGCATGACTATTCAATAGAATATTTCGAAGACGCCAAGAAAGTGTTGAAATGCATTTCTCCCTACGTTGATCTCGAGCGAATGAGGTTCAAATCGGAAGAGCTGAAGATAATAGGCAAGATGCTCGCCACTGCCAATGTCGTCGCGCAACTGGGAGACAGGGGCTACCTGGAGCGGTTGCTCCTGCTCTTTCGGGAGCTGCTGGATGCGAGGCCGGAATACTGTTGCAGTGAGATGGATGTCTTCAGATACAGGTCTGCCTTTCACGATATGATGAGGAGGAGGCTGGAAGCGTCGCCTCCCAGCACCAAGGGGTTCATGGCCGCTCATTTTGGGAGCAGGTTTGGCGTTGACAGGGATTTCTACGAAGAGCAGATGGAAAGCAATTTGAAACACCTGCTCCTTATCCTGAGCAACGAAAAGGATTATCGGGATTTTCTCAGGCGGTCAGGCATAGTGAAAAGACTTAGGAATATGGATCACAAAGCCGCCGTATAGGTCTTTCCGCTTCCCGATTTCACTGTCTTCCCTGCAGGTAGGGTTTCTTTTTAAGAAAGTCCTCAAGGTCCGAAAGTTTTTCTATTGGTTGATAGCAGACGTTGCCGTAGCAGGCTAACACCCGGCCGGACCCGGGACCGTAGCTTGCCGCCGTGTAGGGCTTTACCCGGGCAAGAGCTGTCTCAACAAGCTCGCTGCCCGGTCGGTCTTCGAACTCAATGCTGAGCATATGATAGAAGGCATCGAGGGCCGCAAAAAAGTAGCCTGCATGGACGCCGCGGTGCCTCGCGAATGGAATGAGCGCCCTTAACGCCATCTCGGCGTGGTCCCGGTAGCGCTGCTTTTTCAGGATGACAGAGAGCCTGACGAGGAGCATGACGGCGAGACTGTTGCATGAGGGCTGTGGTATATCTTCCAGGGACTTAAGGCGCGATCCGAGCACCTCTCCTTCGGCGTCAAAGAAGGCATCGTGCTGCCTGTCCCAGAATTTGCGTATCGCCTGCTCCATCAATTGATCCGCGAGGTCCAGGTGGCCCTTGTCTGCGGTGACTTCATAGGCCTCGACCAGTGCTTCGATAAGCGCGGTGTAGTCGTCGAAAAGCGCTTTCACCCCTTCGGTATGGTACAGCTCACCCTCGACGTACCGCTCCTTTATGATCCGTGTAAGGCTTCTCAGCGCAAAATCCCTGGTCTCTTTTTCCTTGAGAACCCGGTAGGCCCTCAGGAATGCGGCTATGAGCATTCCGTTCAGTGAGGTATAGAAGGTTTTGTCGACGAACGGTTCTTTCCTTAACCGCCTGCGCTCCAGGAGTTTCGCCTTCCCCGAATTGATGAGCGCTTTCACCGCGGAAACCTCTATTCCTGTCCCCTGTGCGATCTCTTCAGGGGGCATCGAGACGAGAAGCACCCTCTTTGAAGGATCGTGATGCGTGGTGCCGCGCTCATCGAGGAAGTGGAGTGAAATGACCTTATACTCTTCTTCACTCAAAACCTCGTTCAGTTCTTGCACTGTCCAAGTAAAATAGCCCCCTTCATCATCGGGCGTGACGTCGGCGTCCTGGCTGGCGTAAAAGCCGCCTTCTTCGTCAGAAAGGACCTCCCTGACGAAACCGATGATCCCCTTTGCCACCCGGCTGAACTCTTCCTCGCCGAAGATCATGAAGGCATCCACATAGTTCTTTAAAAGCCATGCATTGTCATCCGCCATCTTTTCAAAATGGGGGACCGACCAGGATTCATCGACGGAGTAACGATGAAATCCCCCGCCCAACTGGTCGTGAAACCCGCCTTTCGCCATTGCTTCGAGTGTCTTCCTGACCGCGTTCGCGATGATGCCGTTTTCCGTAAGTGCATATCTTTCCATAAGAAATTCGAGCGCTCCCGGCATCGGGAACTTTGGCAGCTTTCCGAAACCGCCGTTTTTCGAATCGAACTGGGAGAGCATCAATCCTGCTGCTTCATCAAGAAGGTGCACGTCGACCCAACCGTTCTTCATTTCCTTCGGTTGTATTGCAGTCTGCAGTTTCTCCGCGTGTTCCTCGATCTCGTGTCTTTTTGTTTTATAGACCTCTGCGACGGTTTTGAGTATGCGTTTGAAGCCCGGTCTGCCGTAGGCATCATTCGGGGGGAAGTACGTGCCGATGAAGAAGAGTTTCCGTTCAGGTGTGAGAAAGAGTGTGAGCGGCCAGCCGCCTCCCACTCCCGCAGCCGCTGCGGCCTCCTGAAATCTTCTGTCGATGTCGGGCCTTTCGTCCCTGTCCACCTTTACACTTATGAAGTCCCTGTTGAGGATGCGCGCTACTTCCTTATCTTCAAATGATTCCTTTGCCATCACATGGCACCAGTGACACCAGACAGCGCCGGAACTGAGGAATAGGGGCTTGTCCTCTGCCGCTGCGGCCTGGAAGGCTTCGTCGCCCCACGGATACCAGTTAATGGCCTGGCTTGCGGCGTGCAGGAGGTAAGGCGATTTTTCTTTTGCGAGACGGTTAAGCTTCATAAAGATCAAAAAGGTAAGAAGCTGAGAAGATGAGAGGTTGAAAAGTCACAACGGAAGATGCCGATTGTCCGGCAACGTCGCCGGTATTTCGGTTCCTCGTTTTCTGATCTTCCCTACCTCTCAACTTCTTGCTTTTATTATGTTTCTACTTCAGTCGTGCCTCGGCTGCCGCCCAGTTCACGTTCTTGAAGAACGCGTCTATGTAGCCCGCCCTCTTAGTGCCGTAATCGAGCATGAATGCGTGCTCGAAGACGTCCATGATCAGGATCAGCCTGTTGTCGCCTCCCGGATGACCTGTGTCGTGTTCGTTGATCCAGAAATTGATCAGCTTGCCGTTCGTTGAATCCTGGTAGAGGGCCGTCCACCCGATTCCTCTCATGGCGCCTACGGCCCGGAAATCCTTTTCCCATGCTTCATAACTGCCGAAATCCTCTGCAAGCTTCTTGGCCAGACGGCCGTTCTTGTCGATGGCTGCTTTGCCGCCGAGATTCTCGAAATAGTACTCGTGAAGGCGCATGCCGTTGAACTCCCAGCCGAGCCTTCTCCGCGTTTCGGCGAACTCGGGGCTTGCCGTTTTGTCCTCCTTGAGCATCTGGGGGAATATTTCCAGTAATTTGTTGGTGTTCGTTACGTAGCCCTGATAGAGGGTAAAGTGGTTATTGAGAAGCGCCTCGCTGAAACCTTCCATTCCGATCAACTTCGAGTAATCCTTCGCTGTGTACATTCCATCCTCCTTTTGATTGTTGTCCCTGCATCATGTCCGGTGGTCTCCGTGCCTGCCCGGTCGATAAATTCAGGCGCCGGTCCATGCCGACCGCCTATGGACAATATAATGCGGGCTCTATTCCGTCGCCAGAACGCTACAACTTTTTTTTCAAAATAAGAGAGCCAAATCCGCCGACAAGTGAGACGGCCACTGAAAGCAGAAAGGCATTTGTGAACGTGCCGGTTGCATCCTTGATGTATCCGCCGACCATAGGGCCCAGGGCCTGACCAATGCCGAAAAAGAGGGTAATGAAACCGAGCCCGGCCGGGGCAAGCCTTCCACCTACTGCATCCCCTGATGCGGCGGCCATGATGGTGGGTACCGCAAAGGCGGCGATGCCGAACACAATTGCCGAAAGGTAGAAGCCGGTGTAGTCCTTCCAGAATGCAAAGATAAGATACGAGAGCGCGAGGGTAAGGTAGGCGATCATTGATCCGTATCTTCTTCCCACCACATCAGATATCCACCCGTAGATTACTCCGCAGAAAATGCTGAAAATGCCGAGGACCCCGAAAATACGGCCGGCGGTGAGAGGAGGTACCTGCATTTCCTTGGTCAGGTAAGCAACAAAAAAGGTGAGATAGATGATGTAGGAGAACCCGTACATGAAGTAGACGGCACCGAGCTTCCATATCTCCGGCTGGACTGCCACATCCCGGAAGGCGGAAAACAAGGTGACCTTCGGGCCTGTCTTTTGTTCTTCCATACCCCCGTACATGGCGAGGCCTTTTTCTCTCGGGGTATCCCGGAGGAATACGTAGCAGGCAAAAGCGAGTACGAATACGATTGCGCCAAGGACGAACCAGGCATATCTCCATCCGTCCTTGCCGAAGGCGGAAATGACCGGCGGACAGATAATGCCCGAGAGAAAAAGACCCGTGCCTATTCCGCCGGATACTATGCCGGTGGCAAGACCCCTCTTATTCATGACGAACCAGGCGGCAGGCAGTGCCATTATGGGGACGTAGCTGCCTCCGTTCCCTGCACCTGAGATGAGCCTCGTAAAGAAAGCAAAGATGAAGGAATCTGCAAATCCGGTAAGAAAAAGACTGACACCGATTACCACAAGAGAGACGAATACGACTCTTCGCACCCCGAAACGGGCGGCCAGAAAACCGCCTATGATAGCGAGGCACAGATAGCCGATAAAATTGCCGGTAGCGATAGAGCCCAGCTGGGTATAGTTGAGCATGAGGCCATCCTTCATGGACGGAAGTATGACCGAGTAGGACATCCTCCCGAACCCATGGGCAAGGATCGTCACGAGCGTGCCGGTAAAGGCAATGATCCAGGCGTAATGTACCATTTTTGTCTCCCCCCTTCTTCGATTGTAGAAGGACGGAACGGGGGTGTCAATCTTTTCATGAAGGCGGATTCAAGGCGGCCGGCTGTCGATTAATCCGCCCGTCTTTCCTCGGTTTCATCCCTGGAAGGTGCATAATGAGATTAATGTAATGCGGTTGCAAGAACCGGCAGGCTCTCCCGGGGAGGTACAGTTTTGCGTCCGGCTGTGTTATATAATTAAGTAAAATGGACAACGGAGAAAACGCGAAAGTAAGGTGGGTTGACATTGTCCCTGTAAATCACGAGGGCCGTCAGGTATTTGTCATTCGTGATCCGGAGGGGATCACCGATAAGTCGCTGGTCGTCACAAGGGAAGTCCTCTTTCTTCTGTCCCTTATGGATGGGGCTAGGTCGGTGAGAGACATCCAGGAAGAGTATCTCAGGGCATCGGGTAAGCTTATGTATACCGAGCAGATAACGTCGGTCATCGAGACCATGGACAAGCATTTCCTGCTCCTGAATGACCGGTATGAAAGCGAGGTTCAGCGCCTGAGGAAGGAGTTCGATGCCATGCCTTGCCGTACGGCCTTCCTCTCAGGCAGGAGTTATCCTGACAACGCGGAGGAACTCGGTTTGCTTCTCGACGGCTTTTTGATGCAAGGGCGCGGGGATGGCGGATCGAAGAACGTCAAGGCCATGATCGCCCCTCACATTGATTACGAGAGGGGCATGGGCGTCTACGGACCGACTTACAGACATCTTCCCGAAGAGGAGGGAACGCTGTTTGTCATTTTCGGCACGTGTCACAAGTTCGCTCCCCGGACATGGAACATCTCGCTCAAAGACTTGGTGACGCCTCTCGGCACCATCAAGGCCGCGGAAGAGGTGGGGAGACTCATAAGAGAAGACCCGTATTTAAAGGAATATATAGATGAGTGGCCCCACAGGAATGAACATTCGATCGAGCTTCAACTCCCTATTATTCAATATTTTTTGAAGAAGAAGGATTTTGAGGTCCTGTCCATCCTCACGGGCTCCTTGCATGAATACATGGAAGACGGTGCCCGGCCGGAACAAGGAGAAGCGGCTGAACTCGTGAAAGCCTTGAAAGGGGTATTGAAGGCCTACGACGGACCGGTGGTATTTCTTGCAGCTGCTGACCTCGCCCATATCGGTGCACAGTTCGGCGACCCCGGTCCACTCGACCGCTTGACACTTCAGGATTCAGAGCAGAGAGACGGAGAGCTTCTGCACATGATAAGGAACGTCGATGCGGCTGGATTCTTCGAAACGGTGAGGAGAGAAGGGGACAGGAGAAGGATCTGCGGGTTGTCGCCCATCTATTTTGTCCTCTCCATGCTCGATTCCTGCCGGGGAGAGGTAATCGGGTATCAGCAGTGGACCGACGGCGCATCCTCGGTCAGCTTCGTCGGCGCGGTCTTTTACTGAATCCTTTCATGCTCCCGGTCTTCTCAAAAACCGTGGAAAGCGAATACCTTTTGATATGGAACTATCTTTTCTATCCGATATCATGCGGCCCTGTCGCCCAGCGCCTGAAGGATCTCCTGCATATGATCGAGGTGAAATGTCAGGTGGTATTCGACTATCCCCTGAATAAACACGCCGAGAGTCGGGTATTCGCCGAGAGGGGTTTCCTTGAACGCCGGGATGCGGACTTTGCGGTTAAGCTGATCCTGGGAGAGCTTGTTCACGAGGTCTGCAAGATCGTCATATTCCCTCTCGAATTCTCTCATTAGTTCCGCGAAGGGTGTATTTGCGCGCTTTTCCGAAAAGAAAGGGTCTTCGGTCTTGACATCGAGCGTAGGGTTGTCCTGTTCGAGAATTGTCCGCACGGCTGAGCCGAGTCCTGCTCCTTCAGGGCCGAGAAGGTGCGAAACTATTTGCTTGGGTGACCACCGGCCCTCGGGTGCGCGAGACGCGGTATTTTCGTCAACCTTCTCGCAGAGGTCCTCAAACTCCCGTGCCTTCTGACGTACGACCTGTGATAGCCGATTTGCCTCCATCATGACCTCCTTTTGAGCGGAAACTTTCGATCCGGGCAAGTATCTATTCCCAATAAATATAGGACAGCGAGACCGGGATGTCAGCGCCGTCAAAGGCAGCCCTCTTGAACATGGCATCAAACGCATGGTCACGGGTTACGGACCCAGAAATCTCTTTGACAATAAAACTGGTACAGATTTTTTGGTCCCCGTGCTGTCTGCAATCATATTGACCATTTTGGCGCAGCGGCCCCACGTGGTACAATGGACAAAAAAAGGAGGCTGTCATGGAGAAGATGGAAATAGGTATAGACGCCATATGCTATCCGATGCCTTGTTCCCTGATCGGGGCAAACGTGGAAGGTAAAGCGAATTTTCTCACCGTCGCCTGGTTCAGCATGGTCAATTTAAAGCCGCCGTACCTCATGATAGCGCTTGGCAAGGCCCATTATTCAAATCCCGGCATCGCGGAGAACGGAACCTTCAGTGTGAATATTCCGGTAGCGTCCATGGTGGAGGCGACTGACTACTGCGGCCTCGTGTCAGGCAAGAAGTTCGAAAAAGAGAAGCTTTTCGAGGTCTTTTACGGAAAGCTGAAAACCGCTCCCATGATCAGGGAGTGCGCCTATAATCTGGAATGCAGGCTCGTCAAGACGGTAGAGCTCGAAGGAGACGAACTTTTTATCGGGGAGGTCGTTGCAGCTTTTTGCGATCCTCAGTACCTGACGAACGGCGTCCCGGACCTCGGTAAGATGAACACCTTCGTGCTCTCCATGCCTGAACGCAAGTACATTGCCCTTGGCCGGGAACTCGCTCTCGCCTGGGAGATCGGCAAAAAACTCATCAGGAAGGATGAGTAATAACGGGTTACCTGCCGGCGCATCTCTCTAAAAAAGAAGACGTTTCTTTTTGAGCCGATCGTTCGATATGGTTTTTTATCCGTGCTGCATCGACAGGTTGGCTGTCTGCCTGTTGGGGTAATGTTTTCTATGATGACCGTAATGACAGGTTCAAACAAATTTGATCATTAAAAACATTAATAATTATTGACCTATTTTTCCCTTGACAAACTTTTGGAAGAGATGGTAAATAGATTTGTATAGAAAACATGTATAACGCTCCCATCCTTAAAAAAGGTATTGAAATCCTAAGGTTAATCGCGCGGGCAAACCAGCCGCTCGGAGTCAGTCAGATCGCGCGCGAACTCTCCATTGTCAAAAGCACCGCTTTGGGCATTTTGAAGGCCCTTGAGGAAGAAGGCCTTGTCGTTCAGGATGGGGGTACAAAGAAATATCTCCCCGGCCGGGGTCTTTACGAGTTTTCGAGGGAAGCCCTGAAGAGCATGGAGCTTCCGAGGGTGGCAAAGCCTTTTCTTGACAGGCTCGCAGAACTCCTGGGCGAAACAGCTATTCTTGCGGTAAGGGATCAGGACAACACCATCCGCGTGCTCGAGGTGAGCGACCCGAAAAAAGAGTTGAAGATCACCGTTCCCGTGGGTACACGGTTCCCCCTGTACACGGGTGCCCTTATGAAGGCTTTTTTTTCTCACATGACCAACGAGGAGATAATCCGGTTCGTGAAGGAGAATCCGCTGCCCAAGTACACGGAGCACGGCGTCACGCGAATCGAGGACCTTCTTGAACAGGTCGAGAAAACGCGCCAGCTCGGGTATGCGACCGACCTTGAGGAATACCGGAAAGGGGTACGGGCGCTCGCCGTGCTTGTGTATCGTGGTTCAGTAGCTCGCGCCGCCATATCGATTTTTGGTCTGGCCAGTTCTGTGGATGACGAACGGCTGCCCAATATGATCTTTCATTTGAGAAATACCGCTCAGTTGATCAGCAGTAAATTGACGCTAATGGCAAGGGGGCCTGAGCAGGAGAGCCCGGCACCCGCAAACGGATCAACGGAGCTCGATCAATACGGTTCCGGCAGAAGTAAATAGGCTCGTGGAAGCGGCGTATCGAAGAAAATGCCGCGGTTTTAAACTTTTACGGTTTAAAGGAGGTAAGATGAGGAACAAGGAGCAGTTGGAAAAAATCGTGGGGAAGAAGTATGTAAGCGACGCGAAAGAGACCCTTGCGAAGTATTCGCGCGATTACAGCCTGGTCCCCTCGGGAATGCCCGATCTCGTTGTGTATCCGAAGAGCTCGGAAGAGGTATCGGAGGTCGTAAAATGGGCAAATGAGAATGACGTGCCCGTCGTCCCCGTGAGCTCAACGGTTCATTTCTATGGTTGCAGCATTCCCAAGCAGGGCGGCATGGTGGTCGATCTTTCCAGGATGAACAAGATCCTGGAAGTGGACGATTACAACAGAAGGGTGAGGCTCCAGCCGGGCGTCACGTGGAAACAGGCGGTGGATGAGCTTGCAGAGAAAGGCATGAGAATAATTATGCCTCTGCTGCCTCCCGCCGACAGGTCGGTTCTCACCGATTATCTGGAAAGGGAAGTTCCCACAAATACCGTATACGATTATGGCGAACCGACACAGAGCTTTGAGCTGGTATGGCCTACGGGCGAGCTCTTCAGGCTTGGTTCTGCGAGCGTGAACGGTTATCCCGATTCAAATTCGAAAGGTGCAAACCCGTCA
>MVRP01000060.1 GCA_002067405.1 Syntrophorhabdaceae bacterium PtaU1.Bin034 | reverse complement strand
AGGGGAGACTTTATTGCTGAAGCAGAGGAGCTGAGGGGCAACGGTGAACAAGCATTTTTTCCTCCGCCCCTCCGCCCCTCTGCTTCAGCAACAGGTGAAGCGATGGCGAATGGATTGATGAGACTCGATAAGGAATACCAGGCAGTTGCGGGCTTCTTCTTCTCCTCCGCCTGCTGGTTCTTCCTCGCCACCCTTGCCGGGTTGCTTCTCGCCGCGTCGATGGTGGCGCCTGACCTTGCCCTTTACCGGGACGTCTCATGGCTTTCATTCGGCCGTCTCCGGCCGATCCATACGAACATGATGATCTTCGGCTTCGTCGGTTCCGCCCTGATCGGCGCGGTCCATTACTTTGTGCCCCGCCTCGTCCGTGCGGCTCTTTACCGCCCTGCGGCCGCCCGTATTGCCCTTTGGATATGGAACCTTGCTGTCGCCACAGGGACGGTGACGCTCGCCCTCGGCTACACCCAGAGCCGGGAATATGCCGAGTGGATATGGCCCGTGGACATGATGGTCTTGCTGAGCCTCGCCATCTTTTTTTTCAACCTCGTTGCGACCGTATCGCGCCGCGAGGAAGAGCTGCTTTATGTTTCCGTCTGGTATGCCCTCGGCGCCCTGGTGTTCTCCTTTTTCATCTACTTTTTCGGTAACGCCGTGTGGAATCCGGCGACCGGGGCCATCAAGGGCATGCCTGACGGCATACTCGCGTGGTTTTACGGCCACGGTATCGTGGGTCTCTTTCTCACGCCTCTCGCCGTCGGCCTTGCTTACTATATTGTCCCCGTTGCGACCGGCGCTCCCCTGTTCAGTCACGCCCTGTCCCTTGTCGGTTTTTGGACGATCCTCATGTTTTATCCGCATATCGGGACCCATCACCTCCTCCAGACACCTGCACCCACGTGGCTTAAAATCATCTCGATCGTCGGCAGCATCGGCATGCTCATTCCGGTGACAACGGTTCTCGTCAACCTGTGGCTGACCATGAAAGGCCGTCTCGACCGGCTTCATGAAGATATCGGAGCGAAACTGATCTTTGCCGGCCTCGTGTGGTATCTTCTCGTCTGCCTTCAGGGGCCCTTTCAGTCCCTTCCCTCCGTGCAACGCGTCACCCATCTGACAAACTGGGTAGTCGCCCATTCCCACATCGCGGTGCTCGGCTTCTCCGGCTTTATCGGCCTCGGCGGCATCTACTTTGTCGTTCCGCGCATTACCGGGAGGCCACTCTACAGCAAAAGGCTCGCCGATATCCAGTACTGGCTTCTTCTTGTGGGTCTTGCCGGCTTCTTTGCGGTCCTCACCATTGCCGGCCTCATCCAGGGCAGTGCGTGGCTTTCGGGGAACGACGTGTACAGGGTGCTTCCCGAGCTCCACGTCTATTGGGTGTGGCGCGTCGGCTTCGGTGTCCTCATATCAGCGGCGGCGGCAATGGGCCTCTACAATATTGCCCGCAGCCTCTACGGTAAAAAGACGGGGGAGGAGGTGCCATGAACGTCACCCCCAAGCTTCTTTTTTACGGCGGGATCATCATCCTTGCATCCGTATTATTTGTTACCGTGATGCTTCCCTGGTGGACGATCAGCGAAACGCCTTCCGACATCTTCCGGCCACGGTCGGCTCTCGAAGCGAAGGGGCGGGAGGTTTACGTGGCAAACGGCTGCACCTACTGTCATACGCAGTTCATACGAAACATAGACTGGGGCCTCGGGGCTGAGCGGGTTGCCCGTTCGGGTGACTACGTGGCAGAGCAGCCTCACCTGCTCGGCTCCGAAAGGACAGGGCCGGACCTGTCGCAGGAGGGTGGAGAGCACCCCGACGATTGGCACCTCGCCCACTACATCAATCCCCGGTCGGTGAGGCCCGAATCGATCATGCCCGCCTTTGCCCACCTTGGGAACGAGCGGATCAAGGCACTCATCGCGTACAAACAGTCTCTGGGATTCAAGGACGCCGACGGGCGGATGACGCGGCAACGGGAATGGAAGGCAAAATCGATCGAGGCCTATGAGGCAGGACCGGAGAAGAACGTCGGCTGGCTTCATTCCATGATACCCGAGGCGTGGCGTACCTTGCCCAATCCCTATCCCACCACCGAAGCCGGTCTCGCACGGGGGCACCGCATTTACCAGAGCCACTGCATGGGCTGCCACGGCCCCATCGGCGACGGCATGGGCCCGGCCCAGCCGTACCTTCATCCGCCGCCCCTTAACTTCACGATCCTGAAAGGGAGGGACATTTCGGGGGGGATACTCTACTACCAGATAATGAACGGAATTACGGGGACCGCCATGCCTTACTTCAAGAGAGAGCTGGAATCGGAGAAGATATGGGACGTGGGAAACTATGTTGCCGTCACCTTCATCGGTGAGACCGATGCCCACCGGCCGCCACGCGGAATAGACGCAGCCTACCTAACGCCGTCCGGCAAAGGAGTGAAATAAGATGGCATACTATCCCTTTTGGGCACTTCTCATCGTGCTCAGCCTGTGGGCAAGCATCGGAGGGTTCTTTTGGGCTTACCGGAACAGACAGTTCAACGATCAGGAGCGGGCCCGCTATCTCCCCCTTCGCGGTGAATCAACCCCATCCTGCGGGGGAGCAAAGCTGCGCGGCTCCGGCAGAGAGGCAATTGCCATGCTTGCCGTTCTCGCCCTAGGCACCACCGGTCTTCTTGTCACCATCCTTGTCGTAATTCTGAAAAATTCGGGAGGCGGCCTATGAGGCTCTTCCCTCTTTTGGATTATCAACATCTTCTCCTTGCTTTATTTCTCGGCTTTATTGGCGCATTGTCGATCTATGCCGCCTTTCGGCATCGGTCCCGGCCGGTACCGGCGATCCTCGTTCTCCTTTATATCGGCTTTGCAGTCTGGGCGCTTTGTTATATCGTCTTTGTCGCCCTTCCCGGGGGCGCGCTATGACCAAAACCGGAGAGGCTCGATCATGAGCATACACGAGATGCCTTCGGCAGGAAAAGGGAGAGAGCGGAAGGGCAGTTTGATACTGTGGCTCCTGGTATGCGGCGTATCGTTGGCTTTTGCCATCTACGGCCTTATCATATTCTTAGTTATTGGAGACAAGGGGGTGCCCGCGTGGGATTTCGGGGTTGTCGAGGATACACCGGGAAAATCCGAATATTCCACGTTCTCGGGTAACGGGATGGCGGTGCCCGAGGAGCAGCATGTCGCCGGACGTCCTTCCCGGGCAGACGCTTTCCAAGGGGAACATCAACAGTGATGAGTAAAACGGTCATAAAGAGATACCTCGTCTTCGCCTGTTTGCCGGTCTTCGCGCTCCTCCCTTTGTTCGGCTGCGACTACGGGCGCATGTTCGAACAGGAATCGGTAAAGACATACGAGCGGAAGGCAATGCGCATAGACGGGCGTTCTACGCCGACATCGGAGGGCTACAATGTGTTGGTTTCGGCACGTCCCGAGAGTCTCAAAAACCCTTTGCCCGTGACGAAGGAAACCGTGGAACAGGGCCGTCTCGCCTACGATTACTATTGCACGCAGTGCCACGGCCCAAAGCTCGACGGCAACGGCGTGGTGGGCCAAAGCTTCTCCCCGTTACCGGCCGACCTCGGTTCAGCGGCTCTCCTCTCTCAGAATGAGGGGATTATTTACACGAGAATACGACAGGGGTTCAGAAGACACCCGAAGCTCTTCTCCACGGTTTCTGCAGAAGAGACGTGGTCGGTCATTACCTTTATCAAATCAAGGAAGCAGGCCGCTCCATGATCATCGATGTCGTGTGGGCTTTTTTTACCGGCCTGACCGGGAGCCTCCATTGCCTCGGCATGTGCGGCCCCCTTGTCGTTGCCTATGCGTTGCACCTCCGGGGGGAGGTTCCGGAACCGCGAAAAGAGGCCGCCGGGCTTCGTTCCCGGGCGCTTCTCCGCTACCATGCTGCGTTCCATGCAGGCCGGATAGCAGCTTATGCCCTAACAGGTGCTGTTGTGGCGAGTCTCGTCTCTCTCGCAGCTTCTGCCGGCTCCTTCCGGGCCGCGGGGAGCATCCTTTCGCTCGCCGGGGGTTCCGCGATGGTAGTCCTGGGTCTTGTCCTCCTGCGCGCCTTCCCGTCATCGCTACTGGTTAACGGAATTTCCCCCTCCTCAGGCACATCCTTTTTCGGGAAAGCCGTGGCGGCTTTGCTGCGCTCAACGACCACCGGTTCCAGGTTGCTGCTCGGATTCGCTGCCGGGTTCCTGCCGTGCATGCTCTCATGGGGAGTAGCTGCGAGGGCGGCCACCACGGGAAACGCCCTAACCGGCCTTTCGCTTATGGCTTCCTTCGGTCTCGGCACCACGCCCGCCCTCCTCTTTACCGGCTTCTTCGCCTCTTATCTCACGGTCAGGATGAGGCTCGCCGGTGAGCGGTTGGCAGCAGTCTCGGTGATCATCATGGGCTTTATTCTGATCTGGAAAGGTGCGAACCGCCTTGTCTGATCTTGTCCCTATCCCTGTCCCTGAACAAGGTATGCCTTTTGTCGACGACCGGGAATCACCGAGGTGCGACCTCTGCGGCCTTCCGGTCCCTTCCGGTAAGGCAAGAGGAGACTCCGGAAAGAAAGGCCTGCGCTTCTGCTGTCCCGGCTGTCGCCAGGTCTACGCCGTGCTTTCAGCTGCCACCGGGTCTCTCCCTGCCGATTTTCAGAAAACGGACCTCTACCGGGCCTGTCTCCAGGCAGGCATCATCCCTTCAGGCACAAACGGGAATCCGGAAGAAAACGAGGCACCGCTTCAGGACGACCCGATCCCTGCCCTTGAGCTTACCCTCCGCGTGAACAATATGTGGTGTCCTGCATGCGCGTGGCTTATCGAGGAGGTGCTGAGAAGGAAAAAGGGTATCATCCGGCCGCGGGTGACGTTCCTCGCCGATACTGCCAGGCTCGGATATCTCCCCCACGTCATCACCCCTGCCGAAATCAGATCGACTGTGGCGAAGCTCGGCTATAGCGTCTCGTCGCCCGAGGATGAGCCCGAACAGCAAAGACAGCAACGCGACCTGCACCTCCGTCTCGGTATTTCCGCCATCTTCGCCATGAACGGTATGATGCTCTCCTGGGCCGTCTATTCCGGTCTTTTCCGCGATCTCGGCCCCACTATCGTCGCCTATCTTTCCTATCCCCTTCTCCTCATGACCCTGCCGGTGATCTTTTACGGCGGCATGCCCATCCTTCGCAGCGCCTGGACGGGTTTCAGATTCAAGAGAATCTCCATGGATACCCTCATCGCCATCAGCACGTTGTCCGCTTTCTTTTACAGTCTGGCGGAGATGCTGCGGGGCAGTGTCCATCTCTATTTCGACACGGCTGCCATGCTCGTCACCATTGTCCTTCTCGGACGTTTTATCGAGATGAAGGCCCGTCACCGGGTCCTTGCGGGTATGGGGCTCGACGAACTGGGCACGCAGAAGGCCAGGCTTCTTCAAGACGGCAGGGAACGGTGGGTGAAGGCGGAAGCTGCACGAGCCGGCGATGTCGTCCTTGTGCAAAAGGGAGAGCGAATACCTCTCGACGGCCTGATACTGAAGGGAAAGGCCCTTCTCGACCAATCGGTGCTGACGGGTGAGCCGAAACCGGTTTCAAGGGCCTGGCCGGAAGAGGTACTGGCCGGCTCCATGCTCCTGGCCGGAGAGATCGAGGTTTCGGTGAGCCGGGGTGCGAAGGAGAGCTACCTGCGCCGCATGACCGACCTCATGCTTGACGGCCTCGAAAGCAAGCAGGTCGGCGAAGACGCGGCGGATTCGTTCAGCCGCGCACTGGTGCCGGGGCTCATGGCGGCGACCGCGCTCACCGCGTGCGTTCTGTATCTCTTCGGTCTTCCGGCATGGGAGATTTTTTTCCGATGTCTTACCATGCTCCTCATCTCATGCCCCTGTGCGGTGGGGATTGCGGTGCCGCTCGTCAGAATGGCGGTGACGGGCCTCGCGCGGAAGAAGGGCATCATTGTGAGGAACAGCCGCGCCCTCGACCAACTCCCCTCCATCGACACGATTGTCCTCGATAAGACGGGCACAATCACAGAGGGGCGCTTTGCATACGATCACATGGTCTCCGCCGAAAGCGATGAAAACGAGGCTTTGCCTTTGTTGGCCGCCATCGAAGAGGCGTCCCCTCACCTTCTTGCGCGGGAAATCCTGCGTCGCAGCAAAGCCCTCGACCTCGCAGTTCCGAAGGCCTCCAGCATGCAGGAGCATGCGGGTCGGGGCATTACCGGGGACGTAGGCGGCAGGAAGGTATTTGTCGGCAACAGACGGCTCGTCGCTGACCTGGCTGCACCTCTGCCCGTTTCCCTTGACGAAAGCGCAAGGTCCCGGGAACAGGCCGGAATGACCACAGTCTTTTTCGGATGGAACGGCGCGGTCAAAGGTTTCCTCGTCTTCGGGGACCAGATCAGGACGGAGGCTGCGGAGCTTGTCCGGTGGCTCAGAAACCGGGGGATCACGCCGGTTCTCTTATCGGGAGACGGGAAGGGGACAACAGAAGCAGTCGCCCGGTCCCTCTCCATAGAGAACTTCTCGGGCGAGATGCTTCCTTCGGATAAGGCGGAGAGAGTCGGGAGTCTTTTGAAAGACGGCCGAAAAGTAGCCGTGGTCGGCGACGGGGTCAATGACGCAGCCGCGCTCGCCCGCGCAAATGTGGGCATCGCCTTTGGCACGGGATATTCCCTGATGGAAAGGGCAGCCGATCTCGTGCTGGTCTCCGGCAGGGTCGCCACAATCAAGGATGCTTTCGCCATTGCGTCCCTGTCGGTCCGGTCAATCCGCCAGAACCTCGCCTTCGCCTTCATCTACAATATGGTAGCCATACCCGTGGCAGCCACCGGTCTCCTGAATCCGCTCGTTGCCGTCCTCGCGATGTTCGCCAGCAGTCTTACCGTCATCGTCAATGCGCTGCGAATTACGCGCACATGAAGGCAGGTAAAGGTCTGGAAAACGTCGTCCGGATCAACCGACGACTTTCTTGCATCGGACACACTCCATCGGGTTCGAATCGTGGATGACGTCCTCTGCCACTATCTTCGTCTCGGTGTCTGCTTTCTCCTCGTCGGTTGCACAGACCGGACAGACGAAAGTCCTGTTCTTCAACTGATAAGCCCGTATCTCCTTTTCTTCGAGCATTGCCATAATTGCACCTCCCTTGATGTTTCCGGCCCTTTTGCCGGCCGGCGTGCTCGTCCTGTGCCAGCACTTCTACAAAATTATAATTCCCCTATCCCGATAAAGCAGGACGACCCGGCTTTGCTGCAGCCCCCGACAAAACCGCCTGCTTTTTTCATTCAGAGCCATTACAATGAGGATAGCGCACCTGCGCTCCCGTCCTCATGGTGCGGGGCGCCGGGCTGTGCAGCGGAATGTAACTAACGTAAAGCAGCGAGGCGGCGATGAAAACATGCGATCTGATCGTTAAGTGCCTGGAAAATGAGGGGGTGAAGCACATTTTTGGCATTCCCGGTGAAGAGACGCTTGACCTGATGGACTCCCTGGCAAGGTCGCGCATCGATTTTGTCCTTGTACGGCATGAACAGTCGGCCGCCTTCATGGCCGACGCCTATGGCCGCCTCACCGGCAAGGCAGGCGTTTGCCTTGCTACCCTTGGTCCGGGCGCGACCAACCTTGTCACGGGCGTGGCCGATGCCTTCCTTGACAGGGCACCCCTGGTGGCACTCACCGGTCAGGCGCAGCTCGGGCGCATTCACAAGGAGTCGCATCAATACGTGAACGTCGTGAAGAACTTCGAGACAGTGACAAAGTGGAATACGAGGATCGAGGTGCCTGACGTGGTGCCGGAGGTGGTGCGGAAGGCGTTCAAGGTCGCCGAGACGGAGAAGCCCGGTTCCGTGCACCTGGAGCTTCCTGAAGATGTCGCGGCCTTGAAGGTGAACCGTCTCTATCAGACGACCATACCTCCCATCCGGGCACGCCGCAGCTCTCCTGACCGGTCTTCGCTCAGACGCTCGGCAGAACTCATCGAAAAATCCTCGAACCCCGTCATCCTTGCAGGCAACGGTGTGGTGCGCAAGAACGCTGCCCTGCAGCTGCGGAAGTTCGCAGAGCTTTTCGGTATCCCCGTGGTGACCACGTTCATGGGCAAAGGGGCGATCTCAGCGGAAAGCCACTGTTCTCTCGGCACCCTCGGTCTCGGCAAGGACCGGCAAATCTCCGACCTGTTCCTCAACGCGGACCTCGTGATCGCCATCGGTTACGATCTGGTAGAGTACAGCCCCGGAAAATGGAACCCCGACGCTGACAAAAAGATCATCCACATCGATTTCACTACTTCGGAGGTAGACGTCCACTACGTGCCCGAGGTGGAAATCGTATCGGACATCAGGGAGACCCTCGAGCTTCTCGAAGGAATGACAAGCTGCAACAAGAAGAGTGAGCACATTGAGCGCTTAAGGGAGGACCTGATAGAGACCTTCGAGCGGGAGGGGCGGATCGATTCCTGGCCGGTGAGGCCCCAGCGGGTGCTCTATGCCCTGAGGAAAGTCCTTGCGTCCGACGATATCGTGGTCAGCGACGTAGGCATGCATAAAATGTGGGTCGCCAAGTTCTACCCGGTCTGCGGCAACAACACCTTTCTCATATCGAACGGCTTTGCCTCCATGGGTTTTGCCCTTCCTGCGGCAATTGCGGCAAAACTGCTCTATCCCCGAAAAAAAGTGGTGGCAGTGTGCGGGGATGGGGGCTTTCTCATGAACCTGCAGGAGCTGGAGACAGCAGTCCGGCTCGGCCTCAACATAGTTGTTGTCGTCTTCAACGACGGGGGATACGAGCTCATCCGATGGAAGAGCATCCGCAAGTTCGGCACCTTCAAGTGGCTCGACTTTTCCAATCCTGATTTCGTGAAACTCGCGGATAGCTTCGGGGCGCGCGGCTTTACCCTTACCGCCTCGGAGTCCATGGAGCAGGTTCTTGCCGAAGCTTTTGCGCAAAAAGGACCCGTCATAATAGATGTGCCTATCGACTATTCGGGCAATGAGCTGCTCCACAGCCTGCTGTGACGGCCCGGCTTCCCGTTCTGCCGTTAATAACCGGTAAACAGCTCCACCCTGATCCGGTCGGCCGGGATTTTCATGGCGTCGAGGCTTTGTTTCATTGCATCTGCCATGGCCGGTGGCCCTGCAATGTAGTAAAGCGCGCTTTCCCACGCAGGACACCGCTCCTTGATGGTGTCGGGGCTCAGGCGGCCCCTCAGACCGCTCCAGACTTTCGGATCCTCCGGGGCCCGGGTCATCGTGATGAACACCCCGACCTGGCCATGCTCTTCTCCCATGCGCTGTAGCTCGTCCAGGAACGGCGTTTCCCCGGGAGCTCTGCTGGAATAGAAAAGGCTTATGTTGTGGCCGGTCTTCGCGTCAACCGCAAAACGGCACATGGAGCGAAAGGGGGTAATGCCGATCCCTCCTGCCAGAAAGGCAAGGGAGGTCGTTGTGGCTTGCGGGAGGACGAGGGAGCCCATGGCCTGTCCCAATGTGACTGTCGTGCCCGGCGTCATTTCCGCCAGGGTCTTTTTGAACGCGCTGCCGCTCAGCTTCGTCACGATGAGCAAATCCTTTTCCAGAGGGGACGACGCGAGGCTAAAGGCGCGCCTGAGTCCGTGCTCGTCATGAAACCCCGCATCCGGAACCGTTAAAAGGCAATACTGCCCGGCGACAAATTGAAATCCCTCTGGTTTTTCGAATCGGAATATCGCCACATCTCCCGCCAGTGTTTCCCGGCTGATAAGCTTCGCATCATAGTCCATAACATCCCTCCGATGAGTAGTAGGTCCTGCCGTGATCCGCATGTACCCTGTTCATAGTATACAACCGGTAAGGCGATCGTGCCGGTTTTGCCGATCTTGGGAGAAGAATTATTTGTGACAGTCACCGGGTGGAGTATTACATTTGTTTTGCGGAAAGCATAAAGACGATCCGGGAGGCGAAATGGACGAGACGGGCGAGCGACAGGATGGAACCGTCCGGAACGGCCGGAGGCTCGAAAGCGACAGCATGGGCAAGGTGTGGGTGCCCGCGGACCGGCTCTGGGGCGCTGAAACCGAGCGGGCACGGGTACATTTCAACATCGGCACGGACCGGACGCCAACGGAGCTCGTCAGCGCCCTTGCCCTCGTCAAGAAGGCCGCGGCAGCGACGAACCGTGAGCTGGGACGGCTCGAAGGAGAAAAGGCCGGGGCTATCATCCGGGCGGCAGACGAAGTGACGGAAGGGAAGCTGCAGGAGCACTTCCCCCTGCCGATCTGGGTGAGCGGGAGCGGCACCCCGCTGAACATGAACGTCAACGAAGTCCTCGCGAATCGCGCGATCCAAATCATGGGCGGCACCGTGGGCACCAGGGACCCGATTCATCCTCACGATCATGCCAATATGTCTCAATCGACAAACGACGTCATTCCCACGGCGATGCACCTCGCGACGATAAGGATGCTTCATGATCGCCTTGTGCCTGCGGTAAAGAACCTGAAGCACAGCCTGGATCAAAAGGCGAGGGATTGGGCGGGTATCACGAAGATAGGGCGGACGCACCTTATGGATGCGGTGCCCCTTACGCTCGGCCAGGAGTTCTCCGGCTATGCGGCGATGCTCGACGAGGGTCTGGGGAGGATATCGGCTGCGCTTGCGGGCCTCTACCACCTTGCTTTGGGTGGAACTGCCGTCGGAACGGGCGTGACGGCGCCGCCGGGCTTCGGAGACAGGGCGATCAGCCGCATAAGGGAAATCACCGGGTATCCTGTCGAGCCCGCGAAGAACAGGTTTGGGGCTCAGGGAGCACACGACGCCATGGTTATGGCGAGTGGCGTGCTCAAATCGCTCGCCGTCTCCCTCTATAAAATAGCCAGTGACATCCGCCTGCTCAGCTCCGGGCCGCGCTGCGGCCTCAACGAATTGCGGATTCCCGCCAATGAGCCGGGATCGTCAATGATGCCGGGTAAGGTGAACCCCACGCAATGCGAGGTCATGACCATGGTGGCGGTGCAGGTGATGGGCTACGAAGGGGCCGTCGCTTTTGCCGGTGCGGGCGGGCACCTGGAAATGAACGCCTTCAAACCGCTGATTGCGTTCGACGTCATTCAGTCGATCCGTCTTTTGTCGGATGCCTGCAGGACCTTCACGGAATTCCTCGTCGCCGGCATGGAACCGAACCGGGACCGGATAGACGGCTACCTGAAGCGCTCGCTCATGCTTGTCACCGCCCTCACCCCTGCCATCGGCTACGATAAGGCGGCGCGCATTGCCCGGCTTGCAGAGCGCCAGGGCCTGACGTTAAAAGAAGCCGCGCTCAGGCTCGGTTATATCTCGGCAGAAGAGTTCGATCGTATTGTCGATCCATACCACATGACGAACGCTGAAACATGAGGCCAGGAACAGTTCCATGATCTTTCGGCACGACATTGTCATAGTCGGGGCCGGTCTCGCGGGTCTCCGGGCTGCGGTAGAGGCCGCAGGATCAGCCGATGTCGCGGTGGTGTCGAAGGTAATGCCGACACGGTCGCACTCCGGAGCCGCCCAGGGAGGCATCACTGCCGCACTCGGGAACGAGGAGGAGGACAACTGGGAATGGCACCTCTTTGATACGGTGAAGGGAGGCGACTACCTAGGTGATCAGGACGCCATCGAAATCATGGTAAAGGATGCGCCGAGAGCCATTTACGAGCTCGAGCACATGGGTGTCCCTTTCAGCCGGACCGGAGACGGGAAGATCGCGCAGCGAAATTTCGGGGGCCATACCCGCGAGTACGGGAAAGCACCCGTGAAAAGGGCCTGCCATGCGGCGGACCACACGGGAAGGGTGGTTCTCGACACCCTGTACGACCAGTCTGTTCGCCATAACGTGAAGTTCTATTCCGAATGTCACGTCCTTTCCCTGGTCTTTCAAAAGGAGCGATGCATTGGCCTCGTGATCTACGACCTCGCCTCGGGCAAGCTTCATTTGCTTTCTGCGAAGGCAGTCCTCCTCGCCGCAGGAGGATGCGGCAAGATTTACAGAACCACATCCAACGGCTACGCCACCACAGGAGAGATCCTCGACCTCGTGTATCGGGCGGGCATACCGCTTGAGGACATGGAGTTCATCCAGTTCCACCCCACAGGGCTCTTCCCCCTTGGGATACTCGTGAGCGAAGCCGCCCGTGGGGAAGGGGGTGTGCTCCGCAACGACCTCGGCGACCCTTTCATGGAGCGGTACGCGCCTAAGATCAAGGACCTCGCCGCACGCGATGTGGCATCCCGGGCGATCCTGACAGAGATCAGAGAGGGCCGGGGGATAGAAGGAAAGGACTACGTTCACCTCGATCTCACCTCTCTGGGTGAAAAGAAGATCACTGAAAAACTTTGGGAGATTGCCTCCTTTGCGAGGATCTATCTCGGCATCGACGCCATCCGGCAGCCGATCCCCGTGGCGCCCACCTGCCACTACCTCATGGGCGGAATACCGACCGATGCGGACGGCCGGGTGCTCGGCGATGAAACAGGGCGTATCGTCCAGGGCCTTTATGCAGCGGGAGAGTGCGCCTGCGTCTCTGTCCACGGGGCAAATCGGCTCGGCTGCAACTCCCTGCTGGATCTTTTGGTTTTCGGAAGGCGAAGCGGCAGGGTCATGAAGGAAGAGGCGGCGCATCTGGAATACGGGCCGGCAGATTCGAGCCCGCTGGAAGAAACAGAGGAAAGGCTGGCTACGCTCCTGGGCCGTGAGGGAAAAGAAAGGGTGCCTGTCATAAGGCGGGACATGCAGTCGGTCATGACGGATTACGGCTCTGTCTTCCGGACCGAGCATGGGCTGAGAGAGGGCATCGACCGCGTACGGGGCCTGAAGGAGCGCTATGGAGCGGTAACAATCGCGCACAAGGGAAACGTGTTCAACTATGCCCTTACCGAAGCGATCGAACTCGGCCACCAACTTGAGCTTTGCGAGGTGATCCTGACGAGCGCCCTGCACCGAAGGGAAAGCAGGGGAGCCCATTTCCGGGAGGACTTTCCGGGCAGGGACGATCAGACCTTTCTGAAGCACACCCTGGCCTTCGCCGGTCCCGCCGGCACTCACATACGTTACAAGCCTGCGGTAATAAACAGGTTTTCCCCTCAGGCGAGGGTGTACTGATGAGACGGACTTCGATCCGACAACACCAGGGGGCAGCCCCGGTGCTCGTAAGGCTGAAGGTTTTTCGGTTTGATCCGGAGAAGGATGCGCAGCCCCGGTACGAGAACTACGAGGTGGATGCCGACCCTACCGACCGGCTCCTCGACTGTCTGAACCGCATCCGGTGGGAACAGGACCCGACGCTCTCCTTCCGTATGTCGTGCGGCCACGGCGTGTGCGGTTCCGACGGGATGAGGATCAACGGAGTGTGTGCGCTCCCCTGCCAGAAGCTGGTAAAGTCGTTCGAGGGCGAGATCGTCGTCGAACCGCTCCCTGTCTTCAGGATCATCAAGGACCTGGTCGTCGATCTCGAACCCTTCTTCGAAAAATACCGTTCCATCAAGCCCTATCTCATGGCGTCGTCTGCCCCTCCGGACGAGGAACGCACGCAGACGCCCGAAGAAATACGGCGCATCGAAGGCGCGATCCGCTGCATCCTCTGCGCCTGTTGCACCTCCTCGTGCCCCGTGAACCGGAACGAGGAGACGAAAGATTATGTGGGACCCGCGGCGCTTGTCCGGGCCTTCCGGTATCTGTTCGACTCAAGGGACGAGGGTGTGAAAGAGCGGATCGCCCTCCTTGACCGGGAGGCGGGTGTGTGGGGATGTCAAACGCTCTGGAAATGCACGGAGGTCTGTCCCAAGGAGATCCCCGTGACCACGCAGATCGGACAGATCAAGAGGAAGATCTACGAAATGAAAAAAGAAGGAAAATAGGAGGATATTTCGCCATGTCTCCAGGCAGCCCCGAATTCGTGAGGTACCGGATGTTCATTGATGGAGAATGGGTCGATGCCGGCGCAGGACGGTTCTTTGAGTCTCTCGATCCCTTTACCGGCCGTGCGTGGGCCACGATACCCGATGCAGAGGAACAGGACGCGGACCGTGCGGTGAAGGCAGCCCGCGATGCGCTTGACAGGGAGGATTGGAAGCGGATGCCGCCCATGCAACGAGGGCATCTGCTGAGGCGTCTCGCTGACCTCCTCGCCGACAACGCAGAACGCCTTGCCCGAACAGACACGCGGGATAACGGCAAGCTCATTCGCGAGATGCTCGGGCAGGCAAAAGCGCTTCCCGGTTATTATCACTACTATGCCGGCCTGGCAGACAAAATTCTGGGCCAGACCATTCCCCTCGAGAATAGGTCGATTTTCAACTATACCCTCCGCGAGCCTGTGGGCGTGGTCGCCATCATCACGCCGTGGAATTCCCCGCTCCTCATTCTCAGCTTCAGCCTCGCAGCAGCCCTGGCCACCGGGAATACGGTGGTGGTCAAGCCATCCGAGTACGCGTCGGCATCGACGCTCGAATTTGCGAAGATCGTCGGGCAGGCAGGCTTTCCCAAAGGAGTGTTCAACGTGGTGACAGGCTTCGGAAAAACATCGGGGAGCGCACTCGTGAGCCATTCCGGGGTGGACAAAGTGGTGTTCACCGGGGGAGTCGAGACAGGTAAGGTTATCGCCCGGACGGCGGCGGGCAATATCACCGCGACCCTTTTGGAACTCGGTGGAAAATCCCCGAACATCGTCTTTGACGACGCGGACATCCCCGATGCGGTAAACGGCTGTATTGCAGGCATATTCGCTGCAGCCGGCCAGACGTGCATCGCCGGCTCCCGGCTGTTCCTCCACGAAAAGATACACGACGAGTTTGTGGAGCGGCTTGTGGAACGTACAAGGACGATCAAACTGGGCGATCCGTCAAAAATGGAGTCCGAGATGGGACCCATGGCGACAATGGATCAGCTCAACAAGGTCAAAGGATTTGTCGGGAGGGCCATAAAAGAGGGAGGCACACTCGTGTACGGTGGAAGGCAGCCGGAGGACGATGCCCTGAGGCAGGGCTGGTTCTTCATGCCTACCATCTTTACCGGAATGCGCGACGACATGAATCTGTCGCAGGAAGAGGTTTTCGGCCCTGTCCTCGCAGTAATGAAGTTCCGCGACGACGAGGAGGTCGTCGCCCGCGCCAATAGGGTACGGTACGGCCTTGCCGCGGGCATCTGGACCAGGGACATCAAGCGCGCCCACCGGGTGGCACAAGAGCTCAAAGCCGGGACAGTGTGGATTAACACCTACCGCGCCCTCTCCTACGCGTCTCCTTTCGGCGGGTACAAACAAAGCGGCTACGGCAGGGAGATGGGAGTGGAAGCACTGCGCGAGTTCACCCAGGTAAAAAGCGTGTGGGTCAACCTCGCCGATACCACACCCGATCCCTTCGTTATCAGGTAATACTGAAGCGGAAACCGATTGTACCCGGTCCAGGGGCATTGCTACGCCCTGCTTTCAGTCTGATTGACAAAGATGTCGGGATAAAATATGATAAGCTTTATTTTAAAACCTATCGCGGAGAGCCCATGGCTGCAAGAACGGTACAAAGACAGAACCGAAAAGAGCAGGAGCTGGCAATTCTTCATCAAGTCGCCCAGCACATCAGCAGCGATCTGGAGTTGAATGATCTTCTGACCCATATCGTCGACATGGTTATCAATATAACCGGCGCTGATTCCTGCTTCATCTACCTCTATAGCAAAGAAAATAACGAGTTGACCCTGAGGGCCTCCAACACCCACCGCGAAGAGGCGGGAGAGATCACGCTAAAGCTCGGAGAAGGCGTAACAGGATGGGCCGCGAAGGAGAAAAAGCCCGTAGCCCTGTCCCAGAAGGCATTTAACGACCCGAGATTCAAAAGCTTTACCAATCTTGCGGAAGACAAATACGAGGCGTTCCTGGCGGTGCCGATCCTTTCAAAGGACTCTATTATCGGGGTCATGAACGTGCATCACAAGAAAGAACATGAGTACCCTGAAGACCAGATAAAGCTTCTCTTCACCGTTTCCAAATATCTGGGGAGCGCAATTCAGAACGCCATCGTTTATGACGAGGTGAACAGGAAAGCGAAGCAGTTGGACCTGCTCTCGGAAGTGAGCCGTACCATCGTATCGGACTACTATCTGAAGGAGATACTCCAACTCATCGTCACGATGACCGCCCAGGTGATGGGCTCGAAGATATGCTCGATCATGCTCCTCGACGAAAAGAAACAGGAGCTGGTGATCGCCGCCACCCAGAGCCTGAGCCAGGAATATGTCAATAAGCCCAACCTCAAGGTGGGTCAATCCATTGCGGGCAAGGTGGTGATGGAGAAAAGGCCCATATCCGTCCTCGATGTGACGAAAGAACCGGGCTACATGTATCCGGCCGTTGCAAAAAAAGAAGGGGTTGTCTCCATGATCGGCATCCCTATGATGATCAAGGACAGGGTGATCGGGGTCATCAACAGCTATACCCAGAAGGAGTACAACTTCTCGAAAGAAGAGGTAGACATACTGCAGGCGATTGCGAATCAGGCGGCCGTGGCCATCGAGAATACGCGTCTCGACCAGGAGATACTCTCCGCCAAGGAAGCCCTGGAGACAAGAAAGATAGTCGAGAGGGCAAAGGGCGTGTTGATGAAGGAACTGGGGATCGGGGAAGACGAGGCGTATAAGAAGATCCACAAGAAGAGCATGGACCTCCGAAAGAGTATGCGCGAGGTGGCGGAGGCCATTATCGTAGCGTCCGATATAAGACATTAGAGAGCGAGATGAAGGGGGAGGCTCCACGGACTTCGCTGCTGAAGCAACGGTGCAGAGGGGCATGGGTGCAGAGGAGCTGAGGAGCAGAGGGGCAACGGTGAACAAGCATTTTCTCCTCCGCTCCCTATCTCCTCCGCACCTCAGCATAGCAGGGGGCGCTGAGCCCGGCGACAATACGAGCGGAAGCGAGGTTGAGGGGGAGGCTCCACGGACTTTGTTCGTGGAGGGGGCGCTGAGCCCCAATAATAGCAGGTCTTGACAACAGGATTTTTCTGCAATTATAATAGAGACATAAAAGACAGCGACGTCTTTTAGCCGTAAAGTTAAGAAATAATTATTGAGGCTGAAAGGACTCGGGCGTCCTTAATCCCACCGGAGGGTTAAGGCGCCTTTTTTATTTTATGCCCCGGAGCAGAGAAAGCGAATGAGTGCAGAGGCTAAGGTCGTGTGTTTTGAAAGCCTGGTTAAGAGACTGTCGCCCACATTAAAAAGGATAACGCGCAAGCTTGACGGACGTTTTTCCTTTATGGACGATGAGGACCTTTTTCAGGAAGCGCTCGTGCACCTCTGGAACCACTTCAATCTGGGCGACCTTGATGATAAAACGGACAGCTACATGCTGCAGGGTTGCTACTTTCACTTGAAGAACTACATAAGAAAGAGCCAGGATTCGGCAACGCTTCTCAGTCTGAGCAGCATTATGGAGGAGGATGCCCCTCACCTGGAAGAGATGCTTGTCGCGAACGATCTCGCCTCTTACGATCAGGTTGAGGGCACGCTGCAGATTGAGGCCATAACCGAGAATATCAGCCAGAGGGAAAAAGATGTCCTTTTCTTCTGCCTCGAAGGAATGACCACCAGAGAAATAGGGAAAAAGCTCGGCATCTCCCATGTAAGCGTCGTGAAGATCCGTAACAAGATCAGGGACAGGTACGAAAAGCTCAACGGAGCGAACGGGACAAACGGAGCGAACGGCACGCCCAAAAACAACAACGGAACAAACGGAAATTATTCCGCGAAAGGGTACCAAAACCGTTCCGTTTGAACTTGTAATAGTAACCACACACTGATGTGTAGAGAAACGATGGCGTTCTGAGAAGAACGCCATTTTTATTTAGGACTAAGGCGTCTTTCTATTCCGAAGAAGGAGTGAAAGACGCCTTTTTTGTTGTCAACACGAGGTGAGTGGGATTGGAACCAAATTTTCTTTTACCTTAGTGGAGGTGTTGATATGAGGTGTTTCCGAGTATTTCTGGTAGTTGGTTTTCTTGTCGGCTTGCTGTTCTGTTTCGCCGCCTACGCACAGGAGGCAAAGGACAAGGAGCAGCATGTGGTGGAGCAGCAAAAGATCCCTGTGGCTCATGAAGTTGCCCCGCCGGGTGTTACAGGGACGGCAGCATTAGGGGTGTACAACAAGTACATATTCCGCGGATATGAGCTGAGCAGGAACAGCGTGGTGGTTCAGCCGGCACTCAGCGCATCTTACGGCGGCTTCTCCGCAAGTTTTTGGGGGAACATCGATAGCAGGGAGCACGGCACTCAGAATTTTACCCCGGACAGGGACAAGCAGAGGAGTTTCAACGAGACCGACCTCACCCTCAGCTACACCTACGCAATAGACAAATGGAGCCTGACCGGCGGATGGATTTACTACAACACCAAATATGCCGACGAGACCCAGGAACTCTTCGGCAGCGTGGCGTACGATATTTTCGGAAAGCCGACCCTTTCGATCTATCGTGATTTCGACCGCTATCCGGGCACCTATTTCAACTTCTCCCTGTCCCATTCCATCAAGATATACAAAGAGGTCACGCTGGATCTGGGAGCGTCCGCCGGCTACATGTGGGGAGACGGGAATTATTGGAAAACATACGAGCCGTCGACCGACGACCGTACCGGAACCAAATACTCGGCGTTCCATGACGGCATGGTAAAGCTCGGCTTCACAATTCCGGTGACGAAGAAGGTCTCTGTCGTGCCCGTGGCGCAGTACTGGTTTCCCCTTTCCGGCAAGGCAAGCCGGAAGTTCTCCACACCAGGCGGCCCCCAGTCTTATAACCCGAACGGATATTTGGGAACGAACTTTGTCGGAGGTGCAAGTGTAACCTACAACTTCTAGCCAGCCGAGGGGTGCCTCCCCGACATCCGGCACCCTCTCCTCCCAGGGCCGGGCAAAGTCGCCCGGCCCCCTAAAATGCAAAGTCGCATCCGCCTCAACGACCAGGCAAGCACGTACAAGGTAACTGAATAACGAACGTGAAACAGGCCCCGGGTAAAAGCGGGGACAACATGAAGGAGACAGTAATGTCCGCCTTGAAACGTTCGAGACTTGAAACGAAAGAGATTGATGGTATCGCCGGATCTGGCGGACCACGAAGGAAGGGTTGAAATGGAAGAACCGAACGGACATACCGGTCGAAATAATATTTTCAACTAATTTAAGGAGGCCTGTAGAAAATGGATTCAAAAATCGTTCTGGATACCTTATGGGTATTGGTAACGGCCATGTTGGTTTTTTTCATGAATCTTGGTTTTGCGATGGTGGAGTCCGGTTTCAACCGCGCCAAAAACTGCGTCAATATTCTCTCAAAGAACTTCATCGTGTTTGCCGTTTCATCTCTCGGATTTCTTGTGTTGGGGTGGGGCTTGATGTTCGGGGACGGCAGTCCGTTTATCGGGTTGAAAGGGCTGTTTTTCCTGTCGGGTGCAGATAATTCGCCGGCAACGGGAGACGCCTATAAAGGCGTATATTCTGCGATAAATTGGACCGGCGTGCCCTTGCTTGCCAAGTTCTTCTTCCAGCTGGTGTTCTGCGGGACCGCGGCAACCATTGTTTCGGGCGCAGTAGCCGAACGGATCAAGTACAAATCATTCATCGTCTTCTCCTTTGCCATGGCGATCTTTATTTATCCCGTTGTTGGCCATTGGATATGGGGTGGCGGCTGGTTGTCGAAACTCGGCATGTTCGATTTTGCCGGCTCGACCGTGGTTCATTCCGTTGGTGGTTGGGCAGCCCTTGCGGGCGTTCTGGTTCTCGGACCCCGTTTTGGAAAATACACCAGCGACGGAAAGATCAATCCCATACCCGGCCATAACCTGAGTATTGCCACGATCGGTGTCTTCGTGCTCTGGCTCGGCTGGTTCGGGTTTAATCCCGGCTCAACCATGGCCGCCGATCCCAAGGCAATCTCTCATATCGTGATGACCACCAACACCGCAGCCATAGCCGCAGCCCTGAGTTCTACTGTCATAGCTTGGATTATATTAGGCAAACCTGACCTTGGCATGACACTCAACGGTTGTTTGGCGGGTCTGGTGGCGATTACAGCCCCATGCGCCTTTGTAAACTTAGGCAGTTCGCTGATTATTGGCGCAATTGCAGGCATACTCGTTGTGCTGTCCGTTATCTTCTTCGATCGGGCGAAAATTGACGACCCGGTCGGTGCCTTGTCTGTGCACCTGGTTAACGGAGTTTTCGGAACATTGGCAGTCGGCTTATTTGCCCAGGATTCCCTCACCGGAGTAGCCACGGGCAACGGATTGTTCTTTGGCGGCGGCCTGAAATTACTGGGTGCCCAATTTGCGGGAGTAGTCGCCTCTGGCGTATTCGTCTTCGTTGTTGCTTTAGTCGCCTGGATATTAATTAAAGCAACCATAGGTTTGCGGGTTTCGCTCCAGGAAGAAATCGAAGGTCTGGACATTGGCGAACATGGCAATAGCGCTTACCCGGAATTCCTTACCAGAAAACCGGCATACTCTTACGTGGCGGACGCCACTGCCGCTCTGGCGACGTCGAGGGCGAGAGAGAAATCTTTAGTATTGGAGGCGAAATAAATGAAAAAGATTACTGCCATAATCCGCCCGGAAAAGTTGGATGATGTACGGCGTGCTTTGGAGAAGGTCGGGTATTCCGGCCTGATGATTTCCGAGATTTCAGGCCATGGCAAGCAAAAAGGAGTGGTGCAGCAATGGCGGGGCGAGAAATATAAGGTGGATCTGATACCGAAAATCAAATTGGAAGTGGTGGTCAAGGACAGCGAATTGGGAATCATCAAAAAAACCATTATCGAAAACGCCCGGACCGGTGAGATCGGCGACGGAAAGATGTTTATCTCGACGGTGGACGAAGTCATCCGAATCCGGACCGGCGAAGAAGGGGAAATTGCACTGTAGGCACGACTCGTTCTGTAAGACTTAGCGTCTGATCGGGGGCGTCTTCAGAAAGAAGGACGTCCCCCGAATTGCCTATTGGGTGTTTCCCTGCTTTCCTCAAGAACCGGTTACCATAAATGCCTCTTTTTGACTTGTAATTCGAGAACCGACTCCGCACAGATACACAACGGCGTGTAACGAAACGATGGT
>MVRP01000059.1 GCA_002067405.1 Syntrophorhabdaceae bacterium PtaU1.Bin034 | reverse complement strand
GCCAAGGTACGTAAAGGCATAGATGGGATTGAACGACCAGTAGTTCAATCCCAGGTTCACCAGGTCATCCTTGTCGTATGCCCCTGTCGGCATGCATGTATACATCCAAAGCTGCGATCGAATGAAAGGTCCTTGAATTCCATTTAATGCCTGCTCCTACATCGAGATCGCCCAGCCCTGTCTTTGATTGGCTCTGCCCGGCCACACTTGCATGCATATATCCGGCGCTCGGAAATATGTGCCACACGACATTTCCACCGAGGACCTTCAGATTCGTCACCGTAAGGATACGAGGCGCCTCAAACACTCCGTCCAGCTTGAAATCTTCGGGGACCTTGGCGCCGTTGTTGCCAATCAGTTTGCTGGACTGGAAGATAGGTGTGTAACTGATCAGCCATGTGCCGGGCAGAGGCAGCACGCCTGCTGCAAAATCTCCATGGAGCCGGGGTAATGGCTCGATCCGTTCTCGAGTGCAAACACGGCGGAATACTGCGGCAAGCTAAAGCATAAAACAATCGATACAACTATGAAGCAAAATTTTCTTCTCATACAGATTTCCTCCCTCTAATTCATCAGATTTTCCTTGCTTTAGGACCTGTCTTGTTAAAACAGCTCATGCGGGATTTCTTTCTTCACCTCCTTCTCTCCCCTTTTGTTGTTAGACTGACCGATCAGTCTATTAGAAGTGCTTCCGATCAAGCTTCGTTTTTTACGCGCAGGTCAATGCTCTAGAAGCATCTATTCATGTCTAGGGACTGACCGTTCAGTCTATATGGCTTCAGTCTTACCTGTTTTGCCCGGTCTCCTACTTTCCCATCAATAGTTCGGGAAGGAACGTGGCAATCTGCGGAAACGTAAAGAGCAATGCGCCTACGACAATAAAACTCGCGAGGAACGGAACCACACCCGCGTAAATGCTCTTGAATGACTCCCCGGTAATATTTTTCACCACAAAGACGCTGATCGCCACCGGAGGTATAATGGTGCCCACCATGAGCGTCACGCCCACCATAACCCCGAACCACATGGGATCGTACCCCAGTTTCACTACTGCCGGAAAAAGAATCGGGGTAACCAGGATCATAAAAGCCAGATCGTCAATGAATGACCCGCCGAGCAGGTAGAAGAGAAAGATAATGACCATCACCAAAACCCGGTGAATCGGCAGTGACGTGAGCCAGTCTCCGGCTACCTGGGGAATCTGGGTGATGGCTAGGAAATGGCCGAGCACCGCCGAGCAGGCGATCAGAATGAGGACCATAACCGCTCCTCTCATGGACTCGTCCACAGACTTTACGAAAACTTTGAAGGTAAGACCCTTCTTCCAAAGGGCAAGCAGAAAAACTGCGATGGTGCCTATGGTGCCTGCCTCGGTCGGTGTAAATATGCCCGCTAACAACCCTCCGATCACTATACCGAAAATAAGTACGACCGAAACAAACTCAGGAAGAGATCGGATCTTCTCTTTCCTTGGGATGATTTCCGTGCTGGCAGGACCAAGTTTTGGGTCAATCTTGCACCACACGTAGATAATCCCGACAAAAAAGAAGGAGATAAGGAGACCGGGAACCAGTCCTGCAAGGAAGAGCCTGCCGATTGATTGCTCCGTCATAATCCCGTAGATGATCATCGTGATGCTCGGGGGTATCAGGATGCCAAGTGTGCCCACGCTCGCCACAACCCCTGTGGACAGCTTCCTGCCATATCCGTACCGGGTCATTTGAGGTACCGCCACACTTGAGAATGTTGCAGCAGTGGCAAGGGTGGATCCGCACATGGCCTTGAAGGCAGTGGCTGCCACGACGGTTGCCATAGCGAGACCGCCGGGCACACGGCCCACCAGTTTGTACGTCGCGTCATAGAGCCTCTGCGCTATGCCCGCGTGAAACGCAATCTGGCCCATGAGCATGAAGAGAGGCACTACCGTCAGACTATAGGAAGACAGGGTATCAAAGAAATCCTGCGCCATCAGGTTAAATGCAGTGTCAGGTCCGTTGGTGATAATGTATCCCAATATACCGACCACCACGATACCGAAAGCGATCTCTATGCCGGTGACAAAAAACAGCATCAAGAAGATACAGGCACCTACGCCCAGAACATACTCATTCATTGCTCTCTCCTCCCTCCTTTTCGAACATCTCGTACAAAGAAACCAGACACTGGGCAAGGCAACATACAGCCAGACCGAATACCACGGGATAGAAGGGGATCCTGAGTGTCATGGTAACGCTCCGGGTCGCAATGAAGCTTTTTCCCATCTGCACGAAGTACCATGCAGCGACGAGAAAAAGAAAGAACACTACAATCCTGGTGAATACGCTGAATACTTTTCTGGGCCCGGCGGACATTTTATCAATGACAAGGTCTACATACACATGCGCCTTCTGCATTGAGGCCCGCGGAAGGGCAAACCCGGTCACAGCCACGCCCAGATAGGCAATTACCTCGTACACGCCCGGCACCGGCCTTCCGAAAAACCTCATCACCACGTCGGTGAACGTGAGGCACACCATAAATACCAGAACTGCGCCCGCAATAACGGACATAAAATCACATACTCGTGAAACAACCGCCCGCATAATAAGCCTCCCTTTATTATCACTCCCCTTGGTTGCATGCAGTCGTATTTCCAACTGCATGCAACCTTCGCGCTCGCTGGTCATTAAGGATTGGGGTTGGCCTTCAACCAATCTTGAAGGAATTTCAGCGACTCCTCTCCGGAAAGGCCAAGCTTCTTCATGCTCTTCACGTAATCGTCAAGGATCGGCTTCATCCTCTCTTTTGTGATCTCCACCTCTTGCGGCGGTATCCTGTTCACCTTCGCGCCCTTGGAAACGGCGAACTGTACGCCTTCCCTGTCAATCTCGTCCCAGGCGATTGATGTCTTCTCCTGCCACTCTTTGTTCACCTGCTCGAAGATCTTCTGGATGTCCGGCGGCAACGACGCCCATTTGGCTTTGTTCATTACCACTCCGAGTCCGGAGGTGTAGCCGAGGCCGTCGTTCATTTGAATGCCGCGGATCATGTCGCCGAACCTGTAGCCTTTCAAGCTCTCAACCGGCAGCAAAGAACCCTGGATGACACCCCTCTGGAACCCGTCATACGATTCTGAAAGGGGTATGGAGACCGGCACGGCTCCCATGGCACTCACGATCTTGGCGCTGTCCCCTGCGCAACGAACCTTGAGGCCCTTCAGGTCATTTATGGAAGCTATCGACTTCAAGGTCGCGAACTGACCGGGACCCGATCCATACAGATAGAGCACTTTCACATCATCGTACTCTTTCGGCTCAAACTTGTCATACCAGGCGGCGACCATTTTCGTGGCCTGACGCGCGCTCTTTATCCCGAGCGGCAGATAGATGCCTTCGGTGAGAGGAAATCTCCCCGCATTATACTGCTGAGACATCATGCTGATATCCGCTATGCCCTTTACGGCCGCCTCGTATGCCTGGTTGGCCGGGGTCAGCGTACCGCCCGCGAAATACGCAATCCTTACCCTGCCGTTGGTCCTTTTTTCGATTTCCTTACACCATTGCTCTGCCAGAATGGACATCTTGTGCATGGGTGGGAAAAAATTTGCGTATTTCAGCTTGATTTCTTTTTCCTTGGCCCCTGCCCGGCTGATTCCGAATACCATGCAGCAAATGACAAACACCAGAGCAAACCACACAACGCCATGCTTTTTCATAACTCCTCCTTTCTTATGTGTTTCGAAAAAACGTTCCGTTCTCATCTCCCACTACATGTAGTCTTCTCCTGTTCTTCTACACTGTGTATTGACCGGTCAGTCTACGATACCTCAAATAAATCCACATGATACTCGGTAAAAAATCAGACTCAAACTTCCTTATAGATCGACCAGTCAGTCTATTCACTTCTACACCATTTTCTCTTGCTTCCATTCTCTATCCTGTTGCTCCCTTCAGGATGACATCTCGAAAGGTCCTCACAAAGTCCCCTACATCAAAAGACTCATTGCTCACGAACCACTCCATTAGCATGCCGGAGTGACTTGCAATTATTAAGTGCGCATATGTTTCAGAGTTGAGATCGTTCTTCACCGAACCGTCCCGCTTCCCTTCCTCCAGTATGCCCTCCAAAAAGCTCCTATATTTCTCGTAGATGGCTTTGAGTTCAATTTCCGCCGGCCGATTGCTTCCTACTATCTCATTCAAAAGCGCATTGAAGACAAGGGCCAGTTCCCTGTTATCGCGGGCAAACTCGGTCGCGTACTTATGAAAGGCCCTGTATTTTGCGGGAAAATCACCTTCGACATCGCCTACTTTTGCAATCAACCCGTCGAGAAACTCACTCTCGAATTTTTTCAGAATGGCATCGAGGATTTCGTCCTTACTTTTGAAGTACCAGTAAAGTGTGCCCCTCGCAACGCCTGCTGCTTCTGTTATCTCCTTTACCGAAGTGCCGAGAAAGCCGCAAGCAAGGAAAAGCTTTATGCTTTCATCAATGATCGTCTCCTTAACATCGCTTGTCTTAATGTCGTGCATGCTCGTTCCTCGTTCTAGACTGACTGTTCGATCTGTAGTCTTTTAGCACAGAATGGGATACGGTTGTCAAGAAAAAAACAATTCTGTTCCGACAACACAGTTATGTTCACACGTTAGCAGCAACATGAAAATTGGCCCTCGACCAGTCCGGTAAGACGAAAACCGCCGAATTGACATGGACTCAAGAGTTCTGCAAGAATAAGGAACTCCCTCGTTGCGTGAGCAGTCTCCCGTTTGCTCAGAATAACGATTTGACGGAGCCCTCTCCGCAAGGGCGGACTTGGAATACGCCGCTGAAATATGAAAAAATACGAAAGGAGTGGTGATGCCACGTATAAAACTGATTGAAAAACCGAACTACAAGTTCCATATGACCATAACACTGCAACCCCGCGACATCAATTACGCAAAACACCTCGGCAACGACGCCCTTGTTTCTCTTATAGGTACTGCCCGTGTAAATGCGCTCCATTCAATGGGTTTGAGCGAAGCCGACCTTGGCGATGGGCATACCGGTGTCATCATGTCGGACCTTATCGTAAATTTCAAAGCTGAAGCCTATATGCTCGACGAGTTAACCGTCGACACCCAAATGGACGATTTCACCCGCACCAGCTTCCGAATGCACCACCGGGTCATGAGAGGCCCAACGCTTATTGCACTCGCGGAGCTCGGCTTCGCTGCGTTCGATTATAATTCCAAAAAAATTGCTCCGGTGCCTCCGCGATTCCTGGAGCTGCTTGGAAAGTATGGCAGTTTGGATTGAGCGCAAGATGCAGGAGAGGCCCAGCCAAGAGAGCCGAGAAATAACATAATTAATGATGCGTAACATGTTATAATAAAAAGCTAATCTGAACTATTAGACCAGAAGAGCCGAGATGTTTGTCCCCCTGCATGTGAAAAGCTACTACTCGCTCGGCTATGGAACAGCATCAATCGATGAGCTTGTCGATGAAGCCTCCATGCTCGGCTTTTCCGCCCTTGCTCTCACTGACCTCGAAAACCTATCGGGACAAGTGCAATTTCATTATCGGTGCTGCGCGAAGGGCATTAAACCGATAACGGGGCTCGAACTGCGAGCGGGATTTGACGGCCGGAATGGTTTTGGTCGAAAGTCGGAACGTCTCATTCTTCTTGCTGCCGACCAGCAGGGCTATCGTAGCCTTTGTCGAATAGTAAGCGCCAGACGTACCGCGAAAGGACGGCCAAGTCAAGAGCATTTGACCGGCTCCGGTCCCCTGCCCCTCGTCGTGCAAAACTCCGGCGGGCTCTTTGCGCTCAGCGACAACGCCGGTCTCATCAGGGAACTGCTCGTCAGCGGAGCATTCTCCCGGGACAGACTCGGGATATTGCTCGTCCGGCCTGGAATGAACGGAGTGGAGCCGTTAGCGATCGAGTCTGCCCGCCGCCTGGCGGTGCCTCTGGTGGCAGACCTCGACGTGGTCTTCCTCAAGAAGCCCGACCATCGCCTCCACATGCTTCAGCTTGCTATACGACAAAGACGAAAGATAAACGACGTGGCAAACAGCGACGTGTGCGAAAGCAGGGAACGTTGGTTGCGTTCGCCCGCAGATGCCCGGCTTCTCTTCGCGGACTTGCCCGGCGCGGTCGCTGCCGCACAGTCTATAGCCGATGCATGCCGCCTCGATCTCTCTGCTGCCGGGGTTCGGTTCCCGGTGACGGGTCTTCCGTCCGGCACCCGCCCTGACGACCGACTTCGTGAGCGCTGCCGGGCGGCTGTGGCCGAGCGCCGGACAAGGAATGAGCCGTGGAGCCCAAGCCATGATCAGCGGCTCGCTCAGGAGCTTGCCGTATTCGAAGACCTGGGTTTTTCGGCTTTTATGCTACTAATCGACGAAATTCTTGTCCATTGCCGAAAGGAAGGCATTCCGGTAATAGCCAGGGGTTCAGCCGTAAGTTCACTCATTATCCATCTCCTCGGCGCGTCGCCGATAGACCCTCTTTCCCAGGGTCTTCTTTTTGAGCGTTTCGTGCATGGAGGCAAATCCGAGTGGCCCGACGTCGACCTGGACCTGCCGTGGCATAGACGGGACGAGGTGATCGACTGGATATACGAGCACTTCGGTATCGACCGGGTAGCCACCGTATCCGCTCATCACAAGTTCCAGCGGCGATCAGCGCTCAGAGAGGGACTCAAGGCCTGGGGTGTTTCTTCCTCAGTGATTGATTCACTTTCCCGGGCCTTGCCTCCAGAAGATCTCGGTATTGAGGAGGTTGATTTCCTGGGACTCGGTGAAGCAGATAATGAGCATCAAGTAGTCGTGAGCAACGAATTCGAGACAAGTTCGCGCGGTGTGCCAGCAGATGTCCTCGCACTCGTACAGCGTCTGATCGGTCGGCCGCGCCACCTTGCTGCCCATCCCGGAGGAATGGTGTTCAGCCAGGAGCCCATAGGGGATATTCTTCCGCTTGAGCGGGCTTCAAAAGGAGTGGTAATCACGCAGTATGATCTGACGACTGTGGCAGCCTTGGGTCTGGTAAAAATCGATCTCCTTGGAAACAGGTGTCTTAGCGAAATCCAGGAGACCCTTCGTCTTGCCGGCAATGCTGAACCCGGTCTGCTCGAACGTATCCCGGAAAATGACCGGGCGACCTTGGCTCTCATCGATCAGGCAAAGACAATCGGATGCTTTCAGCTTGAAAGCCCTGCGATGCGCACCCTCCTCGCCAGCATCCCGATCCGTCATCAAAGCGATATTACCGCCGCCCTCGCACTGATCCGGCCGGGCGCTGCAGGCGGAAATGCCAAACGGGAGTTCATCAGGCGATCACGGGGTGAGTATCCTGAAAGCCCAGTCGATCCGTCCGTCGCTGATAGGCTGAGGGAGACACACGGTTTATTTCTCTATGAGGAAGACATAATGGTACTGCTTGCCGGTGTTGCCGGCCTGGATTTGGCCGAAGCAGACGAGGTGCGCACTGCCATAATAAAGAGCGGCGGTGACACGGACGCGCTCAGACCTATACGGGAGAGGTTTCTGAGGCAGGCGGCTGCCCGTCCTGGGACCGGGAACCTGCCCCGGGCACGGCGCGCATGGGAAGACGCCCTTCGCTTCGCCGCTTATTCTTTCAACAAGGCACACGCAGCCAGTTTCGGTCAGCTCGCATATCTGTCCGCCTACATGAAGGCACATCACCCCCTCGAGTTCTCCTGTGCCCTCATTAACCATCATCAGGGTATATACCCCCTCAGAACGATTATGGGGGAAATAGTCCGTTTGGGCGTAGAGGTGAAGGGACCCCACGTCAACCTCTCGACCTGGCACTCGCATATTGAGGAATGTGCAAATCGGGCTGGCGCAGGAACCGTGCGAGTCGGGCTGGACAAGGTAAAGGTCCTGTCACAACGGTCTGCCGCCGCCCTCCTCGCAGAGCGGAGCCGCAGCGGGCGTTTCAGCAGTTTTCGCAACTTTGTGGAGCGGACGAATTTGTCCACACGTGAACTTACTGCCCTGATCCTGTCCGGATCCTGTGACAGCCTTGAACCGCTCACCGTCAACGCATATCCGTTTCTTCATGAGGCGGTCGTGAAGCATCTTCAACTTGGAAGCGGTCCGGAGGTGATCGAGGGTTTGCGAATTCAACAATCACCGGTCAAGCCGGAAGACCAGTCACATCTCAAGCTGTATCAGGCGCTTACGAGACTCAGGAACGAGCTCCGTTACCTCCAAATGCACCTTGTCGCCCATCCCATGGCTCTCCTTAGAGTAGAGGCGAATCGCTATGATTGCCTGCCAATTTCCGTCGCCAGCAGCGCCACCGACAGCTCTTACATCCGGCTTGCCGCTACTGTCGCAGCTATGCGCCGTATCACCACAAAACAGGGCGTCATGCAGTTTGTCACCTTGGAGGATGAGTCAGGTCTTATCGAGGCCGCCGTCCTTCCACCAACCTATCGGCGGCTCGGAAACCGGATAACCACGCCCGGCCCTTTTTTGGTCCTTGGCAGGCTGCGACAAAATGAGGGCGCTGTATATCTTGAGGTTGACGACATGGAGCCGTTTTACCGACGGCCCCGGCCTTTTCATGGGAAGAATCGGAGGCTATGTGGGAAAGGTTAACGCCTGCCCTGTCCGGCGGCCTTCAGAACCTGCGCTACTGCCCGCAGGTCTTTGCTGAAATCGCTCAAAGCTTTGTGCCGGTCTTCCTCGGACGGGACCCGCAATATCGAGGACGGATGGACGGTCACTGTCGCGTAGGGTGCGAAATTGCTGGGAACGAAACGGCCACGGTCCTCCATGACACGCACCTTTTCCCCAAAAAGCGCCTGCGCAGCGGTAGCGCCCATGGCCACAACGACCTCCGGCCGGATAAGGTCGATCTCCGCTTCAAGCCATGGCATGCAGGCACCTATTTCCCTCGCGTTCGGTTTTTTATGCAGGCGCAGCCTGCCTTTCTGAACCCATTTAAAGTGTTTGACCGCGTTCGTGACATAAGCATCGTTGCGATCAATGCCCGCTGTCTCCAGTGCTTTGTCGAGGACCCGGCCTGCGGGCCCCACGAAGGGTCTCCCCTGCCTATCCTCCACGTCACCTGGCTGTTCACCCACAAGCACGAGCCTGGCAGTCGGCAGGCCTTCCCCAAAAACCGTCTGAGTAGCCGACTTCCATAACGGGCAGCCACGGCACTTCTGCGCAGCCTCCCTCAAGGCGGGAAGTGTCCGCTCCTCCGGCACAAAGGCCGCAGCCGAAAACTCTTCTTCAAAATGATCTTCATGGGGCATTGAGGTAGCCTCCTCTTCCCCGGTCTTGCCTATCTCACAAGCCGGTCATATTCCTCACTGTTCCAGCATGAGCGGAAAAAAGGACAATCAAGACACTTCTTTACCTCATTCCGCTGCATCAGGTAGTCTTTTCCCGGCATCCCGGCAATGCCTTTGTTCATCATTTCCATGATACAGGGAGGCTTTTCTGTTTTGCATCCATGCCTGTTATCGCAATTGAGACAATATCCTTTTTTCGTTTCGTTAATAATGTTTCCACCTCCTGAGATTTAGGGAACCGGTCTTCCTGCGTCAACTCTCTTCCCACACTGCTACCCGAATTATATGGTCGACAACGACATAAAGCAAAAGAGGGTTGAACAAGACAAACCGGTCGGCCTTTGACTTCCATCACTCGACACCGGAACAGGTCGCAGAGAAGACGTTATGGAGCAGCCGCAGATCTATCTTCTGCAGGTTGAGGGAGGCCCGTCAAGCAAGAACGCCATTGCCTGAGCGTTCTTGACACGCAGCCGCTTCAGCCGACGCATCGGGAGAAATCTGAGCCAAAACAAAAATGAGTCAGGAAAGGCCGAATTCCGGCGGAAATGGACAGCTCCTGATTCGGTAGTACGCAAGTACGCGAAGATAAAAGATATTTTCTGCTGGGCGAAGACGCCCGCATTGTGAAGCATCGATCCTCGGGCAAATCCGTTAGTATTTGATAACATTAGGGTTTTCAACCTTGCTCAAGAAGCAGGCAAGTTGGTAGAAGTTTAATAATTTCAGTAACTTCCGGAAGAGATAGACGAAGTTTTCGACTGGTTTTCCACAAAATCTGTGGAAAAGACGTTCAAATGCCGGAAATGATTCGGCTAACTCGGCTTCAGAGGTGTCTGGTCCATTTCACTTACGCCTCAGTCGTCCGTGATGTGTAATATTGAAATTTCTGCTCGTTTATATTACCACTATATACCGCAATCACCTGATCAGGGGGAAGGGAGAATTGGAACTCTTTGCTATTGTCGATAAAGCATTCTTGGGAAGGGGTGTTTTTGGGGTCTTTTCAGACGCCCGTAAGGCGAATGCCTTCCTTGAAGACACCGTAGAGAAGGATGCGCCGCAATGCGAGATCAGGCAGTTATCGGTTATAGGAAGTGGTGCAGAAGGATCGGGGACTGTCTTTGCGGCGTATGTATATGAGAAGTTGTACGATATTACCGTTCTTGACGGATTGTACTCGGACCATCGGCTGGCCCGGGATGCAGCGGGGGACAACGGGCTTGTGGTTCAATTCCTGATCGACATGCCGGGCACAAAAAAGATAATCACGGATAAATAGCCGGTCCTTCTTTGCAATTCCCTTCCGAGCCTCTTTAAGGCCTTACTGTCTCAACGCGGCATCGTTCGTATCTTCTGCGACCCGGTTATCTTTTGGTCCTTGACAAAGAAACGCGACAAGCGTAATCAACAAATAAAAGACATAGCTTTTGCCGCCCTGCATCCGGACGGCCGCTCCACCGGTTCTTATCATCGGTTGAACCGTCAGGGTCGGAAATGCAGCAGGCGGACATCCAACGAGGGGGTCTGTTATGACGACGAAAAGAAGCGGGGCCTCGGAAGGTGGGAAGAAAAAAGGTGAAGACAAAGCAGAAAAACAATTCAGGGCGGCCATAGCCAATGTGGAAAAGATTGCCCAGGAGCGCATCCTGAGTGCCCACGATCCTTTCTCGGTAGCGGTAAAAATGGCCAAAGAAATCAGGAGCCTTTACGAGCGCATTGAAAAAGAAGCTGATAGCTGTAATCCGACTGAGGCAAGCCTCCCGTATGACGACGGGGGAGGAGTGGGCATCGGCGTCATGTAAACATCATTCTCGCCGGCAAGGCGAGTGAGAAAGTCGACACCGCGAGATTCCGCATAATGTCATGGTCCGTCTGCTTGCTGTTGTCCAGCAAGCAGATTCCGCTTTGTCCTCGCCATTTTGGCTGTAATAGCCCGGTCAGATCCTTGGAAAACAGCCGTATCACTTTCCTTTTTCGATCAATTCAACGAGGAGGTGGTCGCCAAGCAGGAAAAAGGCGATGCGGCTCGTTCCCGAACACTCCCTTTTGAGGTTCCGGTCATACGCAGTGCAGTCCTGAGGAGCGACGGTGACACGAAATCCATGGCGATCGACTTCAGCCATGGCGGCATCCAGGTCATCGACCTCAAAGCACAGATGGTGAAGGCCGCCACCCCGCTTCCGGATAAACTTTGAAATCGGTGAGTCTTCCCCGGTCGGCTCAAGGAACTCGAGGTGTACCACATCACCACTCCCGGTAATCGGCAGAAAAGACGCCGAGACCTTCTGCAAAGGATTGGCCATTGCTTCTGTCATATCGGTTAAACCGAGTTTTCTGAAAAGGTCAAGCGTGTCATCGAGCCGGCTGACAACAAGGCCGATATGATCAAGTGTGAGTTTCATGATCTCCTCGCGGGAAAAAGTGATGATCCTTACAGGCGTTTATTCTATATCGGCGCCATTACTAAATCAATCGCTGCTGCAACTGCTGAACGCCGACGCCAGCCTACCCGCCCCTGCCGTCTTGTTGCGGTCAGGCTGGCCGGAATCATTGCTTCGTGATATAGTGAAAATATCCGGAGGACACTATGAACGAAGAACGAGATAGATTTCTCACCGAGTACATGGGCTGGTGCTGGCATGATTATGATCCCGATAAACCTCTGAATACTTATTCCCTGGAGGCCTATGTCTGTAAGAAATGCAAAGGTTTTATCCTCGGCAACAACGATTTCTCGGTTGAAGAGGATTTCGGTAAATTGTTCGTCTGGGCAGAAGAGCAGGATTACTTAACGGAACTTGTGAGAGGTTTTGAAGGGAAAGATTTTACCGACTCTGCTCAAGGCTCACTTTACCGAAACGAGTTCGCCGATGCGCTCTACGAATTTCTTAAAAGCCGGAACACCTGAAAGCGTGCCGAAGCGAACGGGTGACCATTGCTCTGTCTGCTTGTCCGCAACATCGCCTTGACACACGGATACTTCCTATTTACGTTTCTTTTTGTAGCCTTGACCAAAATACATGCTTTGGAAAGCAAATTCCGCACAGCCGAAGGAGGCACGCGATGGTCAGATTACTCTCGTCTCTTCGCATTCAGCCAACGGCCCGTGCCAGGAAGGCGGTTGTTGTCCTGGCTCTTTCGATCATTCTCTTAACCGGCTGTGCCCTGGACACGGGACAACGTTCTTCCGGAAGGGGCGGTCCCACGACACCGGGTCGTCCGGCAACAACGAGTACGACAAAGGTCGATCCGGCGCAGGCCCAAAGGCTGCAGCAGATAATGGCTCCCCTCATTCAGCACATGAATAATCCGATTCCCCTGAACGAGGTGCGCGTCGGCATTCTCGACAGTCAGGACATTAATGCGGCCAATGCAGGAGCGGGCAGATTCTATGTAACGATCGGCCTTCTTGCAAAGGCAAACGACGAACACCTGCGGGGCGTCCTGGCCCATGAGATAGCGCACGAAGACCTCGGCCATGTGGCAAAAGCGCAAATCCTAGGAACCGGGCTGCAAATCGGGACTATCATCCTCGATCAGATCATTCCCGGGTCAGGCTCAATTACACCCATGATCGCAGACCTGGGGGTGATGAAGCCGTACAGCCGCAGCGAGGAATATGCTGCGGACGCCCACGGTGTGGAAATCCTCAAACGGTCCGGTTACAATGGAAAGCAGGTAATGGGGGACACCCTTCAATGGCTCCTCCAGGCCAGCGGTCCGAGCGGAGGCTTTTTTACGAGCCATCCAGGGACGGAGGATAGGATCCAGAGAATCCGCCAGATGCCATAGACCATCAGGTCGAACAAAAGATGCTCTCCCAAATCCCGTTTCCATCTTGAAATTACCGGGCAGAATTCCTGCCCGGCTTCCGGGTTTTGATTGACAATCCTCCGTGTCTAATGCTACGTCTTAGTGGCGGAAACTCCCTCTGGCAGTTGACAGTCCGTAAAAACCTGAAGAATGGACCGGAGATGCGCGTAAGACCAAGCCAGACTCAAATGATATTTGCGGGTATGATCCTGGGCTTGCTGATCGGCTGGCTTTTCCCTGATTTTGGCGTCAAATTGGAGCCTCTCGGCGCCATCTTCATAAGACTGATCAAGACCATCATCGTTCCCATAGTCTTTGCAACCCTCGTCGTCGGCATAGCAGGCCACGGAGACCTGAAAGCAGTGGGGAGAATGGGCGTAAAATCCCTGGTTTATTTCGAGGTAGTGACGACTTTTGCTCTGATTATCGGGCTTGGGGTCGTCAACCTGATGAAGCCGGGGCTTGGGGTCAGCCTGGATGAAAGCACAAGCGGAGCCCCCGTAGTTGCAGCGCAGCACCATACCCTCACGGACGCAGTCATCAACATATTTCCACAAAATGTCATTGATTCAGCCGCAAGAGGGGATGTCCTGGAGATCGTCGTATTTACCGTTATCTTCGCGATAGCCCTTTGCCTCATCGGTGAAAAGAAGAAGCCGATCATAGACCTTTGTGACGCCCTGGCCGAAACCATGTTCAAGTACACCTCCATCATTATGCACTACGCACCCATCGGCGTCGGCGCGGCAATTGCCGTGGTCATCGGCAGCAAAGGTCTTTCGGTCCTGCTCCATTTGTGCATGCTGATCCTGTCGTTTTATATGGGAATAATCATTTTCATGATCCTGGTTCTTCTTCCCATCGCCCTGGGGTTCCGAATCCCTCTCAAAAGATTCTTGTCAGCCGTCAAAGAGCCGGCAATAATCGCTTTTTCGACCACAAGCTCCGAAGCCGCCCTTCCGAAGGCGATGATGGCGATGGAATCCATAGGTGTGCCCCGAAGGATTGTCTCATTCGTCATTCCTACCGGCTATAGCTTCAACCTGGACGGCACCACTCTTTACCTCTCTCTCGCGTCGATCTTCGCCGCCCAGGCTGCCGGAATACAACTTAGCCTTTCCCAGCAATTACTCATGGGCTTTACCCTGATATTCGCGAGTAAAGGTTGCGCCGGTGTGCCAAGGGCATCGCTGATCGTGCTCGCCGGCACCTGCGCTGCTTTCAACCTGCCTGCAAAGGCAATCGCGGTGATTCTCGGGGTAGACGCCATCATGGATATGGCAAGGACGGCAACCAATGTCATCGGCAATTGTCTCGCCACTACCGTTATTGCCCGATGGGAAGGCCAGTTCAACGACGACTACAGCCCGACACGAGTGCCTGAAGAGGAGAGTGACCATGAACGAAGGTATGCGCAAGGAGCATGATTCACTGGGCGAGCGGCAGGTGCCGGAATCCGCCTATTACGGTATCCAGACCCTTCGGGCCGCTGAGAATTACCGGATAAGCGGTGTTCCTCTTTCATCCTACCCGGCACTGATCAAATCCCTCGCCTACGTCAAAATGGCCGCTGCCCGGGCCAATGCCAGGCTCGGCCTGCTCCCGCCGGATAAAGCAAAGGCCATTACCGACGCATGCGACGAGATCATCGAAGGCAAGCTCCATGAGCATTTCATCGTCGAGATGATACAGGGCGGCGCAGGTACTTCCACAAACATGAATGCGAATGAAGTCATTGCCAATCGCGCCCTCGAAATACTGGGGTACGAAAAGGGCAGATACGATATTATCCACCCCAACAATCACGTCAATATGTGCCAGTCGACGAACGACGTTTATCCGACCGCTATCCGGCTCACCCTGATTTTCAAAATCCGCGCCCTTCTCGACGCCATGGAATACCTTTATGGGGCATTTGAAGAAAAGTCGGTCGAGTTCATGGATGTGATAAAGATGGGAAGAACGCAGCTTCAGGACGCAGTTCCCATGACCCTCGGCCAGGAGTTCTCCGCTTTTTCCGTTATGCTTTCCGAAGACACGGAGAGGGTCAGAGAAGCGGAGGCACTGGTTCGGGAGGTTAATCTCGGCGCGACCGCAATAGGAACGGGACTCAATGCACACCCGGATTATTCAAGGCTTGCGGTCCTTAACCTGCGGAAGCTGACGGGCATCGAACTGGAGACATCGCCCAATCTGGTAGAAGCTACCCAGGATACCGGCGCATACGTTCAACTCTCGGGTGTGCTGAAGCGGGTGGCAGTCAAATTATCGAAGACATGCAACGATCTCAGATTGCTCGCATCGGGTCCGCGGTGCGGCTTTGGTGAGATATGCCTCCCTCCCATGGCTCCAGGCTCAACCATTATGCCGGGCAAAGTCAACCCAGTCATTCCCGAGGTCGTGAATCAAGTAGCCTTTGCCGTGATCGGAAACGACGTTACCATCACCCTTGCGGCCGAGGCGGGGCAGCTTCAGCTCAACGTCATGGAGCCGATCATAGCTTTCAGGCTCTTTGATTCTCTGAGACTCCTGGAACGGGCATGCGTCACACTTGCCGATAAATGCATACGGGGCATCACAGCGGACCGCGGTGCCTGTCGCCGGTACGTCGAGCAAAGCGTCGGTCTCGTTACTGCCCTCAACCCCTATATCGGATATGAAAAGTCTGCCGAGGTCGCCCATGAAGCGCTTGCAACAGGGAAATCGGTGTACGAGACCGTTCTTGAAAAAGGCTACCTGAGCAAAGAGGAGCTTGATGATATCCTGTCTCCGGAAAATATGATCAAGCCGAGATATCTTCACCGGTTGTAAGACCCCTGTGCATTTTCATTCTGGTTGCGAATCACTTTTCGTAATGATATCCTCAAGACACCTGCGGGGGTTGGTCACTGAGGCCAGATGAGAAGCGGCTGATCGCCCCATCGCCCCGCCCATACAAATTACAGGGAGATCCAAGCTATGGCAAGGCCGCTTCACAACAGGGCATTTTACGGATGGTACATCGTCGCAGCGTCATTTATAATCCTCTTCTTCAATTCGGGTGCGAGGTATGCCTTCGGGGTCATGTTCAAGCCGATCATAAGCGAGTTCGGCTGGAGCCGCGGCACAATCTCTCTCGTCTTTTTTGTCAATATGATAGTTTTCGCTCTCGGCCTCGTTGTGGTGGGCAAACTATACGATCGCTACGGACCCAAATGGGTTATCGCCGTTTCAACCGTTTTCATTTCCGCCGGATTTGTGCTGACCTCCTTTATCCATTCTATCGGGCAGTTCTTTTTTTCCTACGGCCTTCTGGCAGCGCTCGGCATTGCAGGCACTGCCGTTCCGCTGATGGCGACCCTTACGAGCAAATGGTTTGAAAGCCGGCGCGGCTTGGCAATCAGCCTCGCCCTGTCCGGGAACTCGATAGGTCAGTTCGCCCTCGTCCCGCTCTTCAGCCTTCTCGCGTTCAGCTTTGGCTGGAGGGCGTCATATCTTTACATCGGCATCGCTATGCTGGTTGTCAATGTCGTTCTTGCCCTGTTCGTCATCAAGGGGGATCCGCATCAGATGGGCTTAAGACCGTTCGGCCGGCGGGACGAACCTGGTGCCTCCCACACGGATTTCGGCCAGAGGCACGTCGTGATGCCCTCGAGCGACCAGGACCTGGGATTGAGGCAGGCCATGAGAACAAAGTCTTATTGGCTTTTCGTAGTGGTTATGTTCATATGCGGAAGCGGTGATTATTTCGCCACTACCCATCTCGTGCCCCTCGCGACTGATTACGGTGTATCGGCCCTCACCGCCGGAAATATGCTTGGCCTTTACGGTCTCATGAGTCTGGCCGGGATTATGGTGGCGGGACCTGCGGCAGACCGGATCGGCAGCAAGTTACCCATCGTTCTCACATTCGTTCTGAGGGTTGTTTTGTTCCTCCTCATTCTGAAATACAAATCGCTCCTGTCCTTTTGGATATTTGCACTATTTTTCGGTTTTACCCACCTTATTACTGCGCCGCTCACGCCCATGCTCATCGGCAAGCTTTACGGTCCGACCAACCTGGGGCTCCTTACCGGTTTCGTCAATACGGTTCACTTTCTGGGGGGTGGCTTCTGGCCTTACATGGCGGGAGTGATATATGACAAAACCGGGAGCTACCAGCTGGCCTTCATTATCTCGGGCGTAGCTGCGGTAGTTGCGGTGCTTTGCAGCCTCCTGATCGTTGAACGGCGGCACACGGCAACAAAAACAAAAGCAGTTGCCTTGGAACATACAAAAGCCTCGGTGATGTGACGCGAGGACCGGGCTCAGAGTTCATGGGGAAAGTACCCATTCTCGGGGCTCGGCTCGCGTCTCTCGATCAGGTGTAAGGGAAATTCAGCTTATCCGTCTATGTTTTCGGGCAGATCGGACCAGCGCAGAGAAGACAACCCCTACACCGGCCGCGAATCCGGCGACAATAAATGCCTCTTGAAACCCTTGTCCTGACAGCCCTTGTCCCACGCTGCCGGCTATGGAGGAGATCCGATCCGCCGGCATTGCCCCGGCAAAAATGGTTTCAAAAATGCTTACTCCAAATACAAGCCCAAGACTGTTCATGGTGTTCAGAACCCCCGATGTCACACCCTTTTCGTGTTCGGGGGCAAATCTCATCGTCTGGCTGTTATTGGGTGAAATGAACAACCCAAACGATAGGGCCAGCCAAACGAGAAACAGGAGGGTATAGGAGAGACCAGGGTATCCCAGAGTAAAGGAGAACGTCCAGCAACAGGCAGCCGTTGATATCATGGCCATCGAGCAAAGAGCCACAGGACTGAACTTGTCCGAGATACGGCCGGCGAAAAGCCCCATGCCCATGTAGGTCAAGGAGTAAGCCGAGAGGACAAACCCGGCGTGTTCGGTCCTCAATCCCTTTGCCATTTCAAGGTAGAAAGGGAGGAGAAAATTGGTACCGCCCATTATCATGAAGCAGATGAAAGAGGCCGTAGTCGTGAACAAGAGACGTCGATCACGGAGGAGCCTGAGATCAAGAACAGGGTTCGGGCAGTTCCGCTCCCGCAGGTAAAACCCCGTCAGCACAAAAGAAGAGCCTGCCAGAATACCAACGATCGGAAAGGACGACCAACCCCAGTCCCGGCCCCGGTTCAGGGCAAATGTAAGACCGAGAAGCCCGGCGAAGCTCAGCAGGCTGCCTGACAAGTCAAAACGGTCCCCGCCGCGCCCGTCCACGGCTGGCTTTGCCGCATCAGGTATCACCCTGAAGGAGATGAGGACGGCGATGATGCCGACAGGGATATTTATCAGGAAGATCCAGTGCCACGAAAGCGTGCCTGTGATGAGACCACCCAGTGGTGCGCCAAAGATGAGACCGAAACCGGCGGTGGTGCTGGCCACGCCAAAAACCGTGCCGGTCATGGTGCCGGGCAGATAGGTCGAGATGATCGCGTATCCGGAAGCGGTCATCAGGGCAGTGCCTACGCCTTGCAGGCAACGGGAACCGACCAGGAGTGCAAGAGTGGGTGAAACGGCACAGAAAAGAGAACCGCCAATGAAGATCAGGTATCCGACGGCGAAGGTCTTGCGCAAACCGATCGTATCGGCGATCTTTCCCGACAGGAGCATGGTGGCGGTCTGCATCAGAAGGTACGAAAGGATTATCCAGGATGCGTCCCCTGTCCCGGTACTGAAGTAGTGCGAGATCGTGGGAAGCGAGATATTGACGATCGAACTGTCCAGCCTTGCCATGAACGCGGCAAAGGCCACGCTGATTATTATCCAACGTTGCTTCGACCTGTCGTCAACAATATTGTCCTCGACCTGGACAGCAGGTCTGTGTTGAACGAATTCCAAATCTATCCTTTGCGTGAAATGAGCACCTTTTCGGCCGCCGCCGCTTCAGAATAGCCGGACAGGGCCGCTTTGTCAAACTCAACGGCACCTCATCCTCTTATTGACTTCCCCTTTCCCCGACCATACTTTTCCTTAAAGTCTTCACAAGAACCGGAGGGTAAGATCATGGAACATATGGCAATCAGAGAGGGAATGGTAGTGCTTGATTCCGCTGGTGACATGATCGGAACGGTTAAAGAAACGCGAGATACCAGTTTTTTGGTCGACCGCCGCAGGGAGCCGGACATAGATGTTTCGTACAGCGCGGTAGCGAGCGTCGGCGACAGGGTGCAACTCAACGTCGACATCCCCGAACTGCTGGAACAGGTGGGTGATTTTCCGAAACACTAAGGCAGGCAAGCGTCATCCGACGAGCAACGGCCGTGGAGATCATTTTAAGTTCTCCCCCGTCATGGTACTATATGAACGTTACAGTTTCGTTATCGGACATAAAAGAAAGGATGACGGTCAATAATGAGAAGATCGGGATATCACATCAAGAAGACCACCCGGAATCGGAAGGCTGAATCCGGAAAATCGGTCGAGGAGTTCATCAGGGAGGCGCGGAGCCTCGGGGGCAAGGAAGGCTACAGAGAGCAATCCCTTCGGATTCATGGGCTGATTTGCGCCAAGTGCGCACGGGAATTTGAGGACAAGGACCGCCATCTCCTGACGGTTCATCACAAAGACGGCAATCCCAGGAACAATCCGCCCGACGGCTCGAACTGGGAAAACCTCTGCGTCTATTGCCACGATGACGAGCACAGCAGGGGTCTGTTGGCCGATTACCTGGACCGGGGAAAATAGCCGGATCGCATCGATACCTTTCGCCGGCAAACAACGACAGGCGAACGACAAAGGCATTGCGCGCGGGTCTGCGCTTGCGCAGGCCTTTTTTTGTACGAATATTCTGATAAAATGTTGCATGTCTGGTTTTTTGCCCACCACAAGAGAGGAAATGAGAAAGAAGGGCTGGGATGTCCTCGACGTCCTTCTGGTGACGGGAGATGTCTACGTCGACCATCCCTCCTATGGCACTGCGGTTATCGGAAGGGTTTTGGAGGCAGCAGGCTTCAAAGTGGGTGTTATCCCCCAGCCGGCCTGGCGGAATACCAGCGACTTTACCCGACTCGGGGCACCGCGCCTTTTCACCGGAATTACCGCCGGCAACCTTGATTCAATGGTGTCCAACTATACAGCCCACAAAAAGCCCCGCTCCAGGGATGCCTATTCCCCGGGAGGCAAACCGGGTCTCCGTCCGGACAGAGCCACGATAGTCTACGCCAACCGCGTGCGTGAAGCGTTCGGACCTGTTCCAATTGTGCTCGGAGGCATAGAGGCCAGCCTTCGCCGGCTTGCCCACTACGATTGGTGGGACAACAAGGTGAGAAGGTCGATCCTCCTCGACGCCAAAGCCGATATCCTTGTGTACGGCATGGGCGAGCAACAGGTCGTGGAAATAGCCCGAAGGTTGGAACAGGGGAATGATCTGGCCGGCGTTCCAGGCACCGTGATCGTACGGAAGCAACCGCCCGGGCACAGCGAATCCGTTCAGATCCCCGCGTTCGAGGACGTGAGGGAAAACAGCGACAAATTCAACGAGGCATTCCGGCTCATTTGCGCGGGCCAAAACCCTCTCAAACGCCGGACCTTGCTCCAGCGGCACGGCGACCGTTTTGTGGTTCACTACCCGCCCCCTCTCCCTCTTTCTCAGTCCGACCTTGACGCGGTCTATGCGCTTCCGTACGCGAGGCGGCCTCATCCCCGCTATAAGGAAGGGGGTGTGGTTCCCGGTTTCGAGACAGTCCGGTTTTCCATTATTTCTCACAGGGGATGCTGTGGGGCATGCAGCTTCTGCTCCCTCTCCATGCATCAGGGAAGGATTATCCAATCAAGGAGTCCCGAATCGATCCTGGATGAAGCCAAAATCATCTCGGCGATGAAGGAATTCAGAGGGACAATCACGGATGTAGGCGGCCCTACTGCCAACCTTTACGGGGCGCGGTGTTCCCGGTGGACCAGGGACGGCGGCTGTTCCAGCCGCGATTGTCTGGTCCCGGACAAATGCCCGTCGCTGAAACTCGCTTATCCAGAGGCCACCCGGCTCTACCGGTCTATCCTTGCTCTTCCCGGGGTGAAGCACGTGTTCCTGGAGAGCGGC
>MVRP01000058.1 GCA_002067405.1 Syntrophorhabdaceae bacterium PtaU1.Bin034 | reverse complement strand
GAGCGGACCACACATTCCCCAGTGCGGAGAGTGGCGGGTTCCAATTTTCGAGGTGAATCTGATAAGGCTATTGTCATCTTCTCTTTTGTCGATGTAAACCAGCTCGTCGTTGTCAAGCACGGCGAGAAAAACGGTTTCATGCGTTTGCTGCAACAGTTCCTCCATGTGTGCCGAGGCGGCTTTCCGGATAGACAGGGAATAGAAAAAGACGCTGCCCTGTTCGAACATTCGCATTCCCAGAGAATAGCGGTGCAATTCCCCTTCCTGCTTTAGATACCTGTATTTAACCAGGGTCGAGCATAGTCGCAAGATCGTTGCCCGGGGGAGATCAAGCATTTCTGACAACTGTACACAGGTTAGAACTTGCCGGTCTTGGGTGAAAGCGTCGAGTATCTGTAACGCCCTCTCGAGGGATCTGTTGTTAACGTTTTTGTTCTCTGGTTGTTGCATGCGGGCATAATTTTTAGCAGGAGCCGGTTCTTTTGTCAAGTTCTGTCAAATGGGTTACCCGTCCACCGAGCTGTTCTATTTATTCTTCGATGTGCTCTTTATGCTCCAGGTCTGCCGAGATGGCGTGAGCTGATTTCAAGACTTCCTTCAGCATGTATCGCAGTTCTTCCATGCTTAGTGAAGACGACATTGAGGCCGCTCCCACGCTCGCAACAACCCGGTCATTAAAATCCCAAATGGGCGCCGCCACTCCCGTAATACCCTCAAAGCTTGTTTCCTCGTCAATCACCGTCCCGTCTTCCTTTATCCGGCGGAGCCACGCTTTGAAGTCCTCATTCTTCGTGAGTGACCTTTTTGTGTACGCTTTCAACGGTGTCTTTTGCAGGAGTCTGTCAACTTCCTCATCAGGCAGATAAGCCATCAGTACAGGACCGCACATGCCCCAATGGGGCGGGCGACGGGCGCCGATCTTCGAGGTGAACCCGATGATGCTCCTCGGATCCTCTCTCTTGTCTATGTAAACCAGCTCGTCGTTGTCGAGGACGGCAAGAAAAACCGTTTTGGCCAGTTTTTCCTGCAATTGAACAAGATGGGGAGAAGCTGTTTTTCGAATAGAGAGAGAATAGAATACAACAGTTCCCTGCTCAAACACCCGCATCCCCAGAGAATAGCGCCGTGCCTCACCCTCCTGTTTCAGGTAGCCATAATTCACCAGTGTTGAGCAGAGCCTCAGGACGGTTGCACGTGGAAGGCCAAGGATCTCGGAAAGCTGCACTGAAGTTAGCACCTGACGATCATAGGTAAAGGCGTCCAGTATTTGCAGGGCCCTTTCCAAAGATCTGTTGTAATCCTTTTTTCTTTCAGCCTGTTTCACGTATCGTTCCTAATTAAGCTTGTCAGGAGAAGATTTCTTTGTCAAGTTTAACGTCCCTCTTGGTGTTACGTCCTGTGCCCGCACACCTTTCGACCAACGCCGGGATTTGATCTGTCGTTTTCTGCTTGACGGCGTCATAGTACGATTGGTATATGGGTTGGGCAGATGACAAGAGGATAGACTCCACACGGGCACCAAGGGTGAAATCACCCGCCTTTCGTGCTGATAGAGGTTGAATAATGAAAACTCAACACCGCGTTATTGTGACCGATTCACGTAACATGAATGCTATGAATGATAACTCCGTCGATCTGGTGGTAACGTCACCGCCCTATCCCATGATCGAAATGTGGGATGGTCTCTTTTCGCGTCTGTCGCCCGAAAGTGCCGACGCCCTCGACAAGGGGGATGGAAACCGGGCGTTTGAAGCCATGCACGCCGAGCTTGATAAAGTATGGCTCGACTTGGGCCGGGTGCTGAAACCCGGCGCATTTGCCTGCATCAACATTGGCGATGCGACGAGGACTATCGACGGCAGATTCAGGCTCTATTCCAATCACTCGAGGATAATTGCCGCCTTTCGCGCTCTCGGTTTCGATTGCCTTCCCGTTGTTCTCTGGCGAAAGCAGACGAATGCGCCGAACAAATTCATGGGTTCCGGCATGCTCCCCTCCGGCGCCTACGTGACGCTCGAACACGAATACGTGCTGATTTTCCGCAAGGGCGCCAAACGACAATTCCGTTCCGATACCGAAAAATCGGAGAGAATGAGGAGCGCTTTTTTCTGGGAGGAGAGAAATAAGTGGTTTTCCGATGTGTGGGATTTCAAGGGCACTGTGCAGGGGCTCAACCACTCGGAACTTCGTAGCCGCAGCGGGGCATACCCCTTTGAGCTGGCTTACCGGCTCGTTCACATGTATTCTCTTTACGGGGAGACGGTTCTGGACCCGTTTCTCGGCACGGGCACCACGACGCTCGCATCGATCGCCTGCGGTCGTAACAGCATCGGCATGGAGATCGACCCGGCCTTCTCATCGCTGATACTTCACCAGGCTGCTTCCTTCCTTAAGGAGGCCAATCGGGTCGTTGAAACGCGCATCAGCGATCACAGCCAATTTATCAAGGTCCACAGTCAGTCGAAAGGACCCGTAAAGTATGTGAACGAACCCCACGGTTTTCCGGTCGTTACCCGACAGGAGACGGGCATGCAGCTTTACAGAGTCTCCGAAGTCGTCAAGAGTGCAGATGCAACGATCGAAGCGTCCTATCAACCCGTGGGCAGACTGGATGATTTGGCATCCGAAGAGAAGGAGAAGGCAGTACTCCGGAACATGGGAGCCGGGCAAGCGATGCTTGATTTGTGAAACGTGCATTTCTCCCGTAGTCAATAAAGATTTCACAATTTAATCAAGTGCTTCGGTTGACAATTCGTCAGGCTGAACCATAATAAGAAATATGGGGTCCGAGAATAAAATCCTGAAATATCTCAGAAAGAGGAAGATCGCTTCCGGCAAGGAGATATGCAGATTTTTCGGGTTTTCACGCCAAAATCTCAACAAACTGGTAAAGAAACTCATCTGGCGGGGCGCGGTGGTCAAAGAGGGGAAGACCAAGGGGGCGATGTATCGCATTGCCGAGAGGTTCAAGAACTTCCGTGGCTACGATGATATTGGATATTCAAAGAAATAAACCGGAGTTTTCCTTCCTGTTAAGAAAATATACCTCCTTCCGATAATTTTTGTGGGCACCCATCTCTGTTCATCATGTCTTCGTCGGCCATGCAAAGCGGTCAAGAACGGGGCGGCCTGAAGGCCGCCCTTTGTCGATATGGGGAAGGGGAAGCCGTTTTGATTTGAGCCGGAGGAATCATCGACGGCTGAACTTTTAAGACACACAGGGGGTATAGAGTGAAAAATATGTTTGAGAACCTCAAGTTATCGGGCAAGCTTATGCTTTCGCCTTTCATATGCCTGCTGTCTCTCCTTGCCCTTGGGATTGCCCTTTACGCAGGGTCAGGTCCCGCAATCACTTATGGCCTTCTCGGCGTGGCAATGGTGGTGGTGGTTGTGGCAGGTGTCTGCACGGCCGGGCTCGTCACTTTCCCAATAAGGAAAACGCTGGACGGGATCAAGGGGGTTTCGGAAGGCGATCTGACCAAGCGGATCTCCATTGATTCCCGGGACGAGATGGGCGATATGGGCAGGCAGATCAATTCATTTGTCGATAATTTGCGCCGCATCATGGTCCATGTGGCAGAAGACAGCGACCAGATGTCTGCGGCGGCAGGCAAAATGGAAACGGGAGTCGACCGGATGGTAAAAGCCTTCGAAGAGATAGCGAAACAGGTGAACTCGATCGCAGTTGCATCTGAGGAATTGTCCTCCACATCATCGGAAATAGCGCGAAATTGCGTCAGTGTGGCGGCAAGCTCCCAACGTTCCAATGAGGCGGTGAAAGCCGGTGCGGTAGTCGTCGACGAAACGGTGAACGTGATGACCAATATTGCGGAAAAAGTGAAAGAGCTGGCCCATTTTGTCCAGTCTCTCGGGAAGCGATCAGATCAGGTGGGTGAAGTGGTAGGGCTCATCAACGATATAGCCGATCAGACAAACCTTCTTGCCCTCAATGCTGCCATAGAAGCAGCCAGGGCAGGTGAACAGGGCAGGGGTTTCGCCGTTGTTGCCGACGAGGTGAGAAAACTTGCCGAACGGACGACGGAGGCCACCAGGGAAATAGCAGAGACGATCGCCGCGATGCAGACCGAGACAGGTTCCATAGTGGCATCCATCGAAGAGAGCGTGAGCGAAGTGGAGATCGGCACCGAGAAAACACGTCAGTCGAAAGAGTTCCTGAACAATATTGAAAACCAGATCGAAACGGTAAACACCCAGATAAGCCATATAGCGGCTGCCGTTGAGCAGGAGACCGCGACTACCGCGGAAACGACCCGGAACATCCAGCAGGTTTCTCACGTGATGAATGATACATCGGCCAAGGTGCACGATGCGGCCCCCGCAGCACAAGAAGTCGCCAGGGTAGCCGAAGCCCTTCAAAAAATGATCAGCCAGTTCCGGCTCAAATAACGAAAAAAAGAAAGGGGACAAAGGCCCGCGGCCTTTATCCCCTTTCCATCTCCATTCCGTTTACCTTTCCTTTTTTACAGACCTACCCCGTCTATCCTGGCGTTACAGAATTTGCATTCGCCTGCTTCGATGTTGTATTCGGTGACGGCAAAGCCCCACCTCTTGATCACCGGTTTCTTGCAGGCGTGGCAGTACGTATCCTCTCCGTCAATGCCGGGCACATTCCCTGTATAGACGTACCTGAGGCCGGCTTCCAGGCCGATCTCCCTAGCCCGGAGCAGTGTCTCGGCCGGCGTCCGGAAACTGTCCTGCAGCTTGTAAGTCGGATGAAATGCGCTCACGTGCCAGGGTGTTTCGATTCCCACCTCGTCCCGTATGAATGCCGCTATCTTTCTGAATTCATTCTCGCTGTCGTTATATTTGGGGATCACTAGGGTCGTCAGCTCTATCCAGATCCCGAGCGACCTGTATTTCCTGATCGAAGCGAGCACGCCCTCCAGGTTCGCGCCGCACACCTTTCGGTAAAAGCTTTCGGAAAAACCTTTCAGATCGATGTTCGCCGCATCGAGATACGGCCGTATGGCGACAAGAGGCTCTTCTTCGATGTAGCCGTTGGTGACGAAGTTGTTGTAGAGGCCGGCCTCCTTGGCGAGCCGCGCGATATCAAAGGCATACTCGTAGAACATGGTCGGCTCGGTGTAGGTATAGGAGATACTCTTGCACCCGCCTTTTCGCGCCTCGTCAACCACCTCTTCCGGGCTCATGGCATATCCCGCGACCCGTTCCTCTTCGCGGGGGAGCTGTGAGATCTCGTGGTTCTGACAGTGGAGGCAGCGGAAGTTACAGCCGACAGTAGCGATGGAGAACGCCTTCGATCCGGGAAAGAAATGGTAGAGCGGCTTTTTTTCTATGGGGTCGATATGCCAGGAGCAGGGATTGCCGTACACCCTTGTATACAGCACTCCCTCATGATTCTCCCTGACACAGCAAATACCCCTCTTGCCGTCCGAGATCAGGCAGTGATGCCTGCATAAATAGCATGTTACCTTTTTTTCGCTATGCTTTTCGTAAAACGAGGCTTCTCTCACGGGTCGCCCCTTTTTTGGGTCTTTTTTTCTTTTCCGGCCGGTCCGTCTTTTCGCCGAACAGGATCTTCATCACGCCGTCCATATCCTTGACAGGAAGGAATTGGATGTTCCTCTTCACGTAAGTCGGCATCTCTTCCAGTTCGCTCGCGTTTCCTTCCGGGATGATCACCCTCTTGATGCCCGCCCGGAGGGCAGCCAGCGTCTTTTCCTTCAAACCGCCGATCGGCAGGACCCGGCCGGTCAGGGTAATCTCTCCTGTCATCGCGATCTTTCTGTCAACCGGCTTTTTCGTAAACGCGCTCACCATAGCGACCGCCATGGTAATGCCGGCCGACGGTCCGTCCTTCGGTATGGCGCCCTGAGGCACATGGATGTGCAGCTCCAGATCGTCGAAAATAGCCTCGTCGATCCCCAGGGACGCGCTTTTCGCCTTGATGTAGCTCAGGGCTGCCTGGGCGGATTCCTTCATCACGTTCCCGAGGCTGCCGGTGAGGATAAGGTCCTTCTTCCCCTTTCTCGCAGAGACTTCTATAAAAAGGATGTCTCCTCCCACCTCGGTCCATGCGAGCCCGCAAACCACTCCGATCGCGTCCTCGGGAAGCGTATTTTCCGGCTGGAATTTTGACCGGCCAAGGAGATTGTGCAGGTTCCTCGGCGTCACCACGATCTTTCCCTCCTGGCCTTCAGCGATCTTCCGGGCGACTTTTCTTGCCACCGACGCTATTTCCCGCTCAAGGTTCCTTAAGCCCGCCTCTCTCGTATGCTCGGTGATGATCTTTTCAACCGCCTTGTCCGTGAAAGAGATCATACCCTTTTTCAGGCCGTTTTCCTTGACCTGCTTCGGTATGAGGTGCCGCTTCGCAATGAACAGCTTTTCCTTTTCCGTATAGCCGGGGATAGTGATCGTCTCCATCCTGTCCGCAAGGGCGGAAGGTATCGTGTCAACCTGATTGGCGGTGGTGATGAACATTACCTTCGAAAGATCGAAGGGCACGTTGAGGTAGTGGTCGCTGAACGCCACGTTTTGTTCGGGATCGAGCACCTCGAGGAGGGCGCTTGCCGGGTCCCCCCTGAAGTCCATGCCGATCTTATCTACCTCATCAAGCATGAAAACAGGGTTGTTGGTGCCCCCCTGCTTCAAGCCCTGGATGATCCTGCCGGGCATCGCGCCCACGTAAGTCCTCCGGTGACCGCGTATCTCCGCCTCATCCTTCATGCCGCCGAGGGACATGCGGTGGAAGCTCCTGCCGAGGGCCCGGGCGATGCTCTTTCCGAGCGATGTCTTACCAACACCGGGAGGCCCGACAAAGCAGAGGATCGGTCCCTTCATTTCGCCCCGCAGTTTGATCACGCTCAGGAACTCCAGTATCCTTTCCTTTACCTTCTCAAGATCATAATGGTCTTCGTCGAGTATGGCCTTTACCTTCTTGATATCTATGTTGTCCTTGGTAGACGTGCTCCACGGCAATTCCACCAGCCACTCGATATACGTCCGGAGCATGTTCGACTCGATGGCGTCCGGGTGCATCATTTCAAGGCGTTCCACCTGTTTCTTGGCCTCTTTCTCTACTTCCCGCGGCATCTTGGCCTTCTTGATCTTCCTGCGAAGGTCCTTTACCTCGTCATCACGCTCGTCGCTCTCGCCAAGCTCCGACTTTATGGCTTTCATCTGCTCTCGCAGGAAATACTCCCTCTGGCTCTTGGTCATCTCGTCTTTGGCCTGGGAAAGGATCTTTGCCTGCATGTTAAGAAGCTCGATCTCTTTCCCCACGATCTCGGCGAGTCTCCGCAGCCTCTCGATGGGGTCTACGATCTCGAGAAGCTCCTGCGCCTTGTCCACCTGCAAACCCAGATTCGCGCAGGCGATGTCGGCGAACCTTCCCGGTTCGTCTATGGTATCGAGGACAAGAAGGATGTCGGAAGGAACCATCCTGCCCATGGAGACCACCTTCTCCATCTCTTCCTTCACGTACCGCATGAGTGCTTCCGTCTCGAGGGTGATCTCGGTCACGAGCGGCTCTTCTATGGGCTCTACCTTAACGAGGAACGTAGGGCTTTCCTGCACATACTTGAGAATGCGCGCTTTCTTGAGCCCCTGGACAAGCACCTTTATCCTCCCGTCAGGAAGACGGAGCATCCTCATTATCTGGGAGACGACGCCCATGGAATAAATTCTTCCCGGAAGCGGGTCTTCGTCGGTAAGGTCTTTTTGGGCAGCGACCAGTATGAGCCTGTCTTGCGACAGTGATTTTTCTACCGCGTTTATAGACATCTCCCTGCCCAGGAAAAGCGGCAGGGTGACCGCAGGATACATAACCATGTCCCTTACCGGGAGGAGCGGCAGTATCTCCGGCACCTTCAATGTTTCGGCTTCCATCATTTGAGTATTGCCTCCATTTATGACGCGAAAAACGCCTTAAAAGCCCGAAATGCCTCAAACACATCGAGCTTGCTTGATATTTCAAAAGGGGAATGCATGGTGAGAAGGGGCACTCCCATGTCAATAATATCCATGCCGTACTCGGCAAGATATTTTGCCACCGTTCCACCTCCCCCCTCGTCGATTTTTCCCAATTCTCCGGTCTGCCAGATGACGCCTGCATCGGCAAAAACCTTCCTTATTTCAGCAAGATATTCTGCATGGGCGTCGCTGGCGCCTACTTTGCCCCCGTGGCCGGTGAATTTCGTGACGCACACGCCCCTTCCCATATAACAGGCGTTTTGTTTTTCGTGCACTTCCTGCCAATGGGGGTTGACCGCGCCATTCACGTCCGCGCTGACGGCCTTTGAGGTGAAGAGCATACGCCGAAGGAGCCGGTCGGATTGGTCGGAAATCCCCAGCCCTTCGAGCACCTCTTCGAGGAAAATCCTTATAAAATGGGATTGGGCGCCCGTATTCCCTTCGGACCCTATCTCCTCCTTGTCGGTAAAAATCGCGAGCGCCGAATGCGGCGGCTCGTCGTCGAGGGCCGTCAGTGCTTCGAGGAGCGGATAAGCAGAGGCGCGGTCGTCCTGGCCGTACGCACCGATCATGCTCCTGTCGATGCCCACGTCCCTTGCATTGAACGCGGGCACTACCTCCAATTCAGCGCTAATGAAATCGTCTTCCGACAGCCCGTACCGTTCGCCCAGCAGTTCGAGCACAGCCCTTTTCACCGGCTCTTTTTCTGCCCCGAGGAGAGGCATGTTGCCGAAAAGAAGCGTCAGTTTCTCCGCATCTATTGCCTCGGACATTTTTTTTTCGTCCTGATGCCTTCGCGAAAGGTGCGGCAGAAGGTCATCGATTGAGAAAACCGGATCGTTCTCATCTTCACCTATAACAATGTTCACCGCGGTGCCATCCTGCTTGACGACCACCCCGTGAATGGCCAGGGGCATCGCTACCCATTGATACTTCTTTATGCCTCCGTAATAATGGGTCCGCAGGAGGGCAAGGTCGACATCCTCATAAAGCGGGTTCTGCTTGAGGTCGAGGCGCGGGGCATCGATATGGGCGATGATGATCTTCAGGCCGTCCGCCAGGTCGCGGCTGCCCTTTCTGAAGGCCATGACCTCCTTTCCCCTGTTGACACGGTAAATCCTTGTCCCTTTTGCTTCGGCGGTAAAACCGTGAGCCCGGAGCACCTTTTCGATTTCCACGACGGCCTCACGCTCGGTCTTGGCTGCATCCAGAAACTTTTTGTAGTCTTCGCAAAAACCGAATATCTGTTTGATCTCTTCTTTTGATTTTCTTTTCCATCCGGATTGTCTTTCCATTGGAGGTTCCTCAAGGTTAATGGAATCGGTAAGGCGGGTCAACGGCCGAAACGAGACGTGGGCAGAAGGAGAAGCTACTCTTTTACCGTGTCTTCTACCTCTGTTATCGGGTTCTCCGGCAGCTCTCGCAAGTAGTGACAAAGATGAAGCTTCTCGTAGGCACCTTCAGCCCGATATGCGACCATGTCTCCAGGCTCAGGCAGTTCGCAGATATCTTTTTCCCCGCGGCTATTCATGACATAAGTCTACCTCATCTGACGGGCGGTTTCAACCATGGACAGCCGGGACGGAATGAGCGGTCCCCTGCCGTGCATCACGGCGATCTGACCGGCGCTGCCGGCCGATGACCCGAAAAGAAGCATTGACACGCAGGGGTATAGTAACCATATTGAAAAGGAGGCTCGGACTGGCTTTTCGCTGATTTTTCATTAAATAACAACGCTGCGAATACCGCCGCCCGTCGGAAAGCGGCAAGGGGAGTTGATTTGAAGACTGCCACCCGTGGGATGCTGCTTTCGTTAGTGATGTGCATCTTCTTTCCGCTGGCCGTGTCAGGCGCCGACCATGGCATCTCGGTCGGCTACGGCATTGCCGCCTTTAATCTCCACAAACACACGGGGAGGATCGAAGGCAGCCGCATCTATGATTTCTTTCAATTCACCTACCTTTATGAGAGGCCCTGCCGGGATTACAGTCAGATCGCGCTCTTTGCAGAACCGTTCGTCGCTTACGTGAACCGGCCGAGCGAGGGCATTGACTTCGGTTTTTATGCGGGCCTGAAGTGGTATCCCATAGACCATCAAAACAAGGGCTTGTTCTTCACGGCCGGAACCGGAATGGCGTACACGACCACCGGGTTCAAGGAGCAAGGCACGCATCTGATGTTTACGCTGGAAGCAGGCGTAGGCTACCGGTTCGAGCGGTTCTTTGTCGAAGACAGGGTACGCCACTATTCGAACGGAAAGACGGCCAGCCCCAACAGGTCGGTAAACGCGAACGTTATAACCGTGGGCATCTATTTTTAAAGAAGGACAGCCGGGCTATGCCGGGGCGGACCCTTCCGGCGCCATTCGCCCAAACAGGAGCCTGAACGTGGTTCCCCCTGCCGCCGCACACTCTTCGGGGTTCGCCACATGGCTGCATGACTCGATAGACCCGGGGCAAAGCCGGCCTTCACCAGGGAGGAACCTGCACCTCCTGCTCTCGCACTCGATATCGAAATTGCAGGCCCGGGAGAGGATCTTCACCCGAAGGAGATCGAGACCTTTTCCCCCCGCGCCGAAATCAAAGGGCCTCTTCGTTGAGTAAAGGTCGGTCTCGCGGGCATGGTAGAAGCCGCCGAAAATCTCTTTCCTGCTCTCTTCCGTGATGCCGATGCCCGTATCCTTCACGGACACCTCGACCCGGCTCCCTCTCGACACGACGGATACGGTGACACGGCCGCCATCCGGGGTGGCTTCAACCGCGTTCTTCAGCAATGCGAACAGCGCTTTTCCGAAGGCGCTGCTATCCATCCGGATACGGAAGGTTTCCGCTATCTCCACGATGAGAGAGACCCGGCGGTCTCCGGCCCTCTGGCGGGCATCTGCGACAATGGCGGAAACATGCTCTTCCACCACCATAGCCTCACACGTCACGGCCCGTTCGGGGAACAACGCTTCAATCTCTTTTTTCAGGTACTTGATCGGTTCCGCGCACTCCCGGTGCTCTTCCGCGACCATCTCAAGGAACATCAGGATCTGCTCCATCGCAGGGAAGCCGGAGGGCTTGCGTCCCGCGTCCTGCCTGACAATATCTTCCACCTCCTGCTGAATCTCTTTCAGCCGCTTCAGATTCCGGTCGATCCGCCGGACGAGGACATCGTTTTCTTGTCCCGCGAGCCTTTTGAGGGTGACGCCCGCGATGGCGAGGGGTGTTTTCAGCTCATGCGACAAATGATCGATTACCCTGCGCCGCGCCCGATCCAGGGCCTTTGATTCGGTAATATCCTTGAAGACCATGACAATGCCGCCACCGTTTCCTTCCGGTTGGGACGGCGTGATGAGAAAAGAGGTCGTCACTGCCAGCTCGATCAGCTTTCCGTCCGGCCTCCGAAAAGGGACTTCGCGATACACGTGGATCTCGCGATTCTGCAAGCCTGCGAAAAGAATATCGTTAAAGGGGTCGTTCTCCTGATCGCCCATGAAGAGCTCGACGTAGGTCTTGTCCCTTATTCCTTTCTTTTCAAGGCCAAGGAGGACAAAACCCGCTTCATTCACGAAGACGGGATGGCCCTTCAGGTCGAAAACGACGACGCCGTCGCTCATGCTCTCAAGAATCGTCGAGGTTATCGCGTCGTCCATTGTTGACAAATATTAGAAAGGCCTCATCAGGGTGTCAATACAAAAAGTTATGAGAGACCGGCGCAGAACAAGGGCCGGAAAAAGCGCTGCGGGCAGTTGAGTCTTAACTCACTCGAACCGCCCGGTTGCTTCCTCCGGCCCTTGTTTTAAAATTAAAACGGGTAGCCGAGCCCCACGAACACGGCCGGCCCCTCTCTTCCCACGCCTATGTCTATGCGCCCGACGATGTTCGGCCGGACCACGCCCCGAATTCCCACGCCGGGATTAAACTCGAAGTTGTTGCTTCGTATCTTGGTTATATCTCTCATCACTGACCCCGCATCAAAGAAAGGGGCGATCTCTATGTCCGTATTCACGTTAAATATCCTCCACCGATAGACCCTTATCCGCTCTTCCAGGTTGACCAGGATATAACTGTTGTCGATGAAACGGTTTTTTCCGAATCCCCTCAGGGTATTCTCCCCGCCGAGTATGCTTCTCTCCAGGAAAGGCACATCCTGCCCCAGTGTTTGACTGTAGGCGAGCCTGACAACGGTGATATACCTGGCTTCGCTGCACGGGAAGTACCCTTTCAATTCCACTTCATAATGATGGAAATTCTCGGTGGAGCCGAGGGCTTCGTCGCTCACCTCGAACACGAACTTGCCGTAAAGCCCCCGCGTCGGCATCGTGAGCGAGTCGAGGGTCGAGTACACAAAGATGGCTCTTTGTGCGTGAGTGGTGAAGCCGTTGATCCCCGGCACCTCTTCGGCATTGAAGACATTTCCGATGAAAGGCAGGCTGCGTACGGCGCCCGTTTCGATTGATACATGACGAAATCTTTCACCGAAGCCGATCTGGAAATGCGTGCCCAGATCATGCTTGAAAGAAACGTTGAAGCCGGACTCGCTGTCCGCGTAGTTTGTCTCGTTGCTCTGCTTGCTTTCCGATTGAAAACCGAAGAACCGGGCGGAGCCGTCCGTAAAAACACCGGCGACCCCGTTGACCTCCAGTTTCCTGTCCATCATGGTCTTGTCCCGCATCCTTACCCCGTAATCCTCGTTTATCGTCGTCGATTTCGAGAGATTCACCCGCCATTCCTGATCGGTCCTGGGGTAGAAGGCACCATAGAGCGAGGCGGTGTAACCGAAGTTATCGTTGTAATAGCTCTGCGGCGCAATTATCGAAGAGACTTCATCTTTCTTGTTGTGAAGAAGGAACGCGGTAAGAGCCCCGTAGGTGATCCCTTCGTTCGGCGTGGTCGCTACGGCGGGCAAAGGAATGGTAACAACCTTGACAGGGTCGGCGAAGGTCTCGTTGGTGAGCGGCGGGGGGATTTTTTCCCTCGGTATCATCGACGTGCACCCGGCCAGCAGAAAAAACAGCGCGACAAGGATCAGCGTTACCAACTCACCCGCCCTTATACCCGCACCATTCTGCCGTCCCTTATCAGCCGATAGGATGCCCCCCTCCAAAAGACCTTTGAGCCGGCGAAGCTCGTGATCCAGACAAAGAAGCTGATGAGATCCTTCAGCGGCAGGATATAGAGCCATGCGAGCCATCGTCCTGTAGAGATCACCTTCCTGTATACTACGGCAGCGAGGGAATACCTGAGCGCCAGAACAACGGCGATTGATAGGAGCGACCAGAAGCCGGGACTGAAGATCAAAAAAAGAACCGCGAACGGAAAGACGTGGGTGATGCCGTATCCCACGAAGCCCTTAGGCCTCGACGCCCTGTAAGTCCGCGCCCATCTGAGTTGATGCGTCACGTGGTCGGCAATGCTCATCGACCCGACCCGGTTCTCCATCACGTACCTGCTGAGGACGTTGGTATAGCCCTTCTTCCATAACCGGAAACCTATCTGGTAATCGTCAGCCAGGAACTCGGCGATAGGCGCAAGACCGCCGATATCCCGAAGGGCTTCTCTTGATAACAGCATCGATGCCCCGAGCCCGAAGGTGATGCCCTCCATCTGCCGCGCCACAAGCACGGAGGGAATGAAGTCGAGGGCGATAGTGTAGGATTCGAGGGCGCTGCCGACAGACGAGGGGTTCGATATTTTATAGAGGCAGGTGACAATTCCCGTTTTTCCCGTACCGGCGAATTCGGTGACGATCGTCCTCAGGTAGTCCTTATCCACCACCATGTCGCTGTCGCTTATGGCGAGCAGGGGATGGCGCGAGGCCGAAACGAGGCTTTCGAGGTTGAGTATTTTCTGGTTGGCCCCTGCGCCCTTATCGTTGACGATCAACCGGGCACGGCAGCCGGATGACTCGACGACCTTCCGGACAAGAGGGATCGCGGGGTCATCCTGTTGCCGGAAGCCGAAAAGGACCTCGTAGGATCGAGGGTAATCCTGGGAGCAGAAACCGAGAAGGGCATCGGCGCCGTCCGGCTCGAGCCCTTTCAGGGGTTTCAGGACGGACACCGGGGAAAAACCGGCGTCGTTCGGCGAACCCGCGGCAGGTGTTCGGCCTTTCCCGAAAAACCGCACCACGCAGACAAGAGAAAACAGGGAGTAAAGGCACCCTGAAACGATGAGCGCCGCAAAAAGGATATGGATGACGATCATTCTTGCTTTTCTTCCGGATGCACACTAGATTAAGCAAGGTGCAGACAAGGTCATGAAATTACTCCTGCTTTCAGCCCTTCCCAGAGAGGTGAGCGCGATTGCCCGCATGCTTGGCCCCAAAACGCGGCTTCCCCACCTCCCGCCGGGATCGTTCCGCGTACGTCACGGGGGTCACGAGATAACCATCGCGGAGACGGGAATGGGCGTGGAGCGTGCGGCACGCCTTTACGACCTTATCGTCCCACGGATCACACCCGACATGATCATATCCCTGGGATATTGCGGTGCCCTGGCAGAGGGGATAGGTGTCGGGGATCTCGTGAAGGCGTCGAGCGTGTACCTGATAAACGGGAATAAGATAGAACGTTCTCCCTTGCCGGACTCCGGCCGCCTCGGCGCGGCGTTTTCCTCAGGTCTTCCGATCCGCGACGCCGCATTCCTCACTTTGGCGAGATGGATGAAGAAAAGGGAAATTCTTCCGCTGGTGCCCCCTGACGCGCCTTTGCCCGTATGCGACATGGAGACTTTTCCCCTCGCGAAACTCTCCCTGGAGAACGGAATACCCTTCCTCGCAATCCGGTCGGTGAGCGATGTTGCCGCGGAAGACTTTGCGTTTTCCCCTGCGGATGTGTGCGACAAATCGGGAAGATACAGTGTCCGGCGGGCGCTCGGCCTTTTTCTGTTCCGGCCCCGTCTCCTGCCCCATGCCCTGAAGCTCCGCAAAAGCTCCGGGAGAGCCTCGGCAAGTCTCGCCCGGGCAATAGATGCTTTACTTCGGATAATGTGAGCCCGTTACCTTTTTTCGAAAATCAGGCTTCCCGCTTTCAGCCCCGCCGTCCCCGGAAAGTCCCTTATGTGGTTCTCCCGGGCCGCAGCAATGCCGAATTTCCGGGCCTTAGACTGTGTGAGGACGATCAACAGCGTCAATGGCAGGACGACAAAGAGAACGCCGGACCAGAAAAGCCTGTATTCACCGATCCAGAAGGTAACGGCCAGATTGAAGGCGAGGATGCCGAGGTAGAGGAGAGGCCCCGGAAGGTATCTCCAGGAGCATCCGCGCCCCAAGGTATCCTTTACCCCTTTCCGATAGAGAAAACGGTCGATCATCTGCAGGGTGTGGATGAGGACGACACCGACCAGGAGCCAGCCAAGGAAGTTTGAGACCGGGATGCCGAAATAGGCCCCTGCCTCCCTGTACCCGTATATGAGCCCGAGAAACCATCGGTCACCCTTGAGTGCGACGGGGTCGATGATAATGTCGAGACACACGAAGAAAAGTGCGCCCAGGAGCCGCACGCTCAGGGAATATCTGATCTTTCTGTTTTCGAGAACGTAGATGCCGCCCAGCCTTATGAGAGGTGAAACAGCCATAAGGGCCAGCGAGTAGCTCGCGTAGGAGAGGAACACAAAGCTCATGGAATCCATGAAGGGGACCCCGAGGACCCACAGCTCCCTGCCCCTGGTTGCCTCGATATAATAGTAATAACCGTAAGGGAAGCCGCAGTGTATGGAGGAGAACTCGGAGAGCCACGCGATCGCGTATCCCGCTATCGCGAAGATGATAGCCCGCAGCACGCCGAGATGGAGCGAGCATGCGAGAAAATAGGCAAGAAAGAAGGCAACGAAGTAGGGCCTCAGGACGACCGTTCCCAGGATCTGGAGCAAAAGCTCCATCACCCGCCCGCATTCCAGACGAGCATTCGCATCATCTTTCGGGGACTCCTGAACGTCTCGCGCATGACCGTCGGCTCGAACCCGCTGTGGACCATGCAGTCCCTGCACCTTTCATCCCTGCCCGGTCCGTAGCTCTGCCACGGAGTCTTTTCCATCAAGTCGGAAAAAGAAGGGTAGTAGGCATCCGTGACCAGGTAGCAGGGCGATTTCCAGCCCAGAGGATTACGGGTCGGGTTGCCCCAGGGCGTGCAGTCCATCGATGCTCTCCCCATGAGAAAATCGAGATATATGGGAGTGCTCATGAGGGGGAACTTGCGCAACATCGAGTCGATCTGCCTGAACTTCTCCCCGATTTCTTCCCTCTTCAGGAATATGTCTTCAGAAACGCTCGTGTAGCCGAAAGCGGGAGATACGAGGATGCCGTCCACGCGGAGCCGTGCGAGCAGGGAAAAGAGAGCCATAAGTTCGTTGCCATCGGTCCATTTGTAGACGGACGTGTTCGTACAGACCCTGAATCCCTTCTGCTTTGCCAGCCCGAGGGCCTCGATGCTCTTTCTGAATGCCCCGGGCTTCCCCGTAATGCGGTCATGTGTCCGCTCCATGCCGTCCAAATGGAAATTGAGGGTCAGCCGTGGATGGGGTGCATACCCGTTGACGAAAGAGCCGGCCAAAAGACCGTTCGTACAAAGATAGACGTATTTTTTAAGACGGATAAGCCCGGCGAGCACCTCCTTCAGGCCTTCGTAAAGGAGGGGTTCGCCACCGGTGACGGTTACCACCGGGGCATTGGACTCTTCAGCCGCTCCGATGCACTCTTCGACGGAAAGATCTTTCGAGTGCCCGCTGCCGTAAAGCCTTATCCTGTCGCAGCCCGCGCACAGCAGGTTGCACCGGTGCGTGACCTCGAGCATGAGCACAAGAGGGAATCTCGTGCGCCCCTTGAGGGCGTTCCTAAAAAAATGGCCCGTGAGGGCTGCATAGAGGCCGGGTGAAAAACGCATGGAGTAAAAGCGAAGAAGATGAGAGGTTAAGAAGATGAGAAGCTTAGAGACAGAAGTTTGAGAAGCTTTGCGTTTTAACCTCTCAGCCTCTCAACTTCCTAACTTCTCATCTTCTGCCTTTTTTCCCGTTCTGTCTGTAATGAACTGCAGGGCATCGTCCAGGTCATCAAGCTGGAAATGGGTGTTCTTGCAGGGCCCTTCGGGTCTCTTGTTGGGAATGGCGAGGACGGGGATCTTTTCGGCCACGTCCCTTATGCCGCTGATGAGGTCCCTCTCGCATGCGATGGCGATGATCAGCGACGGCCTGGAGTTTTTGATGGCCTTTCTCGCCTCTTCGCCTCCGCCGGCAGTAACGACCTGAACAGCCCTTCCGTTCGCCCTTTCGATAACCTGACGCCTCGCCTCTTTTTCGAGGCACCGGGGCAGGAGGACCAGGAGCGTATCCGCGCGCACGGCGCTCGCATGGCTCTTCACCACAAGGTTGTGGGCTTTGATGAAAGAATTGCCGACCCTGTCTTTGCTTATGCCGAATTTCTCCCCCAGCCACATACTTTTTGACAGGAGGAAGAGAAGCAGCCTTTCGGCCCAGACGTAAGGGAAGATCGATCTTCTGAACTTGAGGAGCAGTACCGTTTCAACGGCAATCACCGCAAGAAGAACGATGGCAAGCACGAAAGCCGACCATTCTATGACCGTAGAGAGGGAAGGGCTGATCTGCTCAAACCTGGGCTTTGTAAGATACCACCCGAGCTGGATAGAGGCAACGATAATGAGAATCGCCGCAGCAGCCAGGGTAAGGAAGGTCCTCAGCCTCTCGTCCGTCTCGAGCTCCGCCTGGTTGGCAGCCCCCTTCCAGTCGAGCCATTCATCCCCGAGCTTTCTGTCTCTCGGTTTGGTTTCCGAATTCTGTTCGCCTTCGGTCATGCTCGCGTCGCCTTCATTCTCTGTCTTTGGCCCTGCTTTACATACCCGTTGCCGGTATACCAGTCTATTGCCTTTTGGGCGGCATTTTCAAGCGAATTCTGCGGCAGGGAAAATTGGCTAACTGCCTTAGAACAATCGACAAACATATAATGCCGGGCCATGCGGACGGCGGTGAGGGGAATTCTCGGCTGCCTTGCTTTTGAGAGTCTTGAAAGCCCCTCATCAATAACCGCGGCACAAAGCACCGGTCCGTACGGCAACCTCCACCTGGGCGGTTTTCTTCCTGTCAGCCCGGCGAGCATACGGAGGAAAGCCTCGAGGGTAAGGTTCCTGTTCCCCAGTATGTACCTTTCCCCTGCCACCCCCTTTTGTGCGGCCAGCCAATGACCTTCGGCGACATCTTCCACATCGACGAAATTGAGGCCCGTGTCGAGATAGGCCGGCATTCTTCCGTTCAGATAGTCGACGATCATCTTTCCTGTAGGCGTAGGCTTTCTATCCATCGAGCCTATCGGGGCAGTAGGGTTGACGATCACGACGGGCAGCCCCCTGCCGGCAAACCGGTGTACTTCCTGCTCGGCCAGAAACTTGGATTTCTTGTAGTGGCCAACCATGTCCAGGAGCGTCGCGCGGGCGTTCTCGTCGGTCAATTTCCCGTTCATCCTCATGGGAAGCACCCCGACCGTGCTCGTATAGACCACCTTTTCCACCCCTGACCGAAGGGCGCATTCCATTACATTGATTGTTCCCGTAACATTCGTCGCATACATGTTCTCAGGATCAGGGACCCAAAGGCGATAGTCGGCGGCTGCGTGGTACACGTGCTCACACCCCTTCATGGCGTTCTTCAGCGTCCCGTGATCACGGACGTCTCCGGTGACCGGTTCCGCACCTATTGCCTTGAGACAACCGGAATCCGACTGTTCCCTCACCAATGCGCGCACCTCAAAGCCCTTTCCGGTGAGCACCCTGGCCACATGATACCCGATAAAGCCCGTGGCGCCGGTGACGAGCGCGCGGCTCACTTCCCCTCCTTCTCAAACTGCGCGAGGAACTTGCCGAGGGCCATCAAGGGGAAACAGTTTCGGTAGTTGTGATACTTGATCATGAAATGTTTGGGGAAGCCGGTAGCCGTGAACTCCTCTTCATCCCATGTTCCGTCTTCCTTCTGCCGCCTCAGCAAGAAGTCGATACCGCTGACAGCCTCCCTGCAGGCGCCCTCTCCTGCTGCAATGAGGGCCATGATCACCCATGCGGTCTGGGAAGGCGTGCTTTTCCCGCGCATCCGGAGATTCGGATTTGCATACGATTCGCAGCACTCGCCCCATCCCCCGTCGAAGTTCTGGTGTCTCTTGAGCGTCGCGACGGCTTTTTGTATATAGGGTTTTGTCATGTCTTCGCCGATCGAGCCAAGACCTGCGAGAACCGACCACGTGCCGTAGATATAATTGACGCCCCACCTGCCCCACCACAGGCCGTCCTTCTCCTGGGTCTTCTTCAAGAACCTGATCGCGGCTTTCACCTGCTTGCTTTTGAAAGGGTGGCCGATACGGCCGAGGAGCTCCAATACCCTTCCTGTAATGTCCGGAGTGCTCGGGTCGATCATCGCCTCCAGATCGCCGAACGGGGTCTGATTGAGGATATCCACGTTATTGTCCGCATCGAAGGCCCCCCATCCGCCGTCTTTTCCCTGCATTCCCAGTACCCATCCAACCGCCTTCTCGAAGTTCTCGGGTCTGACGAACCGGTCGTGATCCGAGCTGTTAAGGAGCATCAGCACGACCGCGGTGTCGTCAACGTCGGGATACCAGTTGTTGTCGAACTCAAAGGCCCAGCCGCCGGGTTCCACGTGCGGCCTTTTTACGCTCCAATCTCCTTTGGTGAGGATCTGCTTTTCGGCAAGCCACCGGCAGGATCTCGTCATGGCCGGGTGGCTTTTCCTCAACCCCGACGCGGACAGGGCAAGGGCGGTGAGCGCGGTGTCCCACACGGGAGAAATACAGGACTGCAGCAGTATCTCGTTCTCCCGCTCGATGGCAAATCTCTCCAATGCGTCGAGGCCCCTGGCTACCGGCTCGTCGGAAGGGCCGTGGCCCTCGATCAGCAATGCAAGAACGCCGTTTACCATGGCCGGCTGGATGCCTGCCCAATCTCCCGTCTCTTCCTGATGGAGCCGGACCCATCGCCAGGCCGCTTCCAGTCCTTTCTTCCTGAAAGACCGCAAACGGCTTTCCTCTGTGGCCTTTATCATCTTGTCGAGCGTCACGAAAAACCGTTTCCATGAAAGGAGGGGGCCGAGCGACTTCCGGGGGATGTTTCCAACGCCCGGTCGTCTGTGGAGCTCGCGCACCCCCCGGTTCTCGGGGATGGCCTTCACCGGTTTCGCGTCGAGGACGATCGACAGGGGAACCAGGGTCGCCCTCGCCCAGCTCGAGAAGTTGTAGATGTTGAGCGGGAACCAGTGCGGCAGGAGCACTATCTCCAGCGGGACCGAGGGGATCTCTTTCCAGTCGTACTGCCCGAAAAGGGCGAGAAACACCTTGGTGAAGAAGCGACAGGCCGCAACACCGCCGCTGCCGACAATGAAGCGACGGGCCCTGACCAGACGAGGGTCGTCAGCCGGTAATCCTCCGAGCTTCAGGGCAAAATAGGCCTCCACGGTGGTGCTCAAATCTCCCTTGCCGGCTTTATGGATGGCCCACGTGCCGTCTGGTCTTTGATGCTTCAAGATATGATTGACGATCTTGGCATCCCTTTCGGTGTCGGCAAGTCCGGCAAAATGGAGGAGCATCAGGTACTCCGCCGTGATCGTCACGTTTGACTCCAGCTCGAACCACCAATAGCCGTCCGGGTGCTGGTTGCGGATATAATAGTGCCGGGTTCTTTCTATTGCCCGCCGCACCCTCTCCGCCGGGTCCTGTTGCTGTTCGGGTGATCTTTCTTCAGATGTCTCTGATGAGAAGAGATGGAGGTCGTTGAGAAGTACCGGCAAGATTAACCTCTTGATAGAGCGGCTATGCTTCAGCGTACCTTCCCTGTCGGTCTGCATCCGCCCGGTCACAAAACCGGTGCGCCGCTTTCGATTTCAGGCCTGTGCTGGAACGGTCGTCTTTCCTGCTCACCGTCACCTTCCGAAGGATTGTCTCGGCCTGGCCCTTTTCCGTCTTCTGGATACGTTCCTCGAATGCCACCATTGCTATTCCGAGGACGATGATCACGATTCCGGCCCACCGCAACCACGAGATGTGCTCGTGGAGAAAGACCTTTGCCAGGACCGCGGCAAAAAGATAGGAGAGCGCGGTAAGGGGCATGACGTAGCTGAGGTCGGCCCAGGACAGGGCGGCCAGGTACAGAAAAAAGAAACAGGTCACGAAAAGCACTCCGATGTACACGTATGGATCGGTGACGACCATGAGAAACCATCGCCCCAGGGAAGGATCGCTTTGGCCGATCCTGCGCATGCCGTAGCTCAGGAACGCCTCTCCCACCGCTGCACATATTGTCGCAATAAACACCACTACCAGCGTCTTCATGGGCTGTCCGCCACCAGTTCTATGTGACGCGCAGAAGCGTGTGTCAGTTCCCTGAAACCAACGGGCGAAAGGCCGAAGCCGTTCAGCCGGTCACGGACGCGCCTCGAGGTAACCGCTTTCATCTGCTCCCTGCCGGACGGGGAAGCCATATCCGGATGAAGGTACAATTCATTTACTGCCCCTTCCATAAAAGGCAAGAGGGCAAGAAGATAGGCCTCATCGATCCGGCCCGTACCCGAAATCCCGTATACATAATTGACCCCCCTCAG